>JAJDCM010000313.1 GCA_029260825.1 Planctomycetota bacterium | reverse complement strand
TGGAACATGTCTTCAGGAAGTTCTTCTTGAGGGTTGGTTTCGAGAAAGGCCCGGATGTTTCCCGAGGTCGGGGGAACCTCTCCGTTCTCCGTCTTGAGCTCGAGAATCAGGTCGAAGGACCGGGGTCCAGGGCCCGGGTCCGGTTCTCCGTTGTTTCCAAAGTCCATTTTGACTCGATAGAACTCCGTGCCTTTATCGCTGATGCCGGGGAGGATCCCCCGATCTCGTGCTTCCCTCAGGTCTGGTGCCAGGGTGGAAGCGTTTCGGTTGTTGTCCGCATCGAACGGATTCTTGTCCCCGGGAAGCTCGAGCCCAACGTAATAAGTGTCTTTATCTTCAGTAAGAAACGTCATGACTTTACCGATGTTGAAGCCCGACGGACGCCTTGTTAGGCAGTCGGCGGTTGGCACGTCGCCGAAGCCTTCATAGACGCACTTGAGTACCTCGACCTCGCAGCTGGTGATGGACCTGCGTTCGTTCTTCTTCAACTTGCACTTGCAAAGAAGGGGAAAGGCATTGCCGGAGCGGCACGGGAGATCGTCCGCTTGTCTTGGCCGGGGAATGTGCTGTCCGTCTTCATCGAGGCGCATGATCTCTGGCTCGAGGCCGGGACACTGGATGAACTTGCCATCGTTGTCAGTCTTGACCCGTCTTCTGAATCGGGTGAATGGCTCGCTCGCATCGGGGTCGCCAAAGAAGAAACCGATGGCGTGGCCGATCTCGTGCCGGGCAAGGCTCAGAAGATCGAAGCATCGGGGTGCGCATCGAGCAAGGGAGTCGCGGTCATTCGGATTGCCAACGTCCAGTTTTTTGTAGTAGGTGCCGGCCTGACGCCGTTGGCCTCCGATTTCCACCTGGAGGTTTTCGATATCTCGAAAGAGGACGGTTGCTTCGGTAACGAATCCTGCTTCCTCGGTCACTTTGACGCAAAGAGTCGAGCCAAGACGAAAACCGGGAGGCGGAGGATTTGTGATCGGAGTCCGGTCAAACTGGAAGTAGATGGTGACGGGCCCGATTCCGGGAAGGAGTTCCATCCAGTTGTTTGCCGCTTCGGTGATGATCATCGCCTCCTCCGAGTCCGGGGCGATGGGACCGGTCTGGATGGTGGACAGCTTGTCGCACGGGACAGGAGGGGGACCGAATTTTACCGTGATTCCCCGATCACAGATTTTCTGGATCAAACCGGCCTGGAGAGGGGAGTCAAAGAAGCGCTGCCGATCGTCATCCGGGTCATCGGGTGGGGTGTTGTCGATGAGCAGGGTCTCGCGACCGGTGAAGTAATTGCGCAGAGTTCCGTCGAAGGGAGGTTGCGCCTGCGCGGCTTGCCAACTTCCTGAAAGCAGCAGGAAATGGATGGTGAAGACGATTTGAAAACGACGGAGCGTTCCCCTGGCAATAGACATTACTGGCCCCCCTAAGAAGTCTCCGAATGCTGAGATGATGATCTCGTTGAGGTGAGAAGAAGCGGGTCGGTGCTTGATGTATCCCCGTGCTGCGTATCGTTACCAGACTCTTCCAGGCTTCCCGTAGTAACTCACCAATTCCAAAGATTATGGGAGGTGCATGGTTGTTTGTCCAGTCAAGGTAAGTGTTCAGCTCCTAACTAATTTAGGCAGAGTGTGTTATCCCGCATCGCAGCTCGCCCAAGACGCTTCCCGACGGTTCAAGTCAGCTGAGAGACACAGGTTCACTTTCTCGTATCGGATATATTTCTCAATTATCCCGCGGGCACATCAACGAGATCACGTGAATGCCCTTCATCGAGATGGATGGGACCGGGTTTCTAAATATTTGTGAAAATGTGGAGAAGATGGGGGAGTTAAAAGCGACTCTCATCTCGGACCATGGATCGGGGTTTGAGGGCGCGATATGGCAAGACTGAGGCTGAAATTGTTCGGTGTTCTGGGGATGACAACGATCCTCGGGATCTGGCTCTACACCCCTAAAGGATCCTGGCTTTTTCCCCGGGAACATCCGCAAAGTCCGGGGGTACCGCCGAAGCAATCCCTGACGACTCCGGCACGAAGTGGGGAGACGGAATCTCTCACCGAGGATGGTCGCTCAGGTGAGATGGTGGCAAACAGGGCTTCAGCCGGCAACCCTGGTCTTACCCTTCCCAGAGACCCGAGGAAGGCAAATACTCCTGCCGTGGAGACCTGCACTCTGGCGGGGCGGGTTGTTGATGATCTCGGGAGGCCCGTCCCCGGATCCCAGGTCGTTCTGCGCAGTCGTGCGTTTCATTCCATCGTTGCGGATCACAGCGTGGATGATCCGATCGCTTCCTCTGGTGAGCCCGTGCCGGGGGAGTTTCGAATCGAGGTCAAACGGAGGCTGCAGTGGGGAGCGATCAAGAAAGGTGCTTCTGAACGCCCGGTTGTCGGCAAAGGGCAGCCGATCGCTCTCCAACCCGAGCTTGCTACTCGGGTGGGGGCGGTCACTCACGCCTGGTTCACGGCCGAAAAGAGAGTAGACGTCGGGGATCTCGTTCTTCCCCGGGGCTCCCGTTATGAGGGCACCGTTCTTGACGCTTCCGGCTATCCTCTCGGAAACGCTCTTGTGAGCGTCCATCCTCATCGGCATTCCGATCATGATCTTCAGGGTTGGGTGGGTTTCGGTGGGAGTCGTCAGCGTCGACATCAGGCGGTTTTCGATGGGGCGGGTAATCGGATCGATCCCGCGCTTCCCTCCGAGGTACTCACCGATGGTGCGGGAAGATTTTCGGTCGAGTCCTATCGGGGCGAGTCGGAGGTGCTTGTCGTCACCGAGGCGGGTGGTCAGCACATGTTTTATCTCGATCCTCTCGATCCGGGAGAGGTGAAGGCTGATGTGGTGCTCCGGTTGCCCGCGTTGACGTTGTTTCAAATCAACCCTGTGAACAAGGATGGAGATCCGATTCCGTGGAGCGTTTTCGAAGAGACCATGGGTTTGGCAACCGAGGGCCACAAAATCCATCGAAGCCCGCTGATCGAGATCATTGTCGCGGCCGAAAAGGGGCCTCTTTCCACGGTCCATGTCTCGAAGCGAGTCGGGTCCTTGTTCTGCCAGATTGAAGGTGCTGCGGATGATGTCCGTCGTCTTGAAGCGCTGGTTCCTGGTTATCTCCCTTCGACGTTGGATCTACCCGGGGGGATCGTTTCCGGGCAATCGATTCCACTCGTGTTCCGGGAACCGACGACATATCCCTTGAGGGTCCGGGTGCACTATGAAGAGATATCGACTCAGGATCGGAAAGCGCTTCGTTTTGGCGCTCTTTCGATCTGGGCAAGCCCCCAGCCTCCGACGAAGTCGGGACACCTCATCGACAACACCGGGCTTGGAAACGAGGCATCCGTGGCCCTGGCGGGTAAGAACTCGCCGATCGAAATTCGACTCGATGTTCAGGATGCCGGCAGTCAGTGGGTCGGCGTGGGGCCTGAAGACTTGAGGTCCGGTAGGGCGATGGACAAGTCCTTTGGTCCTTTCGAGACCGGAGAGCAAATCCATGATGTTCGTGTCGGGAGCTTGCTGGACCTTCAGAAGGGAGCGAAGAGGCCAAAACGCAAGCCCAAAGGGCCTTCGGGTGTCGTTCTTGTCCAGGTGGTTGATGCTCTTTCGAAGGGCCCCCTTTTGAAAGCGGATGTCGAGCCCAGATCGAACCGGGGGCGTCGCGTCGGGCGTCATTTTCAATCGTCCCGGCCAAGCAGTGCTGGGGTTCAAAGTCTGGTTCTGGAAGAGGGGGCCTGGACCCTGTTCGTCTCGGATGAATCGCATCAGCCCACGAAGGTCGAGTGCTTCGTTCGAGCAGAGTCGACCCTCGACCTGGGAAAGATCGCTCTTGACCCTCTGGACGAAGAAGATTCCGGGGGGCATGAGATCCGTTGGCTTCTCGGTGGGGAGGCTGTTCCTCCGGATAGTTCGGGGGGGCTCAAGGTCTTGAATCCGGGGCAAGGTAGGAGTTACTGGTACTATTTTTCGGTGGGTGACGGGGGAATGAGTGAAATCGAGGGCTCGCTGCCGGATCGCTTCGAGGCCAAGGTCGAGTTCACGATGCCAAAAGGCGATGCTTTCTGGGAAAAGGTCGAGATTCAACTGCGAAACTTCCCGGAGATCACCGAGGTCCGGCTGGCGCCACACCGCACCGTCCGGGTTGTAGTGGAGGGTTTTGCCGCGGGGCATGAACGGCTGCGCCCGCCGCTCAGCCTTCGTTCGTTCGATGAACGCAGAGGGGCCGAGTTGGCGCCGGGGTTGCCGGAGCGCTCGGGCACCCGGGTGTACAGGGGAAGGGTCGCCCCAGGATCGTATGAGGTTTCTCTCGGTAGTCGTCTATACCAAGTTAGCCCGATGGATCTTGATGTTGTGTCGGGATCCGGAGAACTGGTGGTCCACATGAGCGTCAGTCGGAAGTGATCTCCTGCTCCTTTCAACAGCTCGTCCGCCCAGCTATTGCTGGAATGAGTTGGGTGTAGTAGGATCAACCAGGATCTTACTGGAGCATTTCTATGAGCTACCCTCCTCGAGTTCGGAGAACGTGTCACTTTCTCCTACTCTTTGCGCTATGGCTATCTTCTTCTGAGAATTCCCCGGCTGTTGCCCAGTGTCCCTTCGTCCAGCAACAGGAAATTCTGGCCAGTGACCCCATGGAAGAAGACTTTCTTGGTGGGGGACCGCTTGATCTTGACGGCGGCTGGCTTGCTCTTGGCTCCCCCACGATAGATGACTTGGGGGAGGATTCAGGCGCGGTATATCTCTTTCGTTTTGACGGCACCGGGTGGACTGAGACCCAAAAGATTACCGAGCCTGCAGGGGAGGCCTTTTACCGTTTTGGCGATAGCTTGGGGTTGAGCGGCGATGTTCTCGCCGTTGTTGCGAAGGGGCATCGACGCGCCTATGTCTTTCGATTCGATGAGGGACTGGGAATGTGGAGAGAAGAGCAGGCTTTCGACCTCCCTTTCATCCCGGGCGAGACGGCGGTGGAAATCGAGGGGGACGTCCTCCTCATTTCCGGAAACGGGAGGGTCTTTCCGTATTTTTACGATGTGCAATCCCAAATGTGGTTGCCGGGCGAGATTGTCTTCTCCCCCTCCTCCGGCAGGTTCGGAAGTGCTCTTTCTATTAGCGGGCAAAAGGTACTGATCGGAGCCGAGGACATTAGCCCCGGGCGCCTTGGGACAGCTCACATCTATCATCTCGATGTCGATCGACGGGCCCTTGACTTATTTCAGACGTTCACCGCGAACGACCGGAGAAAGAACGTTGGCTATGGAGACGCCGTGGCTCTTTGTGGGGATATCGCCATCGTCTCCTCCCCGTGGGACAATGATCAGGGACCGATGGCCGGATCCGTATATGTCTATCGGTTTAACGGCACGTTCTGGCAGCAAGAGCAAGAGATCGAGCCGCTTGATCCACAACGGCAAGCCTTCGGTTCGGATGTGGCCCTTGATCGAGGATTGCTTTGCATTGGTTCCTCGTTGCGAACCGGAAACGCGGTTAGATCCGGAGCCGCCTATTTATATCGTCTCGATGGGAATCAGTTTTTTCTTGAGCAAGAGCTAATCGTGAATAACGGGCAGGCCGACGATTACTTTGGAACGTCGGTGACTCTGGATGGCCCGGTGAGTGTCATCGCAGCCTGTGCAATCGACCGGTTTGGAATGGAGGATGTCGGGGGGGCGTATTCCTTCTCCGGAATTCAAACGGCACTGGCAGGGACCGTGAATTTGGGAGCTGGTCCGGCGTCGAATGTGTTGTTCGTCAATGGCATGGCAGGGGGACGGGATCGGATCGTTGACGTATCGTTGGGCGAGCCCCTGACGTTTGCCCTGACTGCTCCCCCTGCTGGTCCGGATGAAGCAAGATACTCTTGTTTTGTCTGGGATCGGGCACCTCGAAACTGTCAAGTCTTGAGGTTCGGAGGCGAGACTCTGGGCTTTCTTGTGAATCCGGTTTTCCGTCAGGGCAACCTTGAGCCCATGCCAATCCGGTGTCTTTCCAGCCCCGAGTTTCAAGCGGCATGCAGAGGTCTACCATCTCCCCTTGGAGCACCGCTGCGCGCTCCGTGGATGAGGACCCGTCCGAACGGTCTTCAATATCGATCATTGCTCACCATCCAGGCTGTGATCGATGACCTGGGAGCTGGGAATGGTCAAGGGAGGAGCGTTAGCAACTCGGTCACCATCCGTGTCAGATAGTCCACCTTCGCTCCGCGAGCTCCGGTGGATTAGGCCCGTTGAATAACCAGAGGGACATCAGTTATGTGTGGTCTAGTCCGCGATCGCCCTCCAGGCGAATCACTGAAGGGATTCATGAACAAAGCCAAGTCGATTCTTTTCCTCATGGTGCTTGGGGCGCCGGTTTGGGGGCAACCAGATACCAACACCATTCACTTCGACACGGCGGTACCCTTCGAATTTCCCGAGGCAACCGGAGGAGCGTTACGGGTTGAAACGATCGATTTCAATGGGGATGACCATCTAGATGTTCTGGTGACCAGCGATCAGAGTTTTCCAGAGCGGGAGGCTTCCCTCATCGTTTTGCTTGGGGACGGACGGGGTGGATTTGCGGAAGTTCGCACGCGGATTGAGGATCGAATCCCGATTCACTCGTCGGTCGGGGATTTTGACGAAGACAACGAATTCGATGTGGCTCTGGTGTCGAAAAAGAATGGTGGTGGTTTCGATCTCTCGATCTTATTGGGCGATGGTTCCGGGGCGTTCACGATGGCGACCAGCTTCCAACTATCGGGAAGGCCTCAGTGGGTCGAGTCTGCAGACATGAATGCAGATGGTCATCTCGATACACTCGTGATTCTTGGGGATGAGGTTGTGGTCGCTCTTGGCGATGGAAACCTTGGCGGGCTTGGTGCAGTCAGGCTCCTGCTTTCTCAGCCAGCTCGCTCGCTCGTGATCGAAGACCTTGACGAGGACGGGGTGCTCGATCTTGCCGTCTTGTTCTTCCCCGAAATGGGCGGAGATAGTTTGGCTTTGGCTTTTGGAGATGGGACGGGGCAATTCAGTTCTGCCGCGGTGGTTCCCATGCGCCTTGATCTGTGCCCGGTGGCTCTCGTGACGGGAGACTTCACCAGCGACGGACACGTCGACCTTGTGGTTGGCAGCTCTGCTTTTGATACGCCGTTTGAAATCTGTCCGCGAGATCTAACGGTCCTTGCCGGCGATGGTTCCGGGGGATTTGTGCCGACCGGAGTGTTTCCATCCCCTGCGACTTTGTCTGGAATGGCAGCTTTGGATCTCAATGCTGACGGTTCTCTCGACATTGTTGCCACGAATGACTTGAACAATAGTCTCTCGGTATTTATCGGCGATGGTGCGGGGCGTCTTGGTTTTGCTGACGAGTATGAGAGTGTTCGGATGGCGCGATTCCTGACGCATGGCGACTACAACGAGGACGGGAATTGCGATGTCGTGGTCGGGGGAGAAGGGCTAGGTGGGCGGACCGATGTACAGATCATCACCGGGACGGGCACGGACCAGCTCGTGACGGCAAAGCGCAACTCCTTTGGTCCCATTCCGAATTTTCTGCCGACTGTGCGGGGACTCGAAGTTGGCGATCTTGATGAAGATGGTTGTCTGGATATGGTAACTCAGACTGATGAACGAGTTTTTGTAGTTTTTGGAGATGGGAAGGGTGGCAAACTCGGCGACGCCGAGTTTCCTGTCCAATTTTCGGCTAATGAGGGCCTCTCATTAAGCGACCTCAACCTCGATGACCACCTGGATATCGTCACCTCAGGGGGGTCGATCCTTCTCGGAGATGGGCATGGACAGTTTTGCCACGACGACCTTGGCTTCCCGAACGCAACAAAGGATGTCATCGCCAGGGACTTTAATCAGGACGGGCTCCCTGACCTGGCTATCGCGGAAACTGGGGGCCACAGGGTGCTTGTTTATCTTGGCGACGGCGAGGGAAGCTTTGACCTTGTCAACGAGCTTAAGGCGCCTTTGTTTCCCCATCGTCTTCTGGCCGCCGATTTGAACCATGACGATATTTGCGACCTTGTCGTTAAACGGATAGCAAGATTCGACGGATTTCGGTTGAGCGTTTTCTTGGGGTTAGGGAACGGGGATTTCTTCCTTCGCCAGAACCTCGGGGCCGGCGACCTGGCGAATCGTCTCTCCATCGGGGACATGAACGAAGATGGGAATCTAGATCTTGTCACTGAACTTCTTTACCTGGGGCATGGTGATGGTGCCTTCACATCGTCAGCGGATACAAGGCAGGGGATCGTTGTTGACTTGGATCTTGACGGTCATTTAGACGTGACGAACGGGAAAGAGTATCAACAAGGATTCGGCGGTCTTTTCTTGGGCGATGCAATCGAGATCGGCGGATCGGGGAATGGGTTCTATGCGAACCTTGGAGACTTCGACAACGACGGAGCAACAGACATCGTTCTTCTGGCTGGCGGTGCTGTCCTCGGAACAACTAGCATCGGGCAGCCAGGATTCAAGGTCATCTTGAACCGATCGTTTGTTCCCGGGTGTATCGAGGGAAACGTGAATGGTGCCTCTGGGAGTCCGGTTCCCGTTATTTTTGTGAATGGTCTTTCCGGTGTTGGGATAGTTCCCACGGTCTATCTTGGCCAAGAGAGTTCCTTCGAACTCAGGGTCGAGGCTGCTCCTTCCGCTGCGCCAGGTTCTTCGCGGTTTGCTCTTTACGGATGGATTGGTCGCCCTCAACCCACGGATGCTCGGACGCTACGGTTTGATCTCGGGTTGAGCTGCCGGGTGATGTCGATGAATACTCCCAGTTCCTCTGAGGCACCGCTAGCGATCTGGCGAAACCTGGCCGGAGCTACATCTCTTCTGGGCGAGCCTACTCGTCCGTCCGATCCAGCTCCAACCACGCTTGAGAATCGGCCGGGAGGAATTCAGAGAGCCGTCACTTTTTTCCTTCAGGGCCTGATCAAGGATACAGATTCTCCTCAAGGAAAGATTGCTGTGACGAACGGATTGACGGTCGTGGTTCAATAAGAGGCATCATCATGATGCCCCATTGAGTTCGTCAGAGCGGTCCGGAAACGATCCCAAGCGGTAGACCCGCACCTGTCTCCTACTTCTTTCCCGGAACAATCGGCCAGGGGCCGAAATCCACGGCAGTCCCGTGGGCGAGGTTCTGCTCATCAACTCCTTGGATCAACACTCGAAAAACACGAGATCCGGTCCAGTTTTTGTGATCGCTGTATGGCAGCACGTGGACCGCTGTGAAGATGCCATCACCTCCCTGCGGATCACCGCCTTTCCCGTCGTCTCGGAGAGGGCGAGCCTTGAACTCACGGTCGATTTTTGCCTCCCGGAATATACAGGCAGCTGCGTGGGTCACCTTCAAGTCCATCTCTACGTTTGCCGTCAGCGTAGGCGCGGGCACAAACCCGGTGAGCCGTGGAGGATTCAGATCGACTCCGAAAATCCGGGGAGCCTTCCCATAATCCGTCGGGTTCAGAGCCAACGAAACCAGGCTTCTTTTGGGAGACTTGATCTGCCCGACAAAGATGAAGCGAAGACCGTCCCTGTTCATGGCCAATCGATAGAGAGTGCTGGAGAAGTGCGATGTGATTGTGCTGCCTCGAGGCGGACCCAGGTGTCGCGGCGTGCCGTCGGCAATTCGCACCAACAAGTTCTCCATACCGTGCAGAAACAAAGACCCGTCGTAGCTCAACTGTGTGAGGCTGTTGGAACTCACCAGATCCGCTGGCGCCTCAGTAGCCGATATTACCTCGCGACAGTTCGAGCCATCAGTATTTACAGCAAACAATCCTCCGTCTTTGCCTCGGGTTATGTAGGTCACGGTGGTCCCGTCCCCACTGATCGCCAGAGAGGTGATTTTCTTGGCCCGAGCCAGCTCGCACAGGCCTCGCTCCGCCGACCACGAATAGATAAGAGACATCTTCTCGGGGACAGAATAGAGGCTGAAAGCGAGCACCTCGGTTTCGGAGGCGTCGAAGGCAAATCTGCCCTGGGCAGACGACGAGAGGGTCCACGGATTCCCGTTACTTCGCCGCCTGGACATCAATTCGAAATCCACGAGCAGTCGCCGACCTCCGGTTACCGGGTCGATGGCCAGGATGCCCGCGGGAATCGAGTCCCAGGGTGCATCTGCCGTCGTACGCACCTTGGCTGTCTTGGACGTAACCAGGTAGATCGTTGGTTGCTCCCCACGAATCCGAAGACCGAAGAACCCTCCAGGTTTCGACTCCATGATTTCGCGCATCTTCGAACCATTCGCTCTCGCCGAATACAGATGCAAGTCATCGTGGGCCGTGATCCATTCTCCGTTCGGGGTAATATCCGCCGCATTCGCAACTCCTCTTCCGACATCTCCGATCCGATGAAGGTTCGAGCCGTCGTGATCGACGATATAGACAGCCTTGCCGTAGAAAACGGCTCGACTCCCGTCAGCGCTGAGCATCGGCTGGAAATGGGCAACATGACTGTCGAATCCGTCTTTTCCTCCATCGAAAAGCTGATGGTAGACGAGAGTCCGAAGGTTTCGAGGCGGACCCTCCTCAGGTGGATCGACCCAAGGTGTGTTTCGTGGCCCTCGGATGATCTCCCGGTCAAACGGCCCCTTCGGTGGATCACTTGTCCGGCGCCCCGTAGTTACGTCCACCCGGGTCCCGTCATTCAAAACGATGATTTCCCGATCGAACGGTTCCTCGGGTGGTTGAATCGTCGGCGGCGGAGTACCTTTTGCTACATCGGCTTCCCCGGACCTGGAAGAGTCGCTCGGATCCGTGAAGACGGAAGGATCTGGAGTCTTGTGGGAGGCAGACCCGGACGGACTCAGATCATAGGGCTTGCTCCCGTCACGGGGAATCACCCTGACTCGCCCATCATGGACGATGACATTGGTGGTTTGAGTGTCAAAATCGTGGTTCACGGTGAAAGAGGTCTGCTCGTTCTCGATGACGACGGCGGGGGTCGTGATCCGAGTTCGAGCCACACTCGCCGGGTCAATGTCGAACCTCACCGTTCCTTCCAGGAGACGGGTGTTGATACGGTTTTCCTCGAGGTCTGCCTCGCCAAGGTGGAAAAGAGCAGGCTTTCCTTTCGCATCGATTGTGATTCTCATGAGGGAGTCGTCAACCGACACGATCTCGGCCGTCAGTTCGGTTGTTCCCCGGGAGCTGGAGATCGTATGATGTTCGGCGCGATACTCAAGACGCGCCAGCTGTTCGATCGTCTTCTTGTCGTAATTGATGCGAGTGGCGGAGGCCCCAACCTTCTGAACGATGACGGCCAACTCCGGACGGGGAGAAGGAGGGGTCACCGGGCCGGGCGGTTCGTCCTGGGTCTGTCCTCCGGCGGGGGGGAAACCCGCAGGGTTGAAATCCTGAAAGCCGCCTCGCAACAACTCGAGGATTCTCTTTTGAACTGCCGGGTATGTGGGTGCGTAGCCGTGAAGGACATGGTCGATAATTGTGGCATCCTTCCCGGGGGTAAGCCCGCCAAGGGCGCTCTCAAGTCGCACCGTGCAGTCATTCGTCTGATTTCCAAAAATGACCGATCGAAAGACACCGAGAGTATTTTTGAGCTTGAACTCGGGTACACTTCCGGGCGGCGCCGTGCTGCCCGAGAACATGGTTGCCCGGGTGGCCTGCTCGGCCCGATCTTGCAGACGGCCGGCCTTGACGAGAGCGGCGTAACTTGCCGACCCGTGGCGGCGCGTTCTGAGGACCCGCTCGATGATGTCATAGGGAGTTAGCAAGTAGATCTTGCGCAGGCGTTCCCAGTAGAAACCCTTGAACGTATCGAGGTCTTCATCCTGGCAAATCCCGGCAATGGCATGAGAGGGAACAGGTGTAGGGCCAATTGCTCCAAGCGCCTTGCTACCAGGTTGTTGATCGATGAAGGCTCCTCCCATTCCGGTATCCTTGGCCACGAAATGGAGCAACACTTCTACCAGTTTTCGGTCGAGGATCCCGATGTCTCCGGGTTCGGTCAGATCCGCGGCACGCAGGGTTGGAATGGGGGCATGGGCCTCGAGTCCAAGAAGTGCTCTGGCGTCCTTCTGCTCCGACAACACCTGGTAGGGAATGAGCATTCCCGGAGCATCGCTCCCTTTGTGAGTGGTGCAAAGGGTGATGAGCCGATGCACGTCTCCTTTCATGAAGTTGTCCGGGCGGTAATACCAGACGGTCTGCTCCACGGGCTTACTCGGATCTGGAAGCTCGTTGTCTTTCTGGGGACCTCGGTTGAACAGATGGGCACCCCGAATGTGAAGCCGGGCCACGAGTCCACCCAGGCTATGGCAAATGACGTCAGCCTGGGTCGCGGCCAGACCGGCTTTTCGGTACTCCTGGATGGCATCTCTGATTCCCCCCGGATTCTCCCAGAGGACATGAGATAGATTGACAAAGCTACTGCTCCCCACGGATTCGCCGTCGACTTCAACGGTTCGTTCGTGTTTCTGCAGGCCGCTCGACATGAACTTGCCCCGGGTGTAGCCATTGACGATTTCGTTCTCGTAGTTGACGGTGAACACTGCAGGCTTGCCGTCGGGGAGTCGAAATCCTTGACCCAGTAGGAAGTCATACATCGACCCATGATCGGGAGGATAATCAGCGATCTCGATTTCATCCTGCGGATATTGACGCCAGCAGTAGTCCGCATTGTCATAGGTCCCATGCTGAAGAATGACGGGTGCTCGAACCAGAGTGACAGGCTTTTCCTGCTCGCGGATCTTCCCGTTTGGATTTTGAACCCGGTCGGGCTCCCATTTGATTCCGATGTAGATGGTTCGAGCAGCGGACGAAGTGGAACCGAAGTCTTGCGGAGTTGAGTAGAGTCCAAAACCATAATGGCGCTCAGTTTCTTCACTCCAGTAGGTCGCTACTTCCAGTCGCTTTTCTTTGACATTCAACGTCTCGGGTCGACACAATCCGCCCTGGGTATCCCCCTGAATGCTAAAGGTGGCCCTTCCGGTGCCTGGGCATTCGACCATGACCCAGACGTGGGTTGCTCCGTCACAGGCAGCACCCCGAACATGGTCAGCTCGCTCGGGAATCGATTGGATTAGCTGGCGGTAGCTCGAATCCTTGAAAGTGCCGTCGATCAGACTGCGCGGAGAAAAACGAGCGACCGAGGCGTCCACGAGCCAGGCCGGCATTTCATTCTTGAAATCAGCTGCGACGATTCCGATGGCCTGTTCAAGCTCGAATCCTTCATCCATGGCCCGATCCAGCCACTCCCGTCGATCACTCTCGGGGACCGTCTCATCGTTGAGAAAATACGGAGCCCGAAAGTCATTGGCATACAAGACGATGAAACTCTCTCCGACTTCCGGAAGATTTTTTATCGTCTTGCCGACGTTCTTACAGATCAAACCGACGAACTCTCCTTCGTTCGTGTCGAGACGCTGTGGACGTCCCTCGATGTTGGAAGAGTCGGTGTGTGTGAATTTTCCGCGGATCAGGCTACGAGCGATGAGAGTCGATTCACCAAGGGACGTCACATCGATCTCACCGACGAGCTCGTATCGGATCGTTGTCGTATAGGGTGTTGGCTTGAAGTCGTCCTTGTCCCCGAACAGCCGGGCGCGCCCCTTGTAGTCATGGACGATTTCTCCCTTCACGGTTCCTCGATCGAAATCGATGGTCAGCTGCGTTCTGGAGACCACCGTTTCTTTGAAGTACTTCCCGCCTTCGGTTTCGCCGTAATGGCCGGCCTTCACCGGACCGCCCTGAAAAGCAAAGCCTTTGTCCAGCTCGGTGACACCCTTGAAGGATTGGGCAAGAGTGGGCTGGATGGGGAGGAAGGACAGGAGGAGGAACAGGACCAGCTGTGATCGGACGCGAATGGTGACTTCGGCGGGATGCTCGTTCATTGGTTTCCTTGTTCATAGGACTCAGTTTACCCGAGAACAAGAATACGAAACCGTCCTCAAACGTCAACCAGACTTGCCAGACACCCCACTGCTAGCGAACGACCGCGTGTGCCTCGATCCCGTTGGTGACGCTTGCGGGGACCGCCGCGGCCGATCCAGGATCGTAGATGATCCCCTGGATAAAAATGTAGGGTCGATAGCGCAGAAGTCCCTGAGGTTTGTCAAAGAGTACCTCGGGAGCTCCTCGGGAAGATCGGGTCGGGTTTCCGAGGCTGTCGCCTCTTCCGGTATTGTTCCACCGGATCCTGGGGAGGGGTGCACCGCCTGTGATCGGCATGGGCATGGCGCTCGTTCCGATTCCGTAGGGCAGAGTCCTGGCCGTCCTTGCCTGGGGGGCGCAGACCCAGGCGTACAATGCATAGGGTATTCGGGTTGATGGGGAGGCAGCAGGCGGGCGATCGATTTCCAGAGTAAATCGAGAGAGGATGTTGTACTCAACGATCCGTTCCACTCCTTCCCCGCTCGACCCATTCAAGAAGAGGACGTCACGCGGTGGCGTGGATCGGAGGTTGACCGTTCCCGCTCGGGCCATGAGGTGAAAATCAGTCTGGTTTTCATGAACGAACACGCTCTTTGCTTGAGTCGCGATGATTTCTGGAAGCCCGTCACCATCAAGGTCAGCAATGCTTGTCGCGCTTTTGCAATTCAAGTACTCTCGCTTCTTGATCGTCGGGAAGAATGGATCTCCTCCCGCAAGAAGAACGGAACAGCCAGGATCGGTCTCGACAAGTAGATCCGAAATTCCATCGCCGTCGAAGTCCGCGCCATCCATCCAGGGGTCCTCATAGAAGTTGTTGACCGCCCCTCGGGACCTCAGGTTGACGTCGTACACGTGTACGGAGACGGATCGAGCCCTCCCGATGAAGGTCAACGCCAGTCCGTTTGCCACGAAAGCCGCCTGTTGACAATAGTATGTTTGGATCGGGAACTCCTCGAATCCTCCTTGGCCATCTCCCTCGAAGTAAATTGCTCCGTCGAAGTGGGCAACAAGAAGGTCTGGCTTCCCGTTGCTGCGCATGTCCCCAACATCCATGTCGTATCCGGTCGAGGAACTTCCCAGGATCAAGGGCGGAGCGAATCCGCCGACTCCGTCCGATAGGAAGACATGCAGGTTGCCTTGCTCATGGCAGCCGACGGTCAAGTCGGGGACTCCGTCAAGGTCCAGGTCTTCGATGAGGATCTTCTTGGGAAAGCGTCCGATCGGATAGGACACTCCCGGAGAGAACATGAATCCCCCTGTTCCACGAAACACAAGAGCTTGGGTCTCCTGAGCGACGACCAGATCGCCGAGCCCGTCTTGATCCAGATCTGCGATGCTCACGAGGGCGGGTGTCTCCATAAGACCCACGTCTTCCGCTCTGAGGTCGAAGTCGAGGGATCCGAGTCCTTGCAAAAAGGCGATGCGAGGTGGGTCTCTGTGAGCGATCGCGATATCCGGGACGCGGTCGCCGTCCAGGTCTCCGGTGCTGGTGTCGACGACGGCGGACTCGGTTTGATAGGTTCTCGTTCCGAAGGCTACACCAGGTTCCGGCTCTCCGGCGAGAAGAGGGTCGATGCAAAAGATCAGGGCGCATCCAAGAAGGAAGCTCATCGCCTCGGGCATGCGGTGAAAGGGCTGCGACATTCTTGTCTCTCCAATCGAAATTCAGTTGCTGGCACTATCGCCGGGAAGGAGAACGAATCCAGCAACCTTTGGGCCGATATTGTAGAGCCCCATGAGCCCCCTGAAGCCCCATGAGCCCGGAAAGGAGGCCCGATCGGCACACATTCGTTACTTTGAGGTAACGGTTCCCAAGGAGGAGGGGCTACACGAATCATCCGGGCTAGATTTTCCTCCGTGTCACTCCTCAGCAGGATATCGTGGCGCCGCAAGGACTTCGGGGTGGGACTGCCGGAAACGACTCAAGTCCCGTTCATCGAGGGTCGAGAAAAGAACCGTGACTCCAGATAGTCTTATTTAGAGATGGAGATTGTTCATGATCCTCCTCATCGACGACGATGTTCAGCTTCGAATGGTTCTGGCCCGAGCGCTCGGGAAATCCGGCTATGATGTCCGTGAAGCCGAGAACGGGCAGCAGGCTCTCGAGCGAATCTCCGAGAAGATGCCCCGTCTAGTGATCACTGATCTGGTCATGCCCGATCGGGACGGCCTGGAACTGATCAAAGAGATGGGATCCCGGTATCCCGAACTACCGGTGATTGCCATGTCAGGCAACGCCGGTTCCGCCAAAGGGGACCTCCTCAAAGTCGCGCTCAGAATGGGTGCTTGTGCCACTCTACCCAAGCCTTTCTCGATCCAGGAGATTACGGACCTCGTCGCCCAGGTTCTCGGTGATGCGACCAGTGTCGGATGAGCATCCTCCGCACCGTTTTCTTGTGTCTTTGCCTGATCAGCGGATTCATCACATCGAGTGCCGCCTTTTCGCAAGGTCGGGTTCGATTTGATCACATCACCGCGGATGACGGCCTGGCCGACAGCAATATCGGCGACATTTTTCAAGACGTCGACGGCTACCTCTGGTTTGCCACCCGATCCGGGTTGAGTCGCTATAACGGCTATGACTTCTCATCTTTGGATCATCACCCGGAAGACTCAACCACCCTCGCCGGAAACTGGGTTTCTCAGCTGGAGGAAGCCCCGAGCGGCGACCTGTGGATCTACCTGGGAATCGGAGGAGTCGAGAGACTCAGCCGAAAAACAGGAGCCCTCACCTACTTTCGAAAAGAAGGAGAAGAAGGGCACGGACTGAGTAGCGACATTGTCAACGTCGTGAGCACACACAACGGCAAAACATGGATCGGGACTGGCAGCGGCCTCAATCGGGTTGATGTTGAGAAAGGAAGTTCTCAGGTTTTTGACCAACACGGTCTCTCTCAAGCCTTCATCGTGGACATTCTTTCCACGAAATCCAACCTCTGGATCGGGACGAACCGCGGGGCCTTCACCATCGATTCAGAAACGGAGCAAGCAAGACCCGTTCACCTGGATGGGGCTCGCCCGTCCATCGCCTTTTTTCACGAGACACCGGACGGATCCATCCTGATCGCTACGAATCGTGGACGGTTCTATCGTGGTAAGCAAGGCGAAGACGAATTTCGGTTCGTCTGCGATGCGAACGAGCAACTGGATACGAGCCTCTTCCTGACATCGAAAAGGACCATGGATCACGAGGAAGCGCTCTGGTGTCTACCTTTCGCCGGACGCCCTTTTCGGTTTCTCATCGAGGAAAAACGATGCGAGGACACCCTCGCAAGAGTCGAAAAAGGGGTGTCCATCGCTCAAACCACGATTTCCGATATGCTCCATGACCGTCGTGGCAACCTCTGGATGGCCACGGCCAGTAGTGGAATCTATCGTTTCCGGTCGTCTCAAAAGGAGATCGATCACTTCCTTCACCGGCCCAC
Organism: Planctomycetota bacterium; assembly: GCA_029260825.1. Classification (GTDB taxonomy): domain Bacteria; phylum Planctomycetota; class JACOTG01; order JACOTG01; family JAJDCM01; genus JAJDCM01. The sequence goes on along the minus strand of JAJDCM010000313.1, from coordinate 4,490 downwards.
CGACCCCACCAGCCTTCTTGGCAACAGGGTATCGGCTCTCTTCGAGGATCGAACCGGGTTGATCTGGATCGGCTGCCAGGGCCGGGGCGTCAGCTACATGGATCCCCGCAAGCAGCAGTTTCTCATCGCCGGCGCCGATCCCGCCGATCCCAATGGTCTTCCGCCCTCGGGAATTACCGCTGTTGCGTTTGGTCCCTCCGACGAACTCTGGCTGGGAACCCGGTCTAGGGGGCTCTTCTGTCTCGATCCTACGGCAACGAGAATCCTCCATCGGTTCACGGAGTCCAGGTCCAGGCTGGGATTGACGAGCCGTGCGGTGACGTCTCTTGTTGTGGACCGATCACAGTTGTGGGTGGGTACGTCGAACGGGCTGAACCGAGCCGATCTTGCCAAGTTTGTCGTGGGCAGAGACGAGGCACTGCGGTTCCATCGCTATTACAGCAACCCGGTCGACTCGACCACTCTTACCTCGAACAATATTACGTGTCTTGGGAAAAGCGTCACCGGCAGCATCTGGGTCGGCCACGCAAGCCCCGGAGGCATCAGTCTCGTTGATCCGGAAACAGGACTGGTGCGCCGCTTCTTGCCGGACTTCACGCGCCCGGACGGATTGAGTCAGGCCAGTGTCTGGGCTCTCCTTGAGCAAGATGAAGAAACTCTATGGATCGGATCCCCAGGACTTGGACTGAATAAGCTCCATGTCCCCACCGCCACCGTGACCCACTTTCCCAGGAAGCCCAACGACCCGACCTCGATGAACAATCGAACGGTTAACAGTCTCCTTCTCGATCGGGAAGAACGGCTCTGGGTAGGAACTTTCAGTGGCGGCCTCAACCTCCTCGACCAGGAGTCGATCACCTTTTCTCACGTGACCCAAAGATCCGGCCTTCCCACGAACATGATCAACGGAATGGTTCAGGGGAGCGACGGCCGCCTGTGGCTCGCCACCAATCGAGGTCTATGCGCCTACGATCCTCGAACCGGGCAGATGGCTCCCTATACCACTCAAGATGGGCTCCAAGGACTCGAATTCACCATTGGCGCCATCGCTCAAAGCAAGAGCGGAAAGATTCTGGTCGGAGGAGAAAATGGAGTCAACGTGTTCGATCCTCGTCTTCTGGAAAAGAACGTCATTCCACCTCAGGTGAAGATCACGTCGCTTCAACAAGGGAGCCGGGAGCTTCTCCGGTGGGGGATGCACCTCACGGAACTCAAACTGAATCACCAAGAGAACGATCTCAACTTCGAGTTTGCGGCTCTCGACTTCGCCAACCCTTCCCAGAATCAATACCGCTATCGACTCGAGGGTTTGAGCTCGGAGTGGGTCGATGCGGGAGAAAGAAGGATCGCCTCCTACGCAAACCTGCCGCCAGGGGAGTATCTCTTTCGAGTTCAAGGGTCCAACAGTGATGGTGTGTGGAATCTTGAAGGAGCTACTCTTCCCATCTCCATCCTTCCTCCCTTTTGGCAATGGAATACGTTTCGATTGGGGGCCTCCCTCTCCGTTCTTTTGTCGATCATCATTCTCTTCCGGTGGCGGGTTCGAGGAATTCAGAAGCAGAAACGGCTCCTGGAAGAAAAGGTCGCAGAAAACACGGCCGAACTCCGTCAGAAGAATCAGGAACTGAATCGACTCAACCAGGACAAGAGTGAGTTCGTTCGGATCGCGGCTCACGACATGAGAACACCTCTTACCAGCCTCAACGCTTATCTCACTCTCACCGCGGAATCTCTCCAGGACGGTACTTTCGATACGGAGACCGTCGTTCAGGACTTGAGCGATGCCCAGGCGTGTACAACGCGAGTTTCAAGGCTTCTTTCAAGCATGCTTGACATCGCCGCGATCGAAGACGGCAGACTCGGTCTTGACCTTGTACCGGCTTCACTCGTTGAACTCGTCCAGGAGCGCAGCCGTTTCTTTCGCCGGGTCGCCCAGCAAAAAAAGCTCGACCTATCGAGTGAAAGATCGGATTGCTCCACTCTTGTCTCGATGGATCGGGAGCGAATGGGTGAGGTTCTTGACAACCTGATGAGCAACGCGATCAAGTTTACCTACCCTGGGGGCCGGATTCGCATCGCGACCAGGAGCCAGAGTGGAGTCGTCCAGGTCAGTGTCCATGACACCGGGCAGGGGCTCGACGACGAGGATCTCCAGCGAGTCTTTGGTCGGTTTCAAAGGCTCAGCGCCCGTCCCACGGGCGGAGAAGCAAGCACGGGTCTTGGCCTCGCCATCGTCAAGAAGATCGTTGAGCTCCACGGTGGCGAAGTAAGCGTTACCAGTCAAAAAGGAGAGGGCTCCACGTTCTCCTTCTCTCTTCCCGCTCTCGCCGATCCAAAGCCCCTTCCGCCTCCCGTGCTCACCTGAGAAATACTCGTTAAAGCACTCTGCCCCATGCGGTCGATGACGAAAGAGGGTCTGTGAACATCCAAGTTCACGCCCACGTGTAGGTTGGAGAGATCGTGGATATGTTCCGGCACCTTGGCTTTTGCACCCGAAGTCTGATGACGAATCTCAGTCTTGCTATTGCGCTCGTCGCACTTCTTGGAGCGAGCCTGATGGGGGAGCAGGATCCCTACACGGCAATCCTCCGAATTGTGGGCTTTGTTTCTCTTGTCTTGGGCGCCATCTCTTCTTATCTACAACTGCGCTCGTTTTCCCGGATGGCCAGTGACTTGAGAAAGAGCGCCGTCTCCCAGGACTACGTGAAAAAGATCATCCAGAGTATGGACGATTGCCTCCTGGTGACGAACAAGCTCGGAAGCATCGAGACCGTCAATCAAGCGACCTGCAGATTGCTGGGTTACAGCGAGGATGAGCTCTTTGACCAATCAATTCGAAGGGTCCTGACCGTTCAGGTCCTCCCGACGGACGAGTCTCCCGAGGTTGAAGTTGTCGGGGCAAACTCGGTTATTCTCGGCGATACGGTTCTTCTGGCAAAGGATGGACGGGCGATTCCGATCTCCTGTTCGCGCTCGGTCATGCGAAGCCTGGAGGGCGAGGCCACGGGTCTTGTTTTTGTCGCCAAAGACATGACCGAGAGGAGGCTTTATGAGCAGAAACTTCGCCGGGCCAAGGAAGAAGCGGAAGCAGCCAATCGGGCTAAAACCGATTTCTTGACCAACATGAGTCACGAGATTCGGACCCCCATGAACTCGATCCTGGGGTACTCGGAGCTGCTCCATCAGGAAGAATCCACGCCGGAACAAGAGCAGGAGTACCACGCAACCATCATGAGGAACGGGGAGCATCTCCTGAGCATCGTCAATGATGTTCTCGACATCTGCAAGATTGAAGCCGGTGCCATGACGGTGACGATGGAGCCCTGTTTCGTCGAGACCGTCGTTCGCGATGTCACCTCTCTTCTTCATCCCCGTGCCGTCGAAAAGGACATCGAGCTCTCGGTGGTGCAGAAGACGGCGATCCCCGCGGCGATTGAGACCGATTCCGTTCGACTCCGCCAGATCCTTTTGAACCTCCTCGGTAACGCAATCAAGTTCACGGACAACAAGGGACGTGTCACGACGGAACTGAGCTACGAGGCGGAGAATGAAGAGGGTCCAGGGGTTCGGTTCGACATTGTCGATTCAGGGATTGGCCTCGAAGAAAAACATGTGGAAGAGATCTTCGAGATCTTCTCTCAGGTTGACACTTCGACCACCCGGACCTTCGGAGGGATGGGCCTGGGGCTCGCCATCTGTGGACGACTCACTCACTTGCTTGGCGGCACGATCCGTGTCGTCACGAGCCCGGGCTCGGGGAGTGTCTTCAGCCTGACGCTGCCAGCGGGAAGAAAGAGTGAAGTGACGCTGGTGGAACCGGCCCCTCGGTCAGAAACCATCACCGCAGTCACCAGGGTGCAAAGAGACCCATCCGAGCTCTCGGGAACGAAGATCCTCCTCGCCGAGGATGGTCGGGACAATCAAATGCTGATTTCAACTCTCTTGAAACGCTCGGGTTGCGAGGTCACCGTGGTTGAAAACGGGAAGCTTGCGGTTGAATGCGCCCATCGATCCCCTGATCCGAAACCCTTCGACGTCATTCTCATGGACATGCAGATGCCGGAGATGGACGGCTACACCGCAACTTCCTTGATGCGAAGAGAGGGATATCAAAAGCCCATCATCGCACTGACCGCCCATGCCATGCAGGGTGATCGGGAGAAGTGTATCGCGGCGGGTTGCGATGAGTATCTGACCAAACCGGTGAAGCGATCCGAGCTGATCTCCATGATTCGTCGTTTCGTGAGTGAAGACCTCGGTGAAACACAAACCGATCCATCCTGTCCGGTCTGAGTTGCCTTGTTTCCTCCTGGTATGACCTGGAACAATTGCGCACCGACCCTCTTGAATCATGGGGGCTTCTAGAACTCGAAGTTTGTCCAGGGATGGTCAGCACTTCCGGCGATATCACCGATGCCAGCTACGTTTACAATCGGGCCAAAGGCGTTTCCGTTGGCGATCGAGTAGTTTGTGAGGTTCCCGTTCGCGGT
>JAJDCM010000312.1 GCA_029260825.1 Planctomycetota bacterium | reverse complement strand
CATGCACATCCCAACGAGCAGGGGGGGCTGGGTGTACTCTCGGTGGGGGGCTCCTTGGTTGTGATAAGCGATCATGTCCGCGATCGGAGTCTCTCGATACTCCGCCGCGAGCGGGGGGGTATCGCCGTCCCAAGGAAAGTCATCCGTCATCGGGCGTTTCTCCCAAGATTTGCAGGCTCCTCTCTCTGTTCCTTTTCTACTCACACAAGGCTGAACGCCTGTTCTACCGTTCGTCGTCGCTTTAGGCAACCCCGCTAGCTCTGCACACGGGGGCGGTGATCTCGGGTATACTGTCTGTTAAAGACGACCATGGCTCGGACATTTCGCCGGTTGGTCATTTCGGGCAGGCCGTCATTTGATCTCCTCAGGCTTTGGTGTCCGGGCCACGTTTGCTCGCTCACTTCTTGCAAAAGACGTCTTTTGAAAACAGCCCGGCTACTTCCCTGGTTGCACTGGAATGACGTCGAAATTACCTGTTGTGCGTACGTAGACGATGCACCCCTCTGCCGCCTCGCACGACAGCCGATGCGCGGACTCTCCCGTCGAGCTGAAGTAACTTCCCGGCCCCAGGGTCCTGGCGCCGGTTTCGCCAGGCACCCGGTGCTTGGGTCGACCCTGGATCACTACAGCGCGGAGTGCTGCGCCGTGACTTCGCATCGTCCCCGTGAATCCGGCCGGTAGTCGGACGAGAGTCCCGTTCAGTTGGTCCTCCTTCGGATTGCCCCAAAGAAAAGCCATCTGCGGTCCATCGGCAGAGTCTCGCGTCTCTGGCTGGTCGACCCAAACGATGTTCGAGGCGTGAACGTTGAGGGGCTTCTCTTCGCTTCTAAACTCCTCTTCGACAGGCTGAACGAGGTACGGCCCCTCATCGATTTCTATGTACGCCAAGGCGTCGCTGCCTTTTGCTGCCGTGATGTGCACCCCACCTTTCGGCTGGGTCCAGAAAGACCCTTTTGGCATCCACATCTTGTCAGCTTTGGGGTCGTCGTTGTGAATGAGGCCGCGTATGACCACGCCGCGGTAGGAGACGTTGTGAATGTGAGGCGGCGATTCGAAGCCGTCTACCGGCTTGAAGAGAAAGCCAGTAGGCCCACGACCGTTGCGGTCACCCCAGATGGTGCCGGCCTCCGGGCTTTGGTCGCCGCGGGCGGGGTTGAGTTGATCGAACCTGACTTCCGGTGTCAAGACGACCTTGTAGGTCGGCTCGACTGCTGGTTTCGAATCGATGGTGTCGGTGCTCTGCAAGAGTTCCTGGGCCACCGTCAGGTAGTAGTTTCGCCCCGTGGCCGTTAACAGGTTGACCGCCAGACCTGAGAGCGCCTTCGCCTTTACCTTCTTGGCCTCGGAGTCGTTCGGGTCCAAGGCCAGCAGGTAATCGCTCAACTGAGCTGCCCACTGATGGTCCTGAGACGACACGGCTTTCTGCGCCTGCTTGAGAAGTGATCCTGGTCCCCCAGCGAGCCCCGCAATCCGTCGGGCTTCCTCCTTCGGGGCGAGGGAAAAGAGATGGGTCGGGTTGCCGTCGAACCACCCCAGGTGCCCGGCGAATATCGAACGAACTCCCCACTCGACGTTGCCGTAGTACTCTATGAGGTAGTCCTTCTGTGCAAGTCGATTTGGTAATTGTACATACTGGACCAACTCGTCGGGAGTGAGCCCTTTGTTCATGCCCTCGACTGTCTTGTCGAACACGAAGCGAATGGCGTCGCGGTAATCGCGCAGAACGGTCTGGATGCTGTCCCTTCCCGAGAAGGGGCGTGTGTGCCCGGGCACCAGATGGTCTGGACCCTCCTTGACCATCCGGTCGACACTGTCCGCCCAGGCGCGGACGTCGCGGTAGGGAGTCCCTCGAATCGCGTAGAGGTTGGGCCAGGACCTGTAGAAGTTGTCCCCGGAAAAAAGCACTTTCTTCTCGGGAAGCCATACGTAGAGCTGGTCGCTGCTCTCCCCGGGGGCGGCGACCAGCTCTACTGACACCCCGGCGAGGGTGAGTCGTTTGCGAGATTCACTGAACGTGCGATTCGGGGGCAGGAAGCCGCTCGCTTCAGCTGCAAACGGGTTCGTTCCTTTCTCTGGGCGCAACGCAGGCGCGATGCCGTTGTTGATTCGGAGTTCATCAGGAAGCCGGAATCCGCCTTGCCGGGCGCCGCGCGCCTTGTTGATGGTGACTCCGCTCGTAGAAAAGGCCGCGTCCTCCGCCCCGAAGCCGGTACGAGCCCAGATTTCCACCTCCTCTTTTCCCACGAAGACCTTGGTACCATTCATGTGGTCACCGTGCCCGTGGGTGTAGATGACGGCCTTGAGGGGTTTGTCCGTGAGTTCTCGGAACTCCTTCCAGATCGCCTTTGCGTGAGCGGGCGTCATGGCCGTGTCGATGATGATGACGCCGTCCGTTCCCACAACCATCGAGCTGTTTGCCGGGCTGTATCCAACGGCAGTGTAGACGCCATCGGTCACTTTGATGACGTCCTCGCCCAATTCCTTGCTTCTGGCCTTGAGCTTCGTTGTCTCGGGAGTATCTCCAGCCTCCTGGGCGCCGGCAGCAGTGGTCAGAAAGAGGAAGAGGCACGCAAACAATGGTTGCCAGATGTTCATGATTGTTCCTCTGATAGGAAGAGATACTGCCACGGATTCCAGGGCGGCCCACAGCGCCTGGTCGTCGTCATCGTCTCCCGCTCGAACGGTTACTCCAGCGTGGGCAAAGTCTTCAAGGTTGTCAGGCGTTCGAGCAATGGCCACGACATCGCGAGCCGGAACGTAAGAGAGTAAGTCGCCCACGACTTTTCGACCGAGCTGTCCTGACGCAGCCGTAACAGCGTATTTCATCGATGCCTCCGGTAATAACGATCAGGGCGGGAAGAGGTGGGGCTTTCGCCTGCGTGAAAGACGACGCACCTCGTCGGGATTTTGATCGGCACTTCGTGGCCCACAAAAATATCATGGCGGAGGCTCCGGGCAAGCTGCCTTCCGGTTCACTTTGGCAGCAGGAAGTAGGACTCATGCCCTTGATAGGAGCCAAATTCTAGGATAAATTTGATGTACCAATCGAGGAGGAACCCATGGATCTATCCGATGCCATCGAGCCTGTAACCGTGCTGAAGACCAAGAGTCCGAGCTGATTCGGAAAGCTCGCGAGTCAGGCCAACCGATCATTATCACGCAGAATGGCAAGGCCACGGCCGTGCTTCAGGATGTGGAGAGCTTCGAACGCATGCGCAAGGCTCTCCATCTTTTGAAGTTAGTTGCCAAGAGGGATCGCGAGCTTGTCGATGGGAAGGGCGTTTCTCATCACGGGGAGAAGTGAAAGCACGCCCGGAAGGACTCGAACCTTCGACCGCGGGATTAGAAATCCCGTGCTCTATCCAGCTGAGCTACGGGCGCTTTTGAAGAGACCGGGAACATTATCAGCGAGAAGGCTTCTCGTCAACACTTCTCGATTCTCCCCGTAAGGGCTTCTACTCCAAAACCGGGGCCGGTGGATGAGCCCGGTTTCCCGTCCAATCTGCTACCGTTTCTCGAAAACCGCTCCCGAGTTTGTCGAGGATCAGGATCTCGGCCTCGCGCAATGCCAGGGGAGCCATGCGCTCCAGAGCTGCATCCCAATTCCATGGACGCAGGTTCTTGGGAGCGTAGAAGATACCAAGGGGCTGCCAGCCCCGGTCAAAGTCGTCGAGGCTCGCGGTGAGATCAAACTGAACCGGGATCTCGAAAAGGACATCATGGGGATCAAAAATCTCGCTGAAGACGAGATCGATGTCGACTCGCAAGGTGTAGTCCTCGTCCGCCACGAAGAGACTCGGCACGATGAGCATGGCCCAGAAGAAAAGGTTCGGGGTCCAGCATCCGTTGCGCCCGGCGAATCGCAGATTGAACTCGTTCACTCGCATGTTCAGGCGAAGAGTGGGCAACTCGGAGGTGGAATCCTCTTCCAGGGTCAGGCCGGGAGGAGGAATGTCGTAGCGGATGACTTCCTGGAAAGGCGAGCTTGCTTCATCCGTGAAGAACTCCATCATTCGATCCGAAAGTTCCTGCCCGGCGAGAAACGGGTGATTGATCGCCGGATCAACTTCTTTCGGAGGAGGATCATCAGGAAAACGGTAGCCTCGATCACCGGTTTTTGTTCTTCCATCGACCGCAACCGGCATCACCGCGAGCCGAATGGGAATGGCCGGACCGATTTTATTCCGCGCTTCCTGGAGCCGGGTATCGTCATCTCGGGCGACGGGCGGAGCGGTGGAACAGCCGGTCATCCCGACCAAAAGAAGGAGGAGCACCAGAGAAACAAGGGGGCCCCGTCTTCGAGTTCGCGGAGTGATCTTGACCTGGTTGGTGGTGGGAAGCCGTTGCCCAGTCGCCAGTTGGCTTCTTTGTCGGTGCCGTGTTGTCATGCTCTTCTTCCTGTGGATATTCATGCTCTGCATTGCCATGATTCGGGGCTTGAATCCCTTACGAAAATGGAGCCCCGGTGTTCTGGAGAACTCCGCTGAAAGCCTCTCCACATCACCCATCATTCGTTAGCATAACCCCTTTTGCCAATTTATTTAAATGCTGTGGGAAAGTTGCTATACTCCCCGCTTTCCCGGAAGGAATCTATCCACTCAGAGAAAGATAAGTCTCTATGCACGTTCAGTTTGCGAACATTGTCGTCTTCTGCGTGGTGGGGGCCCTATTCGTCATTCTCAACGTGTCTGTGGTGAGTCGAATTCTGCGTCCCACCGTGCGCGATCCAGAAAAATACGAGACGTACGAATGTGGCGAACCTGCCATCGGATCCGCATGGATTCGATTCGACATGCGCTTCTATACGATTGCTCTGGTATTTGTCATCTTCGCCGTCGAAGTCGCGTTCATGTACCCGTGGGCTCTGGTCTTCAAGCAGTTATCCGCAGTCGGACCGTTTGTGTTCATCGAGATGGTTGTCTTTCTCCTCATCTTGGCCGTCGGATTCATTTACGCCTGGGCCAAGGGTGACCTTGAGTGGGTCAGGTCGATTGCGAGCCAACGTGGTGGTCCAGAAGGTCGTTCAGGAAGCAACCCGGGGAACCAGACCGATTCCTCCGAGAGGAAAAATGCCGCTTAAGAAGAACAATGGTGGGCCACCTCGCCAGGATCTGGAGAACGAGAATCCCGATCCCCTGACCAAAGAAAACGTCATCATTACGAGCGTTGACAAGGCCCTGAACTGGACCCGTCAAGCTTCGGTTTGGCCGCTAACGTTTGGCCTTGCCTGCTGTGCCATCGAGATGATGGCGACCCTGGCGGCAAAATATGACTTTGATCGCTTCGGATCGGGCGTTCCCCGAGCAACTCCCAGGCAGGCCGATCTCATGATCGTTGCCGGGACGGTGAGTCACAAGATGGCTCCCCGGGTGAAGCGCCTCTTTGACCAGATGGCCGACCCCAAGTACGTGATTGCGATGGGGGGGTGCGTCATCAAGGGTGGTCCCTACGCGAAATACGGATATCACGTCCTCCAGGGCGTTGATCGGGTCATCCCGGTCGATGTCTATGTGCCCGGCTGTCCGCCCCGCCCTGAAGCTCTGCTTGAAGGCCTCTTCAAGGTCAAAGAGCTCTGCTACAACGAAAAGCTTTCCGATCGAGATCGGTCCAAGGCGCGTCCCAAGGTTTTTGGAGGCTTTGAGTGGCCCACCAAGACCAAGAAAGAGGGGCAGTCGGCCTGATGGAATCCTCCGCAATATTTGCCGCCCTCAAGACGAAGTTTGGCGAGGCCGCAATCGATCTGAATGAAGACGGTCCCGAAGCCTTCGCGATGGTTCCGAGTGAGCTCATTCCGGATGTCTGTCAGCACCTGAGAGATGCCCCCGAGTTCGATTGCGACCTGTTTTCGTGTCTGACCGGGGTTGACCTGAAAGGGCTAAAGGGCGAAACCGACGATGGTTTTGAGGTGATCTACAACATCGAGTCCACGGGAAAGGCTCACTGTGTTTCCCTGCGCACTCGGGTTGCCCGGGAAAAGCCCGAAATTCCCTCGGTTTCCTCGATCTGGGAAACTGCGGACTGGCATGAACGAGAATCCTTCGATCTACTAGGAATCGTTTTTACCGGGCATCCAAACCTCGTACGGATTCTTTGCGCGGATGACTGGATCGGGTATCCGTTACGGAAAGACTATGAGTTCCCCACCGAATACCACGGGATTGTCTGTGAGTTCGAGGGGAACGAAGATGGGACGTGGGGAGGACACCCCGGCTAATCCCAGCCTGAAGTTGATTCGATCTCGGGTGCTCGTTTCTTGTGAGCGATGAGCCCTTCCCGCGACGTCAAGGGGTCCAAGACGAAAATGGCCGACACCGCTAACATGAATACGAACGTCCACGAGCCGCCGGATGTAAGGACCGAAGAGCTACTCCTCAACATGGGGCCTCAGCATCCGAGTACCCACGGGGTGCTCAAGGTGGTGGCAAAGACGGATGGTGAGCTGGTTCTCGAATGCGAACCGGTGGTGGGCTATCTCCATCGTTGCTTCGAGAAATGTGCAGAGAGCGGTTCCTACGTCCAGGCAGTTCCCTATACGGATCGACTGGACTACCTCATGGCCATGGGTAATAATCTTGGTTATTGCCTGGCGGTGGAAGCGCTGATGAAGGTCGAGATTCCCGAGTATGCCGACTACATTCGGGTGCTCGTGACCGAACTCAACCGAATCGGAAGCCATCTTATTGCGGTTGGCACCTTTGGTCTCGATACCGGCGCCATCACACCGTTCTTCTATGCTTTCCGGGATCGGGAGATGGTTCTCGATATTCTGGAAGAGATTTGCGGCCAGCGCCTGAACTATAACTACATCCGTCCGGGAGGGGTTGCTTACGATCTCCCGGAAGGAATTCTCGACAAGATCTCGACGTTCATCGATCACATGGAGAAGAGTCTCGAGGAAATCAACAATCTCCTCACCTATAACGGTATCTTCATCCATCGAACGGCAAACGTGGGAGTCATGACTCCGGAAGTTGCGATCAAGTACGGAGTCACCGGGCCGAACCTGAGAAGCACCGGAGTCAAACGAGATCTCCGAAAACTGAGGCCCTACAGCATCTACGATCGTTTCGAGTTCAACATCTGCACCGGTACCGGAGAGTACGGCACCATTGGAGATTGCTGGAATCGACACATCGTTCGAACCCAGGAAATCATTGAGAGCATCAAGATCCTTCGGCAAGTGCTGAATGCGATGCCGACCGAAGGAGAGCATCTGGCCAAGGCGACGGCCCGAAAGTTCCGGCCGCCCAAGGGAGCTGCTTACACCGCGGTCGAAAACTCAAAAGGTGAGCTCGGGTTCTACATCGCCAGCGACGGGACGGATGAACCCTGGCGGGTGAAGTGCCGGGCACCAAGTTTTCACAATGTGTCGGTTCTGCCGGCCCTTGCCAATGGAACGATGCTAGCCGACCTGGTGATCATTCTAGGAAGTCTAGACATCGTGCTTGGCGAAATTGATCGTTAGCTACTAGTTAGAAGAAATAGACGTTGGCTCTTTGGGAGCCATCAAGTTCTGAAACGTAAGAACGTCGTTCAGCGAAAGCGAAGAAGAAATGCCCGAGACCACGACCGGAGCTTTGATCTACCAGATCTTGGAGCTCTTGCCGTTTCTCAAGGAATTGCCTGAGTTCCTTCATATTCCCATGTTGATGTTCGTCACTGGTTTGATCCCGGTCACGGTGATCAGTCTGGTTGGGCTCGTTGGGGTCTACATGGAGCGCAAGGTTTCTGCTTTCATGCAGATTCGCCTCGGTCCCATGGAGTATGGTCCCTGGGGAACTCTCCAGACCTTGGCAGACGGCATCAAGCTGATGGGGAAGGAAGACATCATTCCCCGAGAAGCGGACAAACCGCTCTTCATCTTGGCGCCGATTGCGGCGTTCGTGGGAGTCTTTCTCCTCTTCATCGCCATCCCGTTTGATCGGGACATCATCGTCGTCGACCTGAATGTCGGGATCTTCTACCTGGCCGCCGTTGCATCCATCGAAGTTGTGGGAATCATCATGGCGGGCTGGGCTTCCAACAATAAATGGTCGCTTCTTGGGGCGATGCGGGAAGCCGCTCAGGTTGTTGCCTATGAAATTCCGGTGGGCATCTGCCTTGTCACGGTGGTGATTGTTTCCGGAAGCTTCTCCATGGTCGATATCGTCGAGGAGCAAAAGGGTCTCTTTCTTAACTGGTTCATTTTCCGCAATCCGGTGATGTGGGTTGTATTCATCGCCTTTATCATTGCCAGCCTTGCCGAGCTGAAACGCGCTCCTTTTGATCTTCCTGAAGCGGAGTCGGAGCTGGTGAGCGGTTTTCACACCGAATATAGCGGGATGCGCTTTTCCATCTTCTTCATTGCTGAATACGGCGCCATGTTTGTTGCTTCGGCGCTGATTGCCATTCTTTTCCTTGGGGGCTACTACACAGGGATTCCGTTCCTGGACAACATCGATGGAATTCTTGGAATTCTCATTCGGGTGGGAGCTCTCTTCGGGAAGGCCTTTGCTTTTCTCTTCTTGCAGATGTGGATTCGCTGGACGCTACCGCGAATCCGCCTCGACCAGATGTTTTACCTCTGCTACAAAGTCCTTGTACCGTTTGGTTTCGTTGCCATGATCATCACTGCTTTTTGGCAGATGGTTTTGCCTGGCGACGGGTTCATGAGTCTGGGGTGGGCCCCTGGGCTTGGTAAGTAACTCGATCGGGATTATTCAGCTGTGGGAACTTACTTCCGCGAGATTTATAAAGTTTCGAAATCGATCGTGACCGGTATGGGGATCACGTGGCGCTACTTCGTGAATGCAAAGAAGCGAATCGTCACGATCCAGTATCCCCACGAGAAAGCGAAGATACCGTCCCGGCACCGAGGAACTCACTTCCTCGAGACCGAGAAGTGCATCCTTTGCTACCAGTGCTCGAACGCCTGTCCGGTTGATTGCATCTATATCGAGGGGAGCCGAGACGGAACGGTCAGCGGTTCTCACCAAGGTAAAGGCGCGAGTCTTACCCGTTTTTCGATTGATTACGGTCTTTGCATTTATTGCAACCTTTGCTGCGAACCCTGTCCGACCGAATGCATTCACATGGGACAGCAGTTCAACCTCGTTTCGACCCGTCGTGATGAAATGATGAACAATCTACTCACCGACAAGGTTTATAACGAGGCTGATCACAAGTTCGTGGTTGGAAAACGGGCCGAGATCGATCACCTCGCCGAAGAGAAGAAGAGAATCAAGGCAGAAAAGGCCAAGGCCGCTGCTGCCGCCAAGAAGGCTGCCGCCGCCAAGAAGGCCGCGGAAGAGGCAGCTGCCGGAGACAAGCCAGAGGCGAAGGAAGCCGGAGCAGCCAAGCCGGCTGCCAAAGCCGAAAAGCCTGCGGCACCAGCGAAACCTGCGGCAGAGGCGAAACCTGCGGCCAAGCCAAAGACGGACTCAGCCCCCAAGGCTGAGGGAGCGGCGAAACCTGCTCCAGCAAAGCCCAAGGCTGACCCAGCCCCTAAGCCGGATGTGAAGGCTGAGGAGGGTGCGAAACCGGCGGCGCCAAAGGCACCGCCCGCAAAGCCGGCACCGGAAGAAAAGAAAGAAGCTGATAAACCCGTGACCGAGTCGAAAGAGTCGGCCAAGCCGGGTGATGATAAAAAGAAGGAAGATGATAAGGGTTCTTCTTCTGGTCCTTCCGAGGAAGAGAAGAAGAGCTAAGCATCGGGCGTTCGCTCGGGAAGAAAGAGACGATGAGCTTCTACGAGGGTTTACTGTTTTATCTGCTAGCGGCAACGGCCGTGTTGCCGGGGGTCATGATCTTGTTCTCCCGGGACATCGTGCATGCCGCCTTTTGGCTGCTGGCCTCTCTGGCTGGTGTCGCCGGGCTGTATCTCTATCTTGGGGCCGACTTTCTCGGGTTCACCCAGGTCATGATTTACATCGGTGGCATCATGATCTTGATCATTTTCGGGCTGATGGTGACTCATAAGCAGAAGATCAGTCTCAGTCAGCTTGCCCAGAAACGCTTGCTCGTTCCAGCGGTGATCACCGGTGGAATCATCTTGACGGCGTTATTGTACGTGATCAACAAAACGACGTGGAAGCCCACCGCCTCGGAGGAGATGGAACCCACGTCAGCGGATATTGGCTACCTACTCATGAGCGACTACCTGTTGCCCTTTGAGATTGCTTCCATCGTCCTCCTGGTGGGACTTGTTGGTGGGGTCTACATCGCTCGGAGAAAGGAGCGTGAGGCATGAGCTTTTTGACTGAGATTGGCCTCAATCATTTCCTTGTGGTGAGCGCGCTCATGTTCACCTTGGGCATGATGATCGTCGTCATGAGGCGAAACGCGGTGGCGGTGTTGATGGGCATCGAGCTTCTTTTGAACTCGGCGGCTCTTAATTTCGTCGCGTTTTCCCGCTATGTGTCCCATGATCTGAACGGCCATCTCGCAGCGATCTTCATCATTGTTGTGGCGGCGGCCGAGGCGACGATTATTCTGGCCATCATCCTCAACATTTTCTCTCACAATCATTCCGTCAATGTGGACGAGGCCGACCTCCTAAGCCAATGACCCAACCAGTAATACTTGCCGCAATCATCCTGTGTCTTCCGATCTCGGCGTTTATCGTTCAGATCTTCTTCGGGCGGTTTCTCCCGAGACAGGGTGACTTTGTTCCCACGGGCGCCATGGGGGTTGCATTCCTCCTCGCGCTGAAACTCTTCTTCGTCGACCTCCTGATCGGTGGTGGCCTCGAAGCGAGTAGCTGGGAAGTCGAATGGATGACGATGGGGACACCCGGGGCCGAGGGCTCGTGGTTTGTGACCTTCGGCATTGCGGTCGACAACCTCACGGTCATCATGTTGCTGGTCGTTACCGGGGTGAGTTTCCTCGTTCACGTCTATTCCACCGGGTACATGCAGGGAGAGGATCGGTACAACCGATTCTTTGCTTTCCTGGCTCTCTTCAGCTTCTCGATGCTGGGCTTGATCCTCTGCAACAACCTCCTCTTCATGTTCATTTTCTGGGAACTGGTGGGAGTTTGCTCCTACTTCTTGATCGGGTTCTACTTCCAGAAAGACTCGGCGGCCAACGCATCCAAGAAGGCCTTCATCACCAACCGAGTCGGCGACCTCGGTTTCTTCATCGCCCTCATGATCATCCTCAAGGTGGTGGGATCGCTCGCCATCGCGGATGTCTTTGAGAGCGTTCAAGCGGGAGTCTGGACCTCTGGCCTCCTGACCGCCGCCGGGATCTGTCTCTTCTTTGGACCCATCGGTAAGTCGGCTCAGTTCCCGTTGCATGTTTGGCTTCCCGACGCAATGGAAGGCCCAACCCCTGTCTCGGCTCTTATCCATGCCGCAACCATGGTGGCGGCGGGGGTCTACCTGGTCGCCAGGATGTTCCCCTTCTTTGCCGGCCCCGGCTTCTGGGAAGGAGACTTCTTCCACAGTGTTCCTCTGATGGTTGTCGCCTTGGTTGGAGGGTTTACGGCTCTCTTTGCCGCG
This sequence comes from Planctomycetota bacterium, assembly GCA_029260825.1. Lineage (GTDB taxonomy): Bacteria > Planctomycetota > JACOTG01 > JACOTG01 > JAJDCM01 > JAJDCM01. The sequence goes on along the minus strand of JAJDCM010000312.1, from coordinate 63,805 downwards.
ACCATTGCCGTTGCCCAGGACGACATCAAAAAGGTCCTGGCCTATTCAACGATCAGCCAGCTCGGCTTCATGGTCCTTGCCATTGGATGTGGAGCCTGGACCGCCGGTCTCTTCCATCTCTTCACCCACGCATTCTTCAAGGCTCTTCTGTTCCTTGGTTCGGGAAGCGTCATTCATGCGGTTCACACCAACGACATGAAAGAGATGGGTGGACTTCGCAAGAAGATGCCGATCACCTTTGTGACCTTCTTGATCGGAACCCTGGCAATCTCCGGGTTCCCGTTCCTCTTCTCCGGCTTTTATTCCAAAGAGGCGGTTCTGACCCAGGCTCTTGCCTTTGCAAACTACAAGGGAGGCTTCCTTGCGTACCTTCCTTTTGTCTTTGCCGCTCTGGCTGCCGGGATCACCGCTTTCTACATGTTCCGGATCGTCTTCATGACGTTCCTTGGAAAGCCCAGGAACGAAGAGAAGCATTCACACGCTCACGAGTCTCCCCTGACCATGTCGGCACCTCTCATGTTGCTTGCCGTGGTTTCGGTCGTCTCCGGTGGCTTCAGCTTCCTGATGGGCAGCCACAAGTGGTTTGAAGATCGAACCGAGACTATTTTTGAGCCTTACGGTTACACCGCGGCTTCTTTGGCCGAACCCGAGGATCCTCTTCGGGTCGCGTCTTTGGCCCCGGTGTCGTTTTCGGGAGAGCATGCTTCGAGTGGAAGTGTTGCCGCGGACTTCGAGCACGCTCATCATGCGGCTCATACCCCGACCATGATCATTTCCATCCTGATTGCTTTCTCCGGGATGGGACTTTCCTGGATGTTCTTTGGATCGAACGGTCCTTTCAGGAACTATCAGGTAAAGGGGATTCTCGCCAGGTACCAGAAGGTCCTGGTGAACCTCTACTACGTTGACCATTTCTATAGCAAGGTGTTCGTCGGGTCGATCATGGCACTGCGTATCGTGTGCTCCATGTTTGACAAGTATGTTGTCGACGGCATCGTGAATTTCTTTGGCTGGCTCGGTAAGTCTTTGGGCCGGGTTGTCGGAGTGATTGATCATCAAGGTGTCGACGGAACGGTTCGAGGAACCGGAGCGATCTTCCTTTACTGGGGAAAATCCCTCCGGCAGATTCAGACCGGTCGTCTTCCCGACTATTTGTTTGCGTCAGTTGTCCTCCTTGCCGTCCTCTTTGTCGGGTTCTTGTTTTTCCTTTGAACCCATTCATTTGAAGACGGTGAGAGGTTTGTGGATCAGGTTTTTAGTTGAAGAATAATTGAGGTGCGACCGGAGAAATTCGGCCCACCCTCGAATGCGAGGCACGCGTTAGCCCATGGTTACGCTGATCATCTTCATTCCGGTTTTGACCGCTTGTTTGGCACTCCTCATTCCAGGGAAGACCCTGATGAAGGGCGTGTGTCTGCTGGGAGCGATTGTCACATTTGCCCTTTCTTCGGCCCTTTGGTTGGGCTACGGAGAGGAGGGGAATGGGAACGCTGCTGACAAGATGGCGGCGCTGGCAAAAGAGCGTATGGACGAGGTTCCGGCAGAGCACCGGGCTCTTGTCACGTCCATCTCCGATCGTGACGGGGGATCATCCTGGATCTCTCCACAAGAGGAGCTCGACCTCAAGAGCAAGGGTGTCTTCGAGCATGCTCGAGACATTCGCGACTTCAAGCTCGCCCAGGGGGTGGCTCTGGCGAAAGGGCTCGAGTACATCGAGTATGCTCCCTGGATCTCCGCGTTCCGCATCAACTACTTTGTCGGGGTCGATGGGCTTTCCATTCCCCTCATCTGGTTGACGTCTCTCCTGGGTGTCCTCTGCCTCATCTACTCCTGGAATATTGAAAAGGCTACGAAGGGATATTTTACTCTCTTCTTGATGCTCATTACGGGATTGAATGGGGTCTTTGCCGCACTCGACTTCTTCCTGTTCTATGTCTTCTGGGAGATCGTGCTTCTTCCCATGTATTTCCTCATCGGAATCTGGGGAGGCCCAAGGCGCATCTACGCGGCGTTGAAGTTCTTCATCTACACGCTGGTCGGTTCGGTCCTCATGCTGTTGGCCATGCTTGCCCTTTACTTCAATACCGACCCCTACTCGTTTAACTTACTCACCTTGATGGAAGTGGCTCCCGGGTTTGAGCTCACGTTCCAGATGTACATCTTCTTTGCTCTGTTCATCGGCTTTGCCATCAAGGTTCCGGTCTTCCCGTTCCACACCTGGCTTCCCGATGCTCACGTTGAAGCACCAACCGCCGCCAGTGTTGTCCTTGCCGGCGTGCTTTTGAAGATGGGGGGCTACGGTTTCTTCCGGTTCATGTATCCCCTGGCTCCGGAAGCGGGAACGACCAAGGTCTGCATCATGTTTATTGCGATTCTTGGAGTCATCAATATCGTGTATGGCGCCTTGTGTGCCCTTGCGCAGAAAGACTTCAAGAGGCTGGTCGCCTATTCTTCCATCAGTCACATGGGGTACGTGCTTCTTGGAATGGCGGCCATGACATCAGGCGGGGTGAACGGCGCCGTGCTTCAGATGTTCAATCACGGCATCTCGTCCGCCATGATGTTCCTTCTCGTCGGTGTTGTTTACGATCGCGCTCATCATCGAGACCTCAATCGCTTCGGTGGCTTGGGTTTGCAGATGCCGTACTACACCGGTCTTGCGACCGTCGGTTTCTTCGCCTCTCTTGGCTTGCCCGCTTTGAACGGTTTCATCAGTGAAGCCTTGGTGTTCCTGGGAGCCTACGAGACCGAGCTCTTCCCCAAGGTTCTTGTCTACATTTCCGCTTCGGGAATCGTGCTCACTGCCGGTTACATCCTCTGGACCATCCAGCGGGTGTTCTTCGGATCTCTCAATGAGAAATACCGGAGCTTCCCCGACCTCAATCTTCGGGAAGTTCTGGTTCTCGTTCCGCTAGGAATCATGTGTATCGTTTACGGCGTCTGGCCCAAGTTCATCTTGGACATGCTTGGCGGGTCGATCGAGATATTCCTCCAGATGATGCCGGATTCGATTCGAATGGCGGCTGGAGGTTGATTCGGACCCAGAAGTTCTCCGTGTGTTCAAGTCGATCGGGAATGAACGGTTTCGCTAAATAAGGTAGGACGTTGATGCTGGCCGCTACAAAACAACTCGATACGAAGGCGTTTGCCGAGTTCGTCTCGGGGGTCGGTGATTCGGTCGCCGGCTTCTGGCCGGAGATCGTGCTGGGAATCACTCTTTGCGCCGTGCTTCTTTACGATCTCGTTCTATCGCGAGAACGCTCCAAGAATACGGCCTACATGGCCTTCGGTGGAACGCTCCTGTCTCTGGCTCTCGTGTTCATGCTTCCATCAGAACCTCGTTCGCTCTTCAGTGGAATGCTGGCTCTGGATTCGTTCTCGACCTTCTTCAAGGCGGTCATCCTCATCGGGACACTGGTCACGGTGGCGCTCACCCAGCTCGACAAAGAGAACATCGGAGCTCGTCTGGGAGAATATTACGGCATTTTATTGGCGGCCGTCCTGGGCATGATGCTCATGGCTTCGTCAACGAACATGATCATGATTTACCTCGCGGTCGAGCTTGCGAGCCTTTCATCCTACGTGATCGTTGCCCACCGGCGTCAGAGCCGGATCGGGAGCGAAGCTTCTCTGAAGTATGCGATCTATGGTTCCGTGGCATCGGCTCTGATGCTCTATGGGATTTCACTTCTCTTTGGAATGACCGGTTCTCTCTCGGTGATGGGTCTTGCCGATCTTGGCATTCGCATGGCGACGGACGTCGGATTCGGGATCGCCGTCGGTCTGGTTCTTGCCGGGCTTGCCTACAAGATGGCTGCTTTCCCCATGCACTTCTGGGTGCCGGATGTTTACCAGGGAGCTCCGACTGCGGTCACCGCGTTTCTTTCGGTGGCCTCGAAGACGGCTGCATTTGCGATCTTGCTCCGGTTCATGGCTTCTCTTGATCCGGGCTCAGCCACGGGGATCAAGATGGCGGACGGGGGGCTTTTCCTCGACTGGACGTCGATCCTGGCGGTGGCGGCAGCGGTAACCATGACGCTCGGGAATCTTGCTGCACTCTTCCAAACCAATATCAAGCGGATGCTTGGCTATTCGAGCATCGCTCATGCGGGCTACATACTCATGGGTGTTGCTGCCCTTGAGGTTTCTGACTATGCAGGATTCAAGGCCGTTGCGTTCTATCTTCTGGTTTACCTGTTCACCAATCTTGGGGCATTTGCTGTTGTCATCGTTGTCTCCAACCAGGTGAAGTCGGAAGAGATCGAAGCCTACAAGGGGCTTGGCACCAGGATGTGGCTCCCGGCGTTATTGCTGACCATCTTCCTCTTCTCTTTGATTGGCATGCCACCGACTGCAGGCTTTACCGGGAAATTCCTTCTCTTTCGGGCCGCGATCGATAAGGGACTCTACTGGCTTGCCATCATGGGCGGGATCAACACCGCGGTTTCTGTTTATTACTACATGAGAATCTTGAAGTTCATGTACCTGGAAGATAGTGCCGAGAAGACTCCTTATCCGGCCCCTTGTCTCCTTGGCAAGGTTTTGACCGTTGGTTTGGCTCTGCCAGTCCTTCTTCTCTTCTTTCTCGGCGCGGCAGCCGGCTGGACGAAGAATCTTTCCCTCCTGGGCTAAGCATCCGGCCGCCCAGGGGAGTCGCGACACGAGAGAACGAATAGACTTACCCCGTTGACTGAGGTACCGATCGAGATGGAGAAGCAAGAAGTGATCGCCGTGCTTTCCCGGGCGCTTGTCGTTGAGGGGCGGTCTCTTGTCGCCTACTTGAGTGAGGAAGCGGATTTGCTGCTGGATCAAAGTACGGCTCCGGCATCCGAGGCGTTTCTTGAGGTGCAAGCCTCGACCCGGAGTCATGTTGATCGTTTGTCTGGCTGGATTCAGGACGCGGGAGGAGAGGCCGATGCAGGCTCCTATCGTCTTGGTTTCCTCCGACATAACTACACGACTGTCGACTCGAACCTGTCCTTACTCGCCGCTGGCCTACTCGAGGTTGCTCGGGGCCTGGATGAAGTGGCCAACCTTTTCGCCGGACTGCGAAATGACTTCGTCACCGGGTTGATGGCCATGTCCGCCACCCGCAAGGCCCAACATGCTAGAGTGTTAGGGCTTCTCCCGAAGAGCCCCTCGCCGGCTCCCCCGGTCGCGGAAGCTTGAGCGGACTGCTCTTGGGTCGACGACGTCGCCGATGACCCTTGTGCAGCCAAAGTCTGAGGATAGATGCCCTGAACGACTCACAACCAGATCCGAAGCCCGAAGAAGCTGAGAACCCCTCAACGGATAAAGAGGCACCAAAGAAAAAGGAAGGCTCGGGGACTTCCGGTCATCAGGATCCACCTCCACCTTCCGTCGATTCTCTCGCCATCTTGGGAGTAAACGACGCCGGGAGCGTCTCTTCGGATGATGAGGAATTCCCCGCCTGGCACGATCCGATGATGCCAATTGAAGAGCGGATGGATCTTGCCAAGGGCCTTGATGAACTCTCGACCGTCTACGCCTCCCTTGGCCAAACGGATTGTACTTCCTGCGGTTATGAAGACTGTAAGTCGTACGCCAAAGCGATCCACGGCGACTCCGAGGATGACTTGACTCTCTGCATCCCGGGAGGGGAGGAGACGGAGGAAATGCTCCATCAGCTTCGAGATCCTGACCCCTCTGACGACCCCTCAGAAGATGGAGGCGAGGAGACCGGGCCGGAATAGTTGTTTCCTTGACGAGCCGGGTCCGATTTCCTCTCGAACTCCTGATTCATCCGGGTAGAATCCTGATTCGTTGCGGGGTTTTCTTTCGAACGTTTCGTGTTGGCGGATTTGATGCGAGAAGTAACAAACGAGGTCGGAGTCATGGGGAAAGAGCTCATCGAATCCCGAGAGGGTGGCGTGGATACGGCAAAGATCGAGAAAGCCGTTCGAATGATTCTCGAGGCAGTCGGGGAGGATCCCGATCGCGAAGGCCTGAAGAAAACGCCTCTTCGGGTAGCCAAGATGTATGAGGAGGTTTTCGGGGGGCTGCGGTCGGACCCGCTTGCTCAGCTCGATACCTTTTTCACCGAAAAATACGACGAGATCGTGGTGGTGAAGGACATTCCGTTCAACAGCATGTGTGAGCACCATCTCCTCCCCTTCGTCGGAAGGGCTCACACTGCCTACATACCCGTGGGTCGAATCACCGGAATTAGCAAGCTGGCTCGTGTCGTGGACGCATTTGCGCGTCGCCCCCAGGTTCAGGAGAGGATGACGACCCAGATTGCCGACGCCATCGTGAAGGTCATCGAGCCCCAGGCAGTGGCGGTCGTCCTTGAGGCGACCCATACTTGCATGACAATCCGGGGAGTTCGAAAGCCCGGCACCATGGTCATGACCTCGGCGATGCGGGGAATTTTTCGCACCGACGCGGCCGCCCGATCCGAGGTCATGTCGCTTTTGATGAGGAAGGCAAACTAGCTCGTGTGGATGGGCCTATTCGGGAGAACACCAGTTTCTCCAGGAGCGCACTAGCCCTTTTGCCGAGGAATCGATAGTTTAATCCGCTACGCGCCAGGGAAATCTGTGCCCTGTTTTGGGAATGGGCTTTGCCCTGGCTCGTGGGATGTTAAGAAGAACGCACGGGGCGTAGCACAGTCTGGTTAGCGCACCTGGTTTGGGACCAGGAGGTCGCCGGTTCGAATCCGGCCGCCCCGATCACTTCCTTCTTCATCAATCGGTTTTGAGTTCATTGATTTCTCTCGAGCCACGCTCACTTCTCTGGCCGAGAAATGGCTTGGATGATGAAACTTTACCGGTCTTTCGACGATCAGGTCATTCCACAGCGGGGAGGGTTCAATGAGGGTATTCGTCATCGGAGGCGGAGGGCGTGAACATGCCCTCGTGTACAAAATCGCCCAATCTCCTCGCGTCACCCAGATATTCTGTGCCCCGGGAAACGCCGGAATCGCCGAACTTGCCGAGTGCGTTGACCTTGGACAGGCCGATATCCCGAGTCTCCTGAAGTTCGCCAAAGACAAAAAAATTGATCTGACCGTTGTGGGTCCCGAAGCTCCTCTTTGCGATGGAATCGTGGATGAGTTCCAGGAGCACGGTCTTCGGATCTTCGGGCCAAGCAAGCGGGCCGCCGAGCTCGAGGGAAACAAGGTCTTTTGCAAAGAGCTCCTGGTGCGCCACCTCATTCCCACCGCTGGCAGCCGTTCCTTCACAAGCGCCGAAGAAGCGCTCCAGTACGTTCTCGTCCGGGACGAATTCCCGGTGGTCGTGAAGGCGAGTGGATTGGCCGCGGGAAAAGGGGTCATGATCTGCGCGAACTATGAGGAGGCGGAGGTTGCGATCGGGGACTGTCTCCAGCAGGAGAAGTTTGGTGAGGCAGGAAAGAGGATCCTGATCGAGGAATTTCTGAGTGGTGAAGAAGCGTCCATTCTTGCCTTCACCGACGGTCGGACCATCGCGATCATGGAGTCCTCCCAGGACCACAAGGCCGCCTTTGATCAGGATCAGGGGCCAAATACCGGTGGTATGGGAGCCTACACTCCGGCGCCGGTCGTCAACCTATCGGTTCTTTCCGACGTGGAAGAGCAGATCCTGGTTCCACTCGTTCATGGATTGAACCGGGAGAATCGCCGCTATGTCGGCGTCCTTTATGTTGGCCTGATGATTGCCAACACCGGTTGTAAGGTCCTTGAGTGCAACGCGAGGTTCGGGGATCCGGAAGCTCAGCCTCTGCTCCTTCGATTGAAAACCGACATCGTGGATGTGATGGACGCGGTGGTGGACGGTCGATTGGCGGATCTGACTCTCGACTGGGACCCGCGTCCGGCGGTCTGTGTCGTGCTTGCCTCGGAAGGCTATCCTGGCCCCTATACCCAGGGTGTGGAGATCAAGGGGCTTGATCAGGTCCCGCAAGACGATGATCTTCAGGTTTTTCATGCGGGGACAAGCGTTTCGAGGAAAAAGATCGTAACCGCAGGCGGGCGAGTCCTCTCGGTCACTGCTCTAGGTGATACCCTGGAAGCGGCGAAGAAACGAGCCTATGAGGCCGCGGATCTCATCGAATTCGAGGGAAAACACTTCCGAACGGATATCGCGGACAAGGGAATTCGCCGTATGTCCTGAACCGTCGCTGAGGCCGATCGTTCAGCCAAGAGTGTTCAACCGGTTCGCCCCCGTATTCTCAGGTGATATCTCATGAAGCGATGTGTTTCTGTCTATCCTGTCCTGGCTGCCCTTTCCTTCCTGGGCCTTTTTTCCCTCTTGAGTTGCGCAGAGTCAGCTCCAGAAAATCCTGCGGCTGACGGTGCGCCAGAGATTTCTTCGAGTCAGGTCAAAGAGAAGGAGGACGTGGCGGCCTCCGGTATTCCCGGGGAGACCTCGATCCGCTCCCGGACCAAGCGTTCGATCGATCGGGGCCTGAGCTCGCTCCGAGACGCCCAGGCTGCCGATGGCACCTGGCAAATCCAGGGGAAGTCCGACCCGGGCGTGACCTCGATTGCTCTATCGGCGTTTCTTTCCAGCCCCCGGAAGTACACGAGCGAAGATGGCCCGTTTATTCGCAAGCCCCTCGAATACGTTGCGTCCATGGCCAAGGAGGATGGCGGGATCTACGACCGGGGGCTCGCCAACTACGTGACGTGCGTGTCGGTGATGGCCCTGATCGACTCGGGCGAGGAGCGGTTCAAACCGGTGGTTGATTCGGCTCAGAGCTTTCTTCGCGTGCTCCAGGCGGACGGGGGCGAGGGATATTCGGAATCGGACAAGTATTTTGGCGGGACCGGCTACGGGGGGGACGAACGGCCCGACCTCTCGAATGCAAGCTTGTGGTTTGACGCCATGAAGGCAACTGGGGCGCCTTCGGGTGACGAGGCTTACAAGAAGGCCCTGGTCTTTCTGAATCGCTGTCAAAACAGAAGCGAGTCGAATTCGGAAGAATGGAAAGATCCCCGGAGCGGCAAGGTCTTCATTGCCGGAGATGACGGGGGAGCGATGTATTCTCCTGGCAACAGCCCGGCCGGAGAGGACGAGGCGGAGGACGGCAAACGGATCCCGCGCTCCTATGGCTCGATGACCTATGCTCTTTTGAAATGCTATCTCATCACCGGTCTTCCCAAGGATGATCCTCGGGTCAAGTCTCTCGTCACCTGGATCGCCAACCACTACACCCTCGATCTCAATCCAGGATTCCAGACCTCGGACGAGGGGCAGCAGGGTCTCTACTATTACTACCTGAACATGGCCAGAGCTCTTGAGGTCTACGGGGAGGAATATGTGGTGGATGCGGAGGGCAAGAAGCATCCGTGGCGTGAAGAGCTGAGTGAACATCTGATGTCTCTTCAGGCGGAAGATGGGAGCTGGGTCAATCAAAACACAAGGTGGTGGGAGGGGCTCCCGGTGCTCGCCACGTCCTATGCCGTTCTGGCGTTGAACGTGTGCTACGAGGGACTCGAATAGGGATCTGGGCATCCATGGCTGAAGAGACCGACTCCGGCGGGGTCAAGAGCCCACGAACCATTCTTCGAGTGTGCCTGGTCTCCCTTCTCGGGACGATCTTCGCCGGATTGTTCCTGATTCTTCCGGACCGGGGTTCGGTGGGGGGGATTTCCGGGTTGCTCGGGCTGAGCGTCGTTGTTTTCGTCGCTCCCTTTGCCGCGACCTTCTCCTCGGGTGTTTCCCGGATTCCCGGCCATGTCGGTCTGCTTCCTCCAATCATCCTCTCGTCGGTTTTCCCCGTGGTCATGGGATCGGGAGGAGGGATCCAAGAGGTCGGGGGAATGGCGGTCCTTTCTGGCTCCTATGCTCTTGCACTTTACTCACTGACCCGATCGTTCCAACTTCCCGGAGGGTCTCCGTTGCTGGGGCAAGCCTTGCTTACTCTCTTGGGGGCTTTGGGGTTGTGGGGGCCCTATCTCCTGAGTGATTGGATCGAAGCTGCTTCCACCGAGGGGCTGCGATCCGGACTCATCCGCCTTACGTTGATCCTCAGTCCTTTTGGACCCGCATCGGATTTACTGGGCTACGACTGGCTTCGGGGGAACGAAAGCTATGCAAGATCGTCCATCGGATCGCTCTATTTCTTTCGGTACCCGGACTGGAGAATGGCGAGCCTTATTTACACTGGGGTGGCCGTCCTGGGTGGGCTACCCCGGGTCATTGTCCGGCAGTGGAAAAGAAGAGCTTTATCTTCGACCTCATCTCCCTAAAATGGGGGCCGCGAAGAGATATTTCGACTTTGAAAGGAGCGACACAGGATGAGCGAGGAAAAGGTGAGTCAGCGAGTGATCTTGACCTTTCCAAAGAAGGTACTGTCCGTGCCCATCTTTTGGTCGATCCCCCAGAAATTCAAGGTCGTCTACAACATTCGGGGAGCGAGTATTTCCGACTCCAAGGGGATGATGGCCCTTGATCTTGAGGGAGGCGCCGTTGAGATCGAGCGCCTTGTTGAGTACTTTCGGGAGCTCGGCGTGAACGTGGACCTCTCGGGAGACGATCTCCCCGATTCCCTTGACCCAGAGAGCGCAGAAAACTAAATACCCCGATCCAGCCTTAAGAACAGTCGGTGTCCCGAGGCTTGGCCTTCAAAGCCCGCGCATCCGGCTCAATGAACCTTCATGGAGACAGCCATTGAATCTGATTCCTCATTCGATCTTCTTGACCAAGGGCGTGGGTGTCCACAAGGAGAAGTTGGCGAGCTTTGAGCTTGCGCTCCGAAAAGCAGGCATGGCTCATTTGAACCTGGTGAGTGTCTCCAGCATCTTTCCTCCCGACTGCAAGATCGTCTCGAAGGAGAGAGGGCTCCGAGCGCTGAAGCCTGGCCAGGTGGTTTTCTGTGTCTATGCCAGGTCTGAAACCAACGAGTATCGTCGTCTCGTGGCCTCGTCCGTCGGCGTCTCGATCCCCAAGGATCCCAGTCGATATGGATACTTATCCGAGTATCATGGATACGGTGTGACAGGAGGCACCGCCGCAGATTACGCCGAGGATCTGGCGGCCGAAATGCTCGCCACAACATTGGGTGTAGATTTCGATCCCGATGCTTCCTGGGATGAGAAGAAAGACCAGTGGAAGATCAGCGGTGAAATTTACAAGACGACGAACATCACCCAGACCGCAACCGGTTCCAAGAATGGCCTCTGGACGACGGTGCTTGCGGCTGCGGTGTTGGTGATGGATCCGATTCCCTAGTCGATTTTCTCAATGGATCCCAGGTACACGTTCGCAAATCATTTGCCGTTGCTCCTCTCGACGGCTTGGCGAACATCTTCTGCCGTCCAATTCGTGAGGGTCCGAGGCATAACCCAGATCACGTTGGAGCGGAACTTGCCCCGGGCGTCGATGAGGCGGAACGCAAGCGTGTGATCTCTCGGAGCACGATGTCCTCCGAGGTCGCCGTGGCTGCAAAACTGTACCGTGAGCCTTGGGAACGCCTCGTTCGCGACGTGTCTCAGGTGCTGCAGGCCTTCTTTGTCAGGCTTCGAGTTTGCGTGCCTCTTCATGTCGATCCTCTAATCCGTAGAACGACCTTCTAATTGAGACTCTATTGGGAATGGGAGGCTCTGACTCTAGGTTCGACACGATTTCGAAAACTAGTGATGGATTGATCGGACGGTTATTCCTAGTCTTCCGTGGGAGCCGGAAGCAAGTCGTCTCGATTCTCTCCCCACCATCGATACCATCGAGAGCGCACCGTCTCCCTGAATTCAATGTCATCCGGCTCCATTCCCTGGACGGGGAACCGGTAGTAGTCACGATCTTGCAGGCCGGCGATGTCAAGCATGGTGGCAACCATGATGTTGGCCTGGATCACTTGATCCTGGTCGGTCATGTCCAGCTTGTACCAGCTTGTAAGCATTGCGGGGAGGGCTTCAATTCCCATGGTCTTGACCGCTCTACGAGATTCGTCCGCCGACGAGGGATTGTTCAGGTCAAGAATGGATGTGATCAGAGCGTCGAGCCTCTCTTTTTGGTTGTTCGAGAGGCTTTCCGGATGAGGGAGCTCCTGGGGCGTCAGGCGAACCCTCTTTTTCTTCTTCACTTCAAGGACGTCCGCATCCTTTTCGTCCTCTTCCGCTTCTTCAGGGGAAGCAGCTTCGGCCGGAATCTCATGGGCTACCACGGTCTCCTTGATGTCGCCGAGAACTCCTTGCCCGATCTTCCCTTTCTGGGAATCGGACACATTGGAAGTTGCCTGCATGAACATGAAGATGACGATCCCGGTGACGAGAATCCCGGCACCTCCGATCAAGAGGGGAAGAGTCGGGTTGTTCCGGCTCTCTCGTTTGCTCTCGTAGCGCCGTTGTCTGGTTCGCGAGGAATCTCGCGGATTGCGGGAGCTTGGGCTACCGGTTCTCTTGCTGCTGGACGGGCGTCGTCCACCTTTTAGCGGTTGTCTTGCCATGGTCGGGTTTTCTCCTCAAGATCGAGCGTCGCGTGAATAAGAACAGGGGCTCACGCGCCTTCTTTTCCCAGTATTCCTTTGATGTAGGCCTCCACGCACAGGGGAAGGCCGGACAGATCATAGCCTCCTTCGAGGACGGACACGAGTCGGCCACCGCAGACTTTCTCGGTAACTTCTCGCAAGCCTCGGCCGATGAACTCGAAGTCTTCAACGTTCATTTCGAGCCCCGCCAGCGGATCGGCGAAATAGCCATCAAAGCCCGCGGAAACGAGGACGATGTCCGGACGGAACTCTTCGATCCAGCGGGTGGCTTCCTCGGTGAAGAGCTTTCCCGCATCGACCGGGAAAGGAGGTCCTTCGATGGGGAAGTTCAACGTGGTTCCGACGCCTCTTCCGTCTCCTTTTTCCCGGATCGCTCCGGTTCCCGGATAAAAGGGTGGGGCGCGGTGAATCGACAGATAGGAAACCGTCGGATCGGCAAAGAAGATGTCCTGGGTTCCGTTTCCGTGGTGAGCATCGAAATCGAGGATCGCGACGTTTTCGAGCCCTTGGGTTCTTTGCAAGTGACGGGCAACCACGGCGATGTGGTTGAAGAGACAGAAGCCCATCGGCTGGTTCCGAGTTGCGTGATGGCCGGGAGGCCGTGTGAGGACAAGGGATTGATGCTCCCCCGTGTCGGTCACCGCCTCCTCGGCAGCCTCCATCAGAGTTCCAATGGCACGGCACGCAATGTGGTCTGAATGGGCGCTTGCCCGGGTATCCGGGTCCAGCTGGCCTCCTCCCCGTCGGCATGCTTCCTGGACCTTCTTGACATGGCTCTCCGTGTGGACCAGGAGGAGGTCTTCGTCGGAGGCCGATCGATCAGCGGGAACAGAAAGGAGAGGGGCAAATTTCCCGCTTCGAAGGTGAGACACGATGGACCGGAGACGATCGGGACATTCCGGATGCTCGCCTGTTTCGTGCTGCAGAAAGAGATCGTCATAGTAGATTTTCATGCTCCTGACATTATAGCCCAACCGGGTCGCTTGGGGTGGGAAACTGCTTATGCTAAGCTCGCGAACATGGGTGCAGAGTTCAAGCTGGTTTCCAACTTCAAGCCGTGCGGCGATCAGCCCCAGGCGATCGAGGCCCTTCTTCAGGGTCTTGAGGAGGGGAAGAAAGACCAGGTGCTCCTCGGGGTGACCGGGTCGGGGAAGACGTTTACCGTCGCCAATCTGATTGCTCGGTCCGGGCTTCCTGCCCTGGTATTGGCTCCCAACAAGACTCTGGCCGGCCAGCTCTACACCGAGTTCAAGGGGCTCTTTCCGGAAAACGCGGTCGAGTATTTTGTGAGCTACTACGACTACTATCAGCCGGAAGCCTACATCCCGTCCTCCGACACCTACATTGAAAAAGACGCCTCTCGAAACGAGAAGATCGATCAGATGCGCCACTCGGCCACTCGATCTCTTCTCTCCCGAGAAGACGTGATCATCGTGGCGAGCGTTTCCTGTATCTATGGTCTGGGGTCTCCTGAAGCCTACGGAGACATGACCATCGACCTGAAGGTTGGGGAAGAGATTGACCGGGACGTACTTCTTCGGAAGCTCGCCTCGAACCAATATGCGAGGAACAATCTTGACCTGGTTCGAGGTTGTTTTCGGGTCCGGGGGGACGTGGTCGAGATCTTCCCCAGTCATGAAGAGGATCGGATCATCCGGGTGGAGTTCTTCGGAGACCAGATCGATTCCCTCGTGATCGCCGACCCGCTCCGGGGAGAGATCCTGGCGGAAGAGGATCGGGTCTCGGTGTTCCCCGCGAGCCACTATGTGACTCCCCAGAAGCGAATGGCTCTGGCCATCAAGGGAATCGAAGAGGAAAAGGTCGCTCGGTTGCTCGAATTGCGGAAGTTCGGCAAGGCTCTCGAGGCCCAGCGGCTCGAACAGCGCACCAACTATGATCTTGAGCTTATGCGTGAGATTGGATTCTGCAACGGGATCGAGAACTACTCCCGGCACCTGGATGGCCGAAAGGCGGGAGAGCCTCCCGCCACCTTGATCAACTACTTTCCCCGTGACTTCCTCTTGATCGCGGACGAAAGTCACGTCTCGGTTCCTCAGGTCGGGGCCATGTACAAGGGAGATCGGGCCCGGAAGACGAGTCTGGTGGAGCACGGATTTCGTTTGCCTTCCGCTCTCGACAATCGACCGCTCACCTTTGATGAGTACCTTTCCCTGCTCCATCGGGTGATTCACGTTTCAGCGACGCCTGGCAAGTACGAGCTCGAAAAGTCCGGCGGGAAGTCAGCCGAGCAGATCATTCGACCGACCGGGCTTTGCGACCCTGAAATCGAGGTTCGTCCGGCGCGAGGGCAGGTGGATGATCTTCTTGGCGAGATTCGTATCCGGGTCAAGAAGAAGGAGCGAGTTCTGGTCACCACCCTGACCAAGCGGATGGCGGAAGAGCTCACCGACTACTACCAGGATCTGGGCATCAAGGTGAAGTATCTGCATTCCGATATCGACACTCTCGATCGATCGAGGATCATCCGGGACCTGCGTCTTGGCAAGTTCGATGTCCTGGTGGGGATCAACCTCTTGCGGGAAGGGCTCGACATTCCGGAGGTGTCTCTGGTTGCGATCCTGGATGCGGACAAAGAAGGCTTTCTTCGGTCGGAACGTTCCCTGATTCAGACCTGTGGTCGGGCGGCGAGAAATCTCCACGGATCGGTGCTGATGTACGGGGACAAGACGACCGATTCGATGGCGGCGGCGATCGGGGAAACCAATCGTCGCCGGGAAATTCAAGCCCGGCACAACAAGGAAAACAACATCCGGCCCCGATCCATTCAAAAGTCGATCGCCGAGCTGCCCGCCACGATCTTTGACGCCGACTACTCCACCGTCGATGTCGACGAGAAGACGACCACGGGTCTTTCTCGAAAGGAGATGCTGGCGAAGATTCAGGAGCTTCGCAAAGGCATGAGTGAAGCGGCGGATCAGCTCGAATACGAGAGGGCGGCCGAGCTTCGGGACGAGATGAGAGCCCTGGAGGCGGAGTCGCTCGAGGTCGGGGGATCGATTCGCAAGCAAGGTCGGGGAAAGAGTACGGGGGCGCCGGGGCGGTAGTCGATGAACGAGCCCTGTCTTAATCCCGAGCTCAAGGCCCAGGTGGAGACGGCCCCGAAGGACCCTGGAATCTATCGTTTTCGGGATCGAGATGGCCGGGTCCTGTACATCGGAAAGGCAAAGTCCCTTCGAAATCGGGTCCGCTCGTACTTTCGGGTCGGGGGAGACGGACGGTTTCTGATCCACCAGCTCCAGAAGGAAATTCATTCGGTCGAGTTCATCGTCACCGCGACGGAAAAAGAGGCTCTCCTTCTGGAGAACACGTTGATCAAGAGAGACCGACCGTCTTTCAACATCAATCTTCGGGACGATAAGTCTTTTGTTTCACTCCGGCTGGATCCGGATGCGGAAATTCCTCGGCTCTCGGTGGTGCGCAAGGTTCGGGACGATGGAGCTCTCTACTTTGGCCCGTTTTCTTCGGCATCTGCGGTTCGGGCCACGGTCAAGTTCATTGGCAAGCACTTTGGAATCCGGCCGTGCTCCGATGGGTTCTTCAAGGCCCATTCCAGGAGACCCTGTCTCAAGTATCAGATCGGTCGCTGCCGGGCTCCCTGCTGCGGGCTGATCAGCCTTCCCGAACATCGTCGCCTTGCGGATCAGGTTTCCATGTTCCTTCAGGGGAAAAGCAAGGAGCTCGTGCGAGACCTGGATCGGCGCATGAGAAAGGCTGCGGTGGAGCTTGAGTTTGAAAGGGCGGCCTCCCTTCGAGATCAGGTGACCGCGATCCGAAAGACGATCGAGGGGCAGATCGTCACCCGAACCGTATCCGATGATATTGATGTGGTCGGATTTCACCGGGAGAAGAACCGGGTCGAAATCGCCATGTTGTTCATTCGAAAGCGGAGTCTCGTGAGCTCCCTCACTCACTCGTTCCAGACAAAGCTCGGGGACGCTGAAGTACTGGCGTCGTTTCTTTCCCAGTACTATGCCCAGGGCAACCCGGTTCCGGAGTCTGTTGTGATTCCCATTGAGGTTCCAGATACCGACATGCTGGAAAGTTTGCTCGGTGAGAGGCGCGGAAAAAGAATCCCGGTTGTTGTGGCAAAAAGAGGGGAAAAGAAGCGACTTCTTGGCCTTGCCGAGGTCAACGCGCAAGCTTCGTACCGCACCCGAGCTCGGCTGGAAAATGAAATGGCCGAGACGCTCGCGAATCTTGCGAAGACTTTTGAGCTCCCGCGCATTCCGCGTCGAATCGAATGTTTTGACATCTCGACCCTGATGGGAAAAGAGACCGTGGCGTCGATGGTCGTCTTTGTTTCCGGTCGACCCGAGCCGTCGGAATATCGCCGTTTTCAAATCAGCGAGTCATCCGGCCAGGATGATTTTGCCTCGATGACAGAGGTCGTTCGGCGTCGATATGCCCGACTCCTTGATGAAGGCGGAAAGCTACCCGATCTCGTGGTGATCGATGGAGGAAAGGGGCAGCTTTCGGCGGCCCTTGAGTCTCTGGTCGATCTTGGAATTGATCAGACCCTGCCCATCGTGGGACTTGCCAAGGCTCGAACGCTTCGTGGTGGTAGCGAGCCAAGCCGCAGTGATGAGCGAGTCTTTCTCCCGGGACGCACCTTGCCGATCACGCTTGATCAGGAGAGTCAGGAGAATTTTCTTCTGGTCAGAATTCGAGATGAAGCGCATCGATTTGCCATCACCTATCACCGGAGCCTTCGATCCCGGCGAGTGGTGAGGAGTGACCTGGATTCGATCCGGGGCATCGGACCGGAAAGAAAGCGGCAATTGCTCGTCGAGTTCGGCTCACTGGCTGCGATTCGGCAGGCCACCGCCGAGGACCTGTCTCGAGTTCCGGGAATCAGTCTTCGAGGGGCTCGGGAGATTCTTTCGGAGCTGGCTCGCCTGGCGGGTCAGGAAGACCCGATGCGCGGGGGTGAAATTGACGGTGAAACGACTTGAGTCGGTTCGCATCAACGTGAGTGTAGATCTGGGTCGTCGAGACGTCGGCGTGGCCGAGCATTTCCTGCACCGACCGGAGATCCGCCCCGTTTGAAAGTAGATGGGTGGCAAAGGCATGCCGAAGGGTGTGGGGCGAAGGAAGAGGGAGCAACTGGATGATTTGAGCGTACTTGCGCACGATCCTCCAGACCATGTCTCGGGTGAGTAGCCGACCGGTTCGGGACAGAAAGAGCCAGGGGGAGGTCTTTTTCCCCAGAAGCCGTGGCCTGGCCTTTTTCGAGTATCGATCCAGGGCTCCCAGAGCTCGAGCGCCCACAGGGACGATCCTCTCTTTACTTCCTTTTCCCAGGCATCTGAGGATTCCGAGGTCTGGGTGAATGTCACCGGGCCGAAGATGAATGCATTCCGAGACCCGGAGGCCCGAAGCATATAATGTTTCCAGGAGGGCAATGTCTCGGCATCCTAAAAGAGTCGTCTTGTTCGGGGCAGAGAGCAGCTTTTCGACGACCTCGGGCCCGAGAGTGCCCGGAAGACGTTGCCATTTCTTGGGTGTGGGTAGGTCAGCGGTCGGATCAGACGGCTGGAGCCCTTCTGCCAGGAGAAAGCGCAGAAACATCCGGATGGCACTGAGTGCCCGGGCAATCGAGCTCGGGTTCTGGCCTCGATTCCGTTCTGCCGCGAGGAAGGAAAGGATGGGAGCTGGTCCCCTGATTTCCGATGGGGTTAGCTCAAGCCCGGACAAATGGTGTACGAAATGAGTCAGATCCGTTCGATATGCCAGGATCGTGTTCCTGGCCAAACCCGCCTCCGAGTCGAGGTACGCCAGAAACTCAGAGAGAGGGGGTTCATCCACTTGGGCTCACCGATCAGGGGCGATTTTCGATTCGGATATCAGAATTGAGAATACATTCTCAGATTGGGAGACGTACTAAGGGAGTTGGGCCATTTTTTTGGGGGCGCATTCGGTCCCGTTTGCACTTGTATTCCTGATTGACTTGAATGGACAGTCTGCCTACCTTGGGGTGGTTGGGTCCTGAGCAGGGGGTGAGTTGTCCATCAACCACAGAATGTTCATTTCGTTGCGTTTGTGCATAAAAGCAGCTAAATTAGCTGTTTATGGTTGTTTTGAGGCGAATCTGCGGGCCAGACGTAGCAAGGAAGAGGAGGGTTTTCTTCATCGGTTTTCTTCGATGGGGGGTGCACTGCGGATTGGATTCAGTGTAAACTCGTGTGTCCTTTGACGTTCCTGAATATTGCATTGCCGCAAGGCCATTCGCCATGGAGGGAACGGAGTTTGCATCTTGCTCATCGGTTTATGTGCAAGATCAGGCTGAACTTGAAGCTAGGTCTTGGTTGTTGTTAGAAAACGACTTAGAAGTTGTTTCTAGGTCAAGAATCAGATGGCCTCCGATGGAAGCCTTGAACTTGATCGTTTGCGGAAAAGGATGCCGGTGCTATGGATAAGGCCGAGCAGAACAAGAAGTACCTGCAAGAAATCGAAAAGCTGATCAACCAGGAGTTCTTTGGAAAGATCGTCGTTTCCATGGAAAAGGGTCGGATCGTCTTCTTGAAAACGGAGCAAACAATCAAGCTTTAGGGTGAACGGGCAAAACCGCGGGTTTTGCCCTGGAGTGTGCCCCAAACAAAGCAGACTTTGTCCTTTACACGAACAATACCGTTCGTATAATTTGGCCCACAGTGGGCAGGGGATTGCCTGCTTTGACAACGTAGGGGATAGCACACACTCTTCTCGGCGGTGCCGAATCATTTGGGCCACCGATCTTTGGTTAGAGACCGAGTTAGATGTCGAACCCCTTTGTGTTCGGCTGTTCCCGGAACTCTACGCTTAGGAGTGTATTCCAGTGAATTACGATCGCACTTGGAGCTGGATGAGGACAGTTGGAATCAAACTGGTCCTGGGTACATGTCTTATCGGCATGTCAGGATTCATTGTGTCCTGTTCAGGGGGCGCAGACGCAGCGATTTCGACTTCCGATGATCCGGTTCAAGACCTGAAAAACCGAGTCCAAGCATTCTGGGATACTCGACTCGAGATGCACCATCTGTATGAAGACGAAGGGGCGTACAACGCGATTCTTGCCCGCCAATTCGATTTCTGGGATCCGGAATTCAAGAAGCAAATGCGATTGACTGCATACCAAGCCTCTAAAGGGTCAGCTATTTACGAGAAATTCCAGCTCGTGGACGTGACCGTCGATGGTGACGTGGGTGTTGCCCACATCATCTACGATTGGCGCATCAAGACCCCACCGGCGGGACTGACTTCCGAGTCCACCCTGACGACGTCCGAGATCACCGACGCCGAATGGATGCGAGTCGACGGAGTCTGGTACAAGAAGTTCGATATGAAAAAAGCGATGGGGGGGGGAGCACCGGGGCGCCGCCCGACGCCTCCTGTTCCTGATCTGATCAAGAAGCCTCTGATCGGGGGCTCACAGAACAAGAAGTAAGGCCGGGAGCATCCCGGTCACAGGAGGAATAAGGAGCTACGGAAGGAGGTGGGGCCGCCGCTGGCGGAACGCAAAAGAATGGGACCGAACAAACGTATGACAGTGAAATTTTTCGGCTGGGGTCTCGATGACCGAGATCTCGGATCCGACTCAAGACGTCAAGGAGGAGATTCAATGACGAAATTTGTGTTGCCGGGGATGGTTGCCGTCCTCGCGGTTGCGGCCATGTTGCCGGCACCGGTAATGGCTCAGCCGACTCACTCCCAACCGGGTAGTTTTCTGATTTACCCCCTGTTCAATTCAACGAGTGGCAACAATACGGTTATTTGCGTCACCAATACCAACCAAGACGAAGGCTCTTGCGGAAACGGTTTTCGCCAGGGCGATGTCCGATTGCACTTCGTCTACACCGACGGTACCACCTGGGCCGAGTCCAACCTCGATGAAGATCTCACCCCTGCAGATCAAATCGTCGTATTGGCTCGCGGTCACAACCCGAACCAAGAGGAAGGATTCCTCACGGTCGAGGCTCGCGATCCCGAGAGTGGTTTTCCCATCGATTACGATGAGATGATCGGAAGTGCTCACATCGTCAATTCCGAATTCGATTTCGAGTGGGCCTACACGCCCTACTCTTTCGAGGGGAATCCTGCCGCGGCCGACTCCGGTCGAGGCATGGACGATTGCGGACGTTTCTTCACCGATACCGACGCCTTCACCCCGTCCACCGTCGATTTTGACGGTTTCGAGTACAGCACGTTTCCAGACCTGCTCTACCTCGACCAGTTCTTCGGCGAAGGCACTCCGGCCGCCGCTCCTGGTGTCACTTTCAGTAATAGTATTTACCTGATGGCGACCTCCCCGAGTGTGACCAACATGCGTCTCCTTGGCTGGAACAACAATGAGCGTCGCTTCTCGCGAACCTTTAGCTTTAACTGCTGGACCGAGGCTTCCCTTGGCCAGTTGACCCAGGCTGTCACCCAAGCCAATCTTGATGTGGACGGTGACGATAGCGAGCTGAACGGTGTCAACACCGGTTGGCTCCAACTCGAGGCTCTCGGTGCGAGCACCGGCGTTCTCGGTGTCTTCGTCCAACAGAGTTCGATTGGTGCTGAAGTTCACACTGCCGGGCGCGAGCTTCAATATGAAGGCTCCCGAGTAACCACTCTTCCGCGGTTCCCTTTCTAAGGTGAGTCGCCGGGAGAGATCTCCCAAAGGGCACGCAGTATCGCCCTCTTGAAGAAAAGCTTTTGTCCCGAGGAGGAAGGCCGAGCCTCTCGACCTTCCTCCTTGGACTTCTAAGTTCATTCACGAGGTTTTATCTCTGCGAGGGGAGTAGAAGAATGAGGGTAATTGGAATTCTAGGGGTCGCCGCTGTGTTGACCGTGGGCTTGATCAATGCCCCGGCACAGGCTCAGCCTGTGCACGCAAAGCCAGCGAGCATCCTTATCTTCCCGCTTTTCGATTCATCGGCGGGAAATAACACCATCATCACCGTGACCAACGTCAACGCTGATGAGCAAACCTGCGGGAACGGTTTTCGTAATGGCGATGTTCAGGTTCATTATGTCTACACCGACGGTGAGACCTGTCAGGCCTCCGATACGGACGAAGACCTCACTCCTGCCGACACCGAGTCGGTTCTGGCTCGAGGCCACAATCCCAACTTCGAAGTTGGATATCTTGTAGCCGAGGCTCGAGATCCGGAGACCAACTTCCCGATCGATTTCGATTTCTTGATCGGTAGCGCCATTGTTGTCAACAGTGAATTCGACTTCCAGTGGGCCTACACGCCCTATGGCTTCGAAGCCCTGGTTACGGCAGGTGACGCCGACGACTGCTTGCGAATCTTCACGGACACCCCGGCTAACCTGGCTGATTTCGACAAGATCGATTTCGATGGTGCCGAGTACTCCGCTTTTCCTGATCGTCTTTATCTCGATAAGTTCTTTGGATCGGGAGACGCCGGGAACGTGAGTTTTGACAACGTCTTGTATCTGATGTCGACGGATTCGACCACCGATCCGTTGATCCGAAACGTCTTCATGACCGGATACAACAATAATGAGAGGAGATTCTCTCGAGATTTCCACGTCGGGTGCCACCGGGTTGGTTCCCTGCAGGATCTCACCGGGGCCGCGACCCAGACGTCACTTGGAACGAACAGTGACGACGGGGAGCTCGGGGGAATTGAGACGGGTTGGTTCAGGCTTGATTTCGCCGTTCCTACCGAGGGCATGCTCGGGGTCTTCAAGGAGACCACCATGATTAATGGCGTTCCCTTCACTGCGGGACGCGAGCTTCAGTTCTCAGGGCGACGAGTTGTTTGCCTGCCGCGCTTCTAAAGATAGGTGGTTTTTGAGATTGTATGATTTTTTGACTTTACAGGAAGAGCGAGGAAGAGTAGAATGACGCTTCCTCAGTAGGGGTCTAGACTCGGATGTCATCTGGAGCTTCGAGTTTTCAGGCGGTGCTAAATCACTTAGGCCTCCCTCCCAAGATCCCCCACATTCGCCATGTGGTGGACCTCTCTACCTACTGCATTTGATTTACATGTATCGGGGATACTTCACCCCAGTTGCTAAGAAGAGTTTCGATGGAATCCTTTCGAAGGAGGGTATTTTTCATGTCCAAGAAGTATGTTGGAGTGCTGGCCTGTGTGCTGGCTCTGGGCGTTCTAAGTGCGCCCGCAATGGCTCAGCCGCTACATTCGCAGCCGGCTAGCCTTCTCATCTTCCCGCTTTACAACTCGACGGCAGGCAACAACACCTTGCTCACCGTCACCAACACGAACGAAGATGAGAACTCGTGTGACAACGGTTTCCGCCAAGGTGACATTCAGGTCCACTACATCTATTTCAGTGAGACTTGCGCAGAAACGGATACGCAGGAAGATCTTACCCCTGCCGATACCATCACCGTCTTGGCCCGTGGCCACAATCCCAACTTTGAGAAGGGATACCTGGTTGTCGAGGCTCGCGATCCTGAGCAACTCGTCCCGACCCAGTTCGATTTCCTGATCGGTAGCGCCATTGTTGTCAACTCCGAGTTTGACTTCCAGTGGGCCTACACGCCTTATGCATTCGAGGCGCTCTTCACCGACACCACTCAATCGACCATGAATGACGATTGTGGTCGCCCGATTCTCGATATGGACAACGGCCAGATCGATTTCGATGGCATGGAATACAACGAATTCCCTGAGACCCTGTATCTCGACCATTTCTTCGGTGAAGGCACCGACGATGATCGTCCTGGCGTCACTTTTGGCAACATGATCTTCCTCATGAGTACTCAGCCAGAAGACACCAACCTGTCCGTTTTGGGCTGGAACAACAACGAGCGACGCTTCTCCCGAACCTTCCCGTTCGACTGCTACTTCATGGGAACCCTCGGCGAGATCACCCAGGCTGTCACCCAGGCCAACTTGGCCACGGATGCAGACACGGCTGAGCTTCTCGGCATCAACTATGGTTGGCTCCGACTTCGCTCGCAAGCAAATCACGGCATCCTCGGTGTGTTCTCTCACACCGCAGCCATCGGCGCAGACAGCTTTGTCGCCGGTCGTGAGCTTCAGTACAGCGGAACCAAGACTGCTTCGATCCCGCGCCTCTTCTAAGTCGCGAGATTGCTAGTTCACTGACTAGCTTCAAGCGGAGGTCCTTTTTGGGCCTCCGCTTTTTTTTATGAACGTCCACTCGTGATGTTGCCAAATTGCACCGGCGGCTAAGGAACCACTGCCAGGGGGCTTTTGCGCAAGTCCGTGTCATTGCTGTTCACGAAATTCCACGGCGCCTCGAGTCGAATCACGTCTCCTTCCTCGGAGGTCGAAAAGAAATGAAGAGCTAACCTTCGATTTCTTCCCGGGTTGGCACGGAGATGAACACAATCTCGGCAACTCTGGAGCACCGGGTACACCCTTTGCTAATCCAGGGGTGTCCACCAAGGTCTCTTCACCGTGGACGAGTAAAAGAAGTGTGACGTACCCGCAGTGCCTCGGCCTTCAGTTCGAGGATGTTTGTTGGGTGTCGTAGGGTGTTTCAAACCCATGTCCTCGCGGAAGGTCGATCTCCCGATCGTGTAACGATTGGTCAGGAGATGGCCGATTTTCTGAGCCTTTTGTACTCCTCTCCACTCATTACTTCGTCCGTTTGGTTTTCGAAGTGAAAACGGTTCTGGTGAGCTGGGTCCAAGAAACCCATTCACGGGAGCCCATGGAGATCCGCCAAGGTGAATCCGCGTTTCAAAGTTGCGAAGCTGTTTGCTGCTCTTGTCCTCATGCTAGGTACATACCTGGTTCCGGCGATGAGTGTGCAAGCACAACCTCGGGAATATGAGCCCGGTAGCGTGCTCATCTTTCCGTTCTTTGATGCGCGCCCGGGAAAGCTCTCCATCCTGACCGTCACCAATGTCAACACCTCACGTCGGGTTTCTCCCAATAGTTTCCGGCAGGGCGACGTTCAGATTCACTACTACTATATTGATGGTGTCGACTGCCTCGAGTTCAACCGCACTCAGTTCCTCACCCCGGGAGACACCCACACCGTTCTTGCTTCTCAGCACAATCCCGAAGGTTCGTTTGGGTATGTGTACGTGGTGGCCGAGGACCCGGAAACCGAGGAGCGGATCGATTATGACTACCTGATCGGTGATGAGGTCGTCTTTGATTCAAAGCTCGGCTTCGTGTGGCAGGTACCGGCGATTGCCTTCCAGGCACTGCCGGGGCAAGACCCGCTGGTTCCCTGTCCCGATCAGACGGGAGGAGGGCATTGCCTCACCGATTCCGTGGCCAACGGTGGAACTGCGAATGGGCTGATGGACTTTGACGGCTCCGAGTACGCAGCCTTCCCCGATCGACTGATCGTTTCGAGCTTCTTCCAGCAGGGCCCCAAGACCACGGATACTCTGGTCTTGTTCTCGCCAGGCAACCCGACCCTGACGGTGAATCC
Organism: Planctomycetota bacterium; assembly: GCA_029260825.1. Lineage (GTDB taxonomy): Bacteria > Planctomycetota > JACOTG01 > JACOTG01 > JAJDCM01 > JAJDCM01. Next base: position 38,980 of record JAJDCM010000312.1, on the reverse strand, counting down.
TGAGTTCCTGATCTTCAACAACCGGGAAGAAAAGTTCTCTCGTGACTTCGTTTTCAATTGCTGGTGGTCCGGGACTCTGGACCAGATCTCAAACGTGGTGAAGAACCTCGGCGGAGACAGGCACGAGTTTGGACCGCCTTCGGTCCAGACGGGTTGGATGACGGTCGACGGCGCCGAAGGATTCTTCAGCGGGTCCGGAAACCGGGTGAATGACCCTCCGATTCTGGGGATGATCGTGAAGAGCTTTGGTGGTGGCACCAAGGGCCTTGGAACCGCCAGCCTCCTTCACCACCTCGGAACGCAACCGGCCCAGTTCTAGCCGACCCGGTCTCTGCTGAGGAGGGTTTTGCCAGCCCGATATGCCCCTCGAGCCGGTGAGGTTGACAGCCAAAAGAACCCGGGCTATACTCCTTCGCCCGCGCCCTGATGGAGGAGGTGAACGGGATCCTCCAAGCGGCTGATTCTCGCCTATTTTGATTCCGTTTCAACAGAGGATCGGGTTCAAGACTCGAGGAATCGAGTTCAAGCTCGAGCCTTTCTCATGCGAAGGATTCAGCTCTAGATGAAAGCATCGGAACTGAAAAAATACGAGAAGCTCCTGCAGGAGCGGCGGAGGACTCTCCTTGGCCTTGCCAGTCAGATGGAGAGCGAAGCCCTTCGTGACGGGAAGCAAGATTTCTCCGTCGATCACATGGCGGACGCCGGGTCTGATAGCTACGAGCAGGACTTCACCCTCGGGTTGATCGAAAGCGAGCACGAAGAAGTGCGCGAGATCATGGAGGCCCTGGATCGGATTCGAGAAGGCCAGTTCGGCACCTGCGAGGGCTGCAAATCGGCGATCGCAAAACCCCGTCTCCAGGCCATTCCCCATGCCAGACTTTGCATCGAGTGCAAACGGATCGAGGAGGAGGGCCTCGAGGCCTAGCATGACACCGACCGAGGACCTGCAAAGAGAAGTTCGGAAACCGAACCTTGAGGTTCAGGTCGGACCTCTTTCTCTCAAGAATCCGGTGTTGGCTGCCTCGGGTACTTTCGGGATGGGAGACGTGGGGGACCCGTTCTTCTCCCGGTCGGATCTTGGTGGCATCGTCCTGAAGACGGTCACCCCAACCCCTCGAAAAGGCAATCCACCTCCCCGGACGGTCGAGGTTCAATCCGGACTCTTGAACTCAATCGGCCTGCAGAATCCGGGGATGGTCGGTTTTTGTGCCAAGTATGCAGATGCCTACCGTGAGAGCGACACCTGCGTGGTCGCAAGCATTGCCGGGGCCCGTCCGGACGAATTCGCGAGGCTCGCCGAAGGTCTTTCGGGAGTCGTGGGGATATCCGCTTTTGAGCTCAATCTCTCGTGCCCCAATGTCTCGCGAACCGGAATGGACTATGCCAAACGCCCGGACATCGTCGGGGACATCGTTCGCGCCGTAAAAAAGGTCTCACCCTTTCCCGTCTGGGCAAAGCTCACTCCGGAAGCAAACGACGTGGTCGCAATTGCGTCGGCGGCGGAAGAGGCGGGGGCCGACGGGATCACCCTCATCAACACCATCCCTGGTCTTGCCGTTGATTGGAAGAAGCGAAGACCCATCCTTGGATCGGGCTACGGAGGGTTATCCGGGCCCGTGATCAAGCCGGTCGCTCTGCGACTCGTATCCCTTGTCAGCACCCATTGCAGGGTCCCGATCATCGGGGTAGGGGGCATTTCGTGCGCTGAAGACGTGCTCGAGTTCCTGGTCGCCGGAGCGAGTGCGGTTCAGGTGGGGACGGCGAACTTCCTTGACCCGCAGGCAATGATTCGGATCCTTACGGAACTGGAGCGACTCCTTGAGCATGAGGGGATCGAGCAGATCCGGTCGCTCATTGGAACCTTGGTCATGCCGGAGCCAACGCCCTGGGGATGAGGCTGTTATCCGGTGCACCTGTGATCCTGCATGAAGCTTAACCGGATCAGTTTGGCTCAGCTTGAGGCGGCCCTACGTCTCTATCTCGAAATTGCGTTCGAAGACGCACCCGAGAAGCAGACGATCCCCCTCCAGCTGGCACCCGATTCCACGGTTGAAGAGAGCCTCGCTGGGTTCGAGGACGAGAGCCATGAGGGAGACCACCTTTCGGCTCACCGCTACATTCTTCGTCTCGGGAGTGGCATCTATCCTTTCATGAAGTTCGTTCTCCAGGAGTATTTGTTCGAGGACGAGTTCTTCTTTCAGGTCGATACCCACGACCAGATGTCCATCGAGCCAGATATGGCGGACTACGACGCCTGGGTGGAGCTGAAGCGAATGAACTTCAAGCTCAAGGACCGGATCGAACGAACCTGGTACAAGGCGGGGATCCCCACCCTCCGGGATCTCATGGATACGGTGAGAGATCTCCCGAAGGCGGAACCTCAGTCCAGGCAGGGCCTGATCCTCATTGTCGATGATGAACGACCCATTGCAGATACGATCGGGGCCCTGCTCGAGCGCAGGGGCTATGAAGTGAAGAAGGCCTATGACGGGGCCGAAGGGCTCGAGATGATCGCCAAGTTCGAGCCTGACCTTGTCTTGCTGGACTACGAGATGCCCAAGATCGACGGATGTGAGGTCACGGCCAGAATCAAGAGCAATGAGAAGTTCAAGAACGTCCGGGTGCTTCTTTCCACGGCGGGCTCGGTGAGCCTGGATCGGGCCGAGCTTGCCGACGGCTTTCTTGTGAAGCCATATAGAACTGAAGTCCTCTTTAAGTTGGTGTCCCACTTGGTTGACGGTTCTGGTTAAAGCTCTCGCCTCATGGAGACGATTGGAGTAATGGGGTCGAGACTGGCCCGGATCTCAGTTGCCACCTGTAGTTCGAACCGGGTTTGTAGTAGGGAAGGAAGGTTTTTTTCTCTTCCGGCCGAAAGACAACATATATAAATAAGTCTTCCAGAGGCCCTCCCGGGCCTTGGCTGACATGCCCTCATCGCCCTCGCTAACCTGGGATTTGTCGGGGTGAAGTGGATTCATCATGCGCGCTAGCGACAAGGATAAAGGCAATGCTTACCAAGCTGAGTGAGAACTTCGGACGTGGGTTTGTCAAAGTCTTTGGATCTCGTAACGATCGAGTTCTGAAGGAACTGTACCCCCTGGTTGACCAGACGAATGCGCTGGAAGACCAGATGTTCGATCTGTCGGATGAGCAACTTCGGGACAAAACGGCGGAGTTTCGTCGCCGTCTCGGCAACGGCGAGACTCTTGATGGGTTGCTCCCTGAGGCCTTTGCCTGTGTGCGGGAGGCATCCCGCCGGGTGCTGAAGATGCGTCATTTTGACGTTCAGATCCTGGGCGGCATCGTCTTGCATCAGGGGAAGATCGCCGAGATGGTGACCGGCGAGGGAAAGACTCTCGTGGCAACCCTGGCCGCCTATCTGAATGCTCTCCTTTCCCGGGGTGTCTTCGTGGTTACGGTGAACGATTATCTCGCTCGCCGTGACTGTCAGTGGATGGCTCCGGTTTATGAGGCCCTGGGAATGTCGGTGGGGGCGATCCAGAGTCAGATGGGTCCGCAAGAGCGTTTGACGCACTACCAGAGCGACATCACCTACGGGACGAACAACGAGTTTGGTTTTGACTACCTGCGGGACAACATGAAGTCCCGGGCAGAAGATCAGTGCCAAAAACGACTTTATTACGCGATCATCGATGAGGTCGACTCGATCTTGATCGACGAGGCTCGAACCCCCCTCATCATCTCCGGTCCTGCCGAGGAGTCGACCAGCAAGTATTACGAAGCGGATCGAGTGGCCCGAAAGCTGGTCAAGGGTGATGACTACGAGATCAAGGAAAAAGAATCCTCGGCGATGCTCACCGAGAATGGCATCGAGCGAGCCCAGGAGCTGGCAGGGGTGGAGGACTTCTACACCGGCGAGAACATGGATTGGCCCCACTGTATCGAGCAGTCTCTCCGGGCTCACGGTCTCTTCAAGAAAGACAAGGAGTACGTGGTCAAGGATGGCGAAATCGTCATTGTTGACGAGTTCACCGGGCGTCTCATGGATGGAAGGCGCTGGAGCGATGGCCTGCATCAAGCGATCGAGGCCAAGGAAAAGCTCAAGATCAAAGAGGAGAACCAGACTCTCGCCACGATCACGTTCCAGAACTACTTCCGACTGTTCGACAAGCTCGGAGGTATGACCGGAACCGCCATCACCGAGGCATCCGAATTCTATCGGATCTACAAGCTTGAAGTCGTTCAGGTTCCGACGAACCGACCTCTGACCCGTCTTGATCACAACGATGTCATTTACGGTTCCTCGAAGGAGAAATGGGACGCACTCTGCATCGAAGTGGAGGACATCCAGAATCAGGGCCGTCCGATCCTGGTCGGAACAACCTCGATTGAAAACTCCGAACTGATTTCCAAGCTCTTGAATGTCCGAGGGATCAAGCACGAGGTGCTGAACGCCAAGCATCACGAGCGAGAAGCATCGATCATTGCGAACGCGGGACAACCGAGTTCGGTGACCATTGCGACGAATATGGCCGGTCGTGGAACCGACATCGTTCTTGGGAAAGGTGTCCCTGCAAAGGGCGGGCTTCATATCATCGGGACGGAGCGTCATGAGGCGCGCCGGATCGACAACCAGTTGAAGGGGCGTGCCGGGCGTCAGGGAGATCCGGGTTCGACTCGTTTCTTTCTTTCCCTCGAAGACGACCTGATGCGGGTCTTCGCCAACGACATGGTCGCGGGTATCCTGAAGCGGCTTGGTCTCCAGGAAGGCCAGGACATCCAGTCGCCCATGGTCACAAAGGCGGTGCAAAGGGCGCAGAAGAAGGTCGAAGAGCACAACTTCGAGATTCGAAAGCGTCTTCTCGAATACGACGCGGTCAACAACGAACAGCGAAAGATCATCTACGGCCAGAGGCAGGACATCCTCGATGGCAAGAACCTCCGGGAGATGATCTTCGACATGATTGAATCGGTGGTTGCCTCGCTCCTGGATCGGTACCTGACGCCGGATCCGGTCACGAAGGAAACGGATGTTCCAGGCCTTGTCGAGACCATTCGCCATCGATTCCAGCTCACCATGACCGAGGAGGAGCTAACCGGCAAGAACCAGGACGATCTTCATGGTCTCGTCATGGAGAGAATCAACGCCGCTTACGATGAACGAGAAAAGATCGTTGGCGACGAAGACATGCGCCGGGTCGAGAGCTACTTGCTTTTACGTGTCCTGGATGGAAAGTGGAAAGATCATCTGTATACGATGGATCATCTCAAGAGCGGCATCGGAATGAGAGCCTAGGCTCAGAAGGATCCCAAGCTTGCCTACAAGGCCGAGGGATACCAGCTCTTTGAGGAAATGGTCGACGTTTTGCGGGACGAGGTGACGAACCTCATCTTCCGTCTTCGAATTGAAGAACAGCCAGAAGCACCGGGTGGTGGTGGAAGGCGTGCAACGCCGCCTCCGGAGAGGCTGTGGAATCCGTCACAATTTGTTCATCAGCAGGAAATGGCGTTTGAAAGGTCGGCAAAACAAAAAGAGGCTGCCATCGCCGGCTCACAGCGAGGAGGAGAGCAGGCAAAGGCTCAACCGATCCGCAAGAGTGAGCCCAAGGTCGGCCGAAACGATGTTTGCCCCTGCGGAAGCGGCAAGAAGTACAAGAAGTGTCACGGCAAGATCGCTAGCTGACTCGATGCTTCCTCCGCTCGGTCGGTGGGAATCGATGATCAACATGATCGTTCATTCCTTCTATGACCTGATGTACCTGATTGCGATCGTCGTCTTGCTTCCACTTGTTGTTTATCGCATGGTTTCGGAGCCCCGATTTCGAGCCGGCCTCTGGCAACGCTTCGGGTTTGTTCCCATCCGCGAGTCGAGCGCTCCCTGTCTCTGGATTCACGGGGTTTCCGTGGGGGAGATCCTCGGAGCGAATCGCTTCATCGAGGCATTCTCGCGTCGGTATCCGGAGTGGGATGTTGCCCTTTCGACCACGACTCAGACCGGTCATGGGGTGGCAACCGAGCGGTACCCGGGAAAGCACGTCTTCTACTATCCGGTCGATTTGAGTTTTGCGATTCGTCGGGTGCTCCGCCGGATCAAACCGACCGCAGTGATCCTGATCGAACTCGAGATCTGGCCCAACTTCCTCCTGGTGACCCGTCGCCACGGCATCCCGGTGGGCCTCATCAACGGACGAATTTCCGAGCGATCCTTCAAGGGCTACCGGCTCTGGAAGCGTTTTCTTCCCCAGCCGTGGAATCGGGTCGTCGCCTCCTGCGTTCAGAACGAGCAATACGCCCAGCGTCTGATTGACCTGGGAGTGCCGGCGGATCGGATCCACGTGACCGGAACCATGAAGTTCGACAACGTGGAAACGGAGCAGGATGAGGCCCATCGTGATCTCCTGGCAAAGGACATCGGGATTCGGCCCGGTGACGTGGTCTTGATCGGGGGAAGCACACATCCACCGGAGGAGATGATTCTCTTCAAGAGTTACAAGAAGCTCAAAGAGCAGCACCCACGTCTGCGTCTCTTGGTCGCGCCCAGGCATCCAGAGCGGCTTTCGGAAGTCGAAATGAGCCTCCAAGACGCAGGGGCCACGGTGGTTCGAAGAACCGCTCTTGAGGACGGAAAGAACCTCGGAAATGAGAGTGGTGACGCCCCGGTGATTCTCATTGACACGATAGGCGAACTCGGTAAACTCTACGGCCTTGCGGACGTCGTATTTGTCGGAGGCAGCCTCATTCCTCACGGCGGGCAGAACATGATGGAGCCCGCAGGACTCGGAAAAGCGGTGGTTTTTGGGCCGCACACCTTCAATTTCCAGGATTCAGTCGATGTCCTCGTCCAGGAAAATGCGGTGCGAGTCGTGAGTGGTGTGGATGAGCTCACCCTTGCGGTGGGCGACCTGTTATCCAATGACAACGACCGAGAGGCAATGGGGCGCCGCGCGAGAGCCACCATCGAGCAAAACAAAGGAGCCAGTCTCCGGAATCTCGATATTATCGGCTCTCGAATCATTTCCTGTTATCCACCAAGTCAAGAAACGTCGGCGCGAATCAAAGATAAGGAGCGAGCTGAATGAGCCAGAAGCGGATGTTGTTCACATCTGAGTCCGTCTCCATGGGACATCCGGACAAGGTTGCTGACCAGATTTCGGACGCTGTTCTCGATGCAATCTTTACCGAGGATCCTCACGCTCGCGTCGCCTGCGAGACTCTGGTTACGACCGGGATGGTGGTTGTCTCGGGTGAAATCTCAACCTCGGCCTACATTGACATCCCCGAGGTGGTTCGATCCACGGTGAAGAAAATCGGCTACGTCGGCGGTGGCATGGGGTTCGACTATGAAAGTTGCGCCGTCATTTCCACCATCGACAAGCAGTCGGCGGATATCTCTCAGGGAGTGACCGAGGGAGAGGGCTTGCACAAGGAACAGGGGGCCGGAGATCAGGGCCTGATGTTCGGCTATGCTTGTGACGAAACCCCGACTCTCATGCCTCTTGCGATTTCTCTTTCTCACTCCCTCGTGGAGCGGCTGGCTGTCTGTCGGCAAACGGGTGAGCTTCCCTATCTTCGACCTGACGGCAAGTCCCAGGTTACCGTTGAGTATGTCGACGGTCGCCCCAAACGAGTGCATACGGTGGTTATTTCCACCCAGCATAGCGAGGATGTGGACCAAGAAACCTTGACGAAGGATATTCTCGAGAAGGTCATTTTGGCCGTCATACCGGCCAACCTCGTCGACGCCGACACGATTTATCACATCAATCCTACCGGCCGGTTTGTGGTCGGAGGCCCGGCGGGAGACTGCGGACTCACGGGACGAAAGATTATCGTGGATACCTACGGGGGAATGGCCCGCCATGGCGGAGGAGCATTCTCCGGAAAAGACCCCACCAAAGTCGATCGAAGTGCAGCCTACGCCGCAAGATGGGTTGCCAAGAACGTGGTGAAAGCCGGGCTTGCCGATCGATGCGAGATCCAGGTTGCCTACGCAATCGGGGTGGCAAAGCCGGTTAGTGTCCTCGTCGACACGTTTGGCACGAACAAGATCCCCGAGGACAAGATCAACGAGCTGATTGACCGTCACTTCGATCTGACGCCCCGGGCGATCATCGAGAAGCTTGAGCTTCGACGACCGATCTATTTTGAGACCGCAAGGCATGGCCATTTTGGCCGGGAGCTTCCCCAGTTCAAATGGGAGCAAACCGACGTTGCGGACCAGCTTCGCAAGGACGCTGGTCTCTCGTGAGTTGCCTGCTTCGAAAGTCCACCAGATTGACGGGTCTTGATCCGATCCCTCGCCTTGGAGTATGATGAACGCCAGAAAAAAGGTCGTATTCCGGCGCACATCCGAAGCCACCGTGCGGGAGAAAAGCATTGAAAAATAAAGACTTAAATCAATCCGGCTTTACTCTGATCGAGATCCTGGTGGTCATTGCCATCATGGCTCTCATCATCGGTCTCGTGAGTCCGACCCTTTTTCGGGGTCAGGATCGAGCCCATGTGGTTGCCTGCCAGAAGAATCTGAAGGAGATCGGTGCCTCGATACAGCTGTATAAAGGTAGCCATGACAACAGGTTCCCTCGAACTTCCGGGATTCGTTTTTTCCTGGAGCCCTGGGCCAAGCACGAGATCGAGCACAATGAGCGTTATGCAAAGATCTATCTTTGCCCGGGGGATCAGAACTCGTATGTCGTTGATCCGGACACCAAGGAGTTCCTCCTGGAGGATATCGACTCGGTGGATTCCACGGTGACGAGCTATGCAGGTCGGGATGTGCGCAATTATCCGCTCAAATCGACCAAGCTAGGATCCCAGGCCATTGTTTCCGACGATTGGGAATTCGGCCCCAATCACCCCAACACCATGAACGTGCTTTATGCAGATCTCTCGTTCAAGGGCTATAACATTCGTGATGACTTTGAGATGGATCCGAACACACTTGAAGTGGGTGAGGACAGCGAGTCCGAAATCCTGCAGGTTCTCACCATCGACTAGACAGGGCCAAGTTGGGGGTTGTTCCCGGTTGATATTGGCTTGACACCTCATTGGGGCGAAGCTAGACTCCGGGCTTTTCTCATCTGCCTATCTGACAAGCAGAAAGGAAAATCTACATGCTTTCTTTGCGAGCTACCGCCGCTCTTTGCGGTCTTCTCGTCCTGAGTCTGGTCACGTCGGCTGCGGCGGCCCCGGGCTTTCGGCTTTCGATCAAGCAAGGCGGCCTCAAGCGAATCACGGTGAAGGACAGCCTCGGCAAGTCCGTCGCCAACTATTATATGAAGTACACCGTCACGAACCCCACGGGGGACGAAGCACCGTTCAACGTGAACTTCCGGGTCATGACGGATACGAAGAAGAAGGGACGAGACATCGGCTCTTCCAAGGTCGACAAGGCTCTGGAGGCCCGGACCGGAAAGAAGATGCTCTCGCGGAGTGAACGGCCCAAGACCATTGGTGCCGGTGAGTCTGTCGAGTGCGTGGCTATTTTTGGCCCGCTCGATCCTCATGCGGACGAAATCTGGATCGATGTCACCGGTCTTCGCGACACAATTGTGACGAAGAGCGGTAAAGACTTCTTTGTGAAGAAGGCGATGCGCTATATCTTCTCCCGTCCGGGAGATCAATTTGGTGCGGACCGAGACAAGATCAAGCTCAAGAAAGAAGGCTGGGTGGACCTTTCGGCCCCCAAAGCCGTTCGATAAACAACGGGAATCAGAAATCATGAGTAGCATAGGTGTGACGAAGGCGGCCAAGCCAGCTGAAGTTGAGCGAGCTTGGCACATTGTCGATGCGACTGGCGTTGTACTTGGGCGCCTCGCTGCGAGGAGCGCCCGCATCCTCCAGGGAAAGTCCAAGACCAGCTATACGCCGCACGTGGATACCGGCGATTTCGTCGTGGTCATCAATGCCGCCAAAATCAAAGTGACGGGTAAGAAGTTGGCGAGCAAGACCTACTACCACCATTCCGGATATCCGGGCGGGCTCAAAGAGCGATCCCTTGAAGACCTGATCGTCAGCGATCCCTCCGAGGTGATTCGGCTTGCCATCAAGCGAATGCTCCCCAAGACCAAGATGGGGAGGAAGATGATCAAGAAGCTCAAGGTCTACCGTGGTGCGGAACATCCTCACGACGCGCAGATGCCCCAGGTACTAGACATTAAAAACCAACTCTAAGTAGAGGACGACTCGGTGACTGACGAAGCAGCTAGCCCGGAAAACGCCCCGGAAGAGATCAAGGCGCCTGAAGCTCCGGAGACTCCAGCGGCACCACCCGTTGCGGAGACTTCATCCGTGGACGCCGCAACTCCGGTTGCCATCCAGGAGGTCGAGCCTCCCAAGCCCCGTGCATCTGACGGTGCCTTCCTCGGTGTCGGGCGAAGAAAGTCGGCGGTTGCTCGAGTACGCCTTCGCAAAGGCGAGGGACGGTATGTGGTCAACGGTCGTGATTTCACCGATTACTTCCGGAACGAGAAGGATCGCAGTCACGCCATGTCGGCTTTGAAGAGCAGCCAGCGAGAGACCGACTACGATCTCTTCGTCCGGGTTGCCGGTGGGGGCATGACCGGTCAGTCCGGCGCGATCCTCATGGGCACGGCGCGGGCCTTGATCAAAGCCGAACCGGCTCTGGAGGCGGGTCTTCGTAAAGAAGGCTTCATGACTCGAGACGCTCGGATGGTGGAACGAAAGAAGTACGGAAGAAGAGGAGCTCGTCGAAGCTTCCAGTTCTCGAAGAGATGATCCGTCTTCGCTTCGCCGAGGGCGAAGCTACGACGGACTTCGTCCCGAAAACCGCGAGACTTCGTCCGAAATACTGCGAGATACAATTAAGAAAAGAGGGTGGGCCCAGGCTTGCCCTCTTTTTTTTCGTTCCGTCTTCGCTTCGCCGAAGGCGAAGCGAAGACGAAAAAAAAAGAAAGCGAGATGGGGGCTCCATCTCGCTTCCTCTTATACCGACTCGAGAGTCGGCTGTTAACAGTGTCTTCTGCTCTACTCAGCCATTTCCCTAGGGCAGATCAGTCGGGTTTGCTCCAAAGATATCCACGATAAACCAAGTTATTCCGTAGCATCCGACACTGATTCACATTCATGAAGTTTCAAATTGTTTGTTCTTGTAGAAGGCTTGCGGGTTAAGGGAGAGCGACCCCGATGGGTTTTCGAGTAAATCTACTTACCGGTGTCCCAACTTTTTTGTCTGGATCGATGGAATAGCGAATAAAGATTCTAGGCCAATATTCTTTTTCAACCCGCTTTCAGTCTAATTTTTTGCCTTCGTTGTCGTTGTCATCTCCCTTGTATAGGACACCTGGGTGTAGAACGACTTTCTCGTTCATCCCACCGGGGATCTCTCTTTGCCGCTTCTGGTTAAAACTCGAAGCGACTTGATGAGGGAAACAAACGCAGGATCCGTACCAATTCTTTAGAAGAAGCTCTTTTTTTCTTTAACCGATTATGTGCCAGTTGCTTATCGTCTCTTGCTTCTGTGCTGTCGACCTGTCAAGTTTGGATTGCACTCTTGGGCTGGAATTGCCTGCTCGTGATGTGAGGTTGTAAGATGTTTTGTGGCAGTGTGTTATGGGGATGTATTTTGGCGCTCCGGTTTACAGGTGAAAGTGCTCTTAACAGTCTGTGCAAACAGGACGAAAGAAGAGATACGAGAGGGTGAGACGGTTTTGTGCTCAGCGGGTGCTGCTTGCTGTTCGAACAGCCAGGGCCTTGACTCTCTTGGCTGGACGAAAGATAGTGTTTTTTGAATTCTCGTGGCAGGTCTTCCTCAGGCTTTCGAGGCCCTCGGGACAACCAATTTTTCAATCGATCCACCTTCATAGATATAAGGGAGTCGGATTCCGTGGCTGGACATTCACACTGGGCTGGCATCAAGCACAAGAAGGCGCTCATCGATCAGAAGCGCGGCAAGCTTTTCTCCAAGCTTGCAAAGCACATCATTACGGCGGCGCGAAACGGTGGCGCTGACCTGGAGATGAACCTCAAGCTGAAGTACGCCATCGACAAGGCCAAAGCCGCGAACATGCCCAACGACAACATTGATCGGGCGGTGAAGCGGGGAACCGGCGAACTCGGAGCCGGTAATTTTGCCGAGGTGGTCTATGAGGGTTACGGGCCAGGGGGAGTCGCCATCCTGCTCGAGGTCCTCACCGACAACAAGAATCGCACCGTTGGCGAGCTCCGAAACATCTTTGATAAGCGCGGCGGGAACATGGGTGATTCCGGTTGCGTGAGTTATCTCTTCGAGAAGAAGGCCTTCTTCAATATTCCCCGGGAAGGGCAGGATGAAGATGGTCTTCTCGAGATCGCTCTTGAGCTCGGAGCTGACAACCTGGAAGAGCGGGGCGACTTCTTTGAAGTGACGGCTCCTCCCGACATGTTTGACGCCATCTTGAAGGGCCTGGATGAAAAAAAGGTCCCCATCGAGACCAGCGAGCTGATGATGGATCCCACCACCACCATTACGATCGATCAGGTGGAGCAAGGGAAGAAGATGATCACTCTGCTCGAGATCTTTGAAGATCACGATGACGTTCAAAACGTCTATGCAAACTTTGAACTCGCAGAGGACGTGCTGAAGGCCCTCGAAGAGGAGGAGTAGGAGCAGCGCGGAGAAGAGAGATCAAGTAAGCAAGACGGGCCGATCATCTTTCGATGACCGGCCCGTTTTTTGGCTGAACTGGAGTGGCGGCGCTCGAACCCTCGGAGCGAAAAGCGCCCCAAGCCCTAGGACTGGATCTGAGCCTGGGCGGCAGCCAGCCTTGCGATGGGAACCCGGAAGGGGGAGCAACTCACGTAGTCGAGTCCTTCGTGGTGACAGAAGGTCACCGACTTGGGATCTCCTCCGTGCTCTCCGCAGATCCCGATTTTCAGGTTGGGTCGACCGGAGCGCCCGTCTTTTACGGCGATCGAAACCAGCTTTCCCACCCCGGCTTGATCCATGACCTGGAACGGATCTTCAGGAAGGATCTTCTGGTCGAGGTAATCGGGAAGGAACCGGTTGATGTCGTCTCGGCTATAGCCATAGGTGAGCTGAGTCAGGTCGTTGGTGCCAAAGGAGAAGAACTCGGCATTCTCGGCGATCTCGGCTGCAGTGAGGGCAGCTCGAGGAATCTCGATCATGGTTCCAACCAGATAGTCGAGCTTGATTCCCTTCTCCTTCAACATGGCCTCGGCCACGTTGCGGATCTGGGTGGCAAGAATGTTGAACTCCTGGGAGGTGCCGATGAGCGGGATCATGATCTCCGGGAAGATCTTGATCCCCTTTTCCTGGACCCGGCAAGCGGCTTCGATGATGGCCTTGGCCTGCATCTCGTAGATTTCCGGATAGGTAACCCCCAGCCGGCAACCACGATGACCAAGCATCGGGTTCGACTCATGAAGAGAACGCACCTTGTCCTGGACGACCTGCAGGCTCACGCCCATCGAGTCTGCCATCTCTTGCTGAGATGAGTCCTCATGAGGAAGGAACTCGTGAAGGGGCGGGTCGAGGAGGCGGATGGTGACCGGGAGTCCTTCCATTGCTTCGAAGATGGCAGCGAAGTCCTCCACCTGCATGGGGAGGAGCTTGCCAAGGGCAGCTTCTCGCTCCTTCAGGTTGTTCGCAAGAATCATCTCCCGCATGGCGACGATACGATCCGCATCGAAGAACATGTGCTCGGTGCGACATAGACCGATTCCCTCGGCTCCGTTTTCTCGGGCTTTTCGAGCGTCCTCAGGAGTGTCCGCATTGGCGCGCACCCGGAGGCGCCGGGCATCATCGGCCCAGCCCATGAGTTCGCCAAAGTCCTCGGAGAGCGCCGGGGGGACGGTCGGAACTTGCCCGACATAGACCTCACCCGCAGATCCATCAAGGGATAGAAAATCACCTTCTTTAAACGTGCGATCGCCGACGATCAGGGTTTTCTTCTTGTAGTCGATCCGGAGGCTTCCGCAGCCAGCGACGCAGCAAGTCCCCATGCCTCGTGCAACCACGGCCGCGTGGCTCGTCATTCCACCTGTTGCGGTCAGAATGCCCCGGGCTGCATGCATGCCGCCGATGTCTTCCGGTGAGGTTTCATTCCGAACGAGCAGAACGGCCTCGCCTTCGTTTCCAAGACGTTCCGCGTCATCGGCGTTGAAGACGATCTTTCCTGTCGCCGCACCCGGGGATGCGGGAAGACCCGATGCGAGGAGTTCTTTTTCCGCCTTCGGATCGAAACCCGGGTGGAGCAAGGTGTCCAGCAGCCCGGCGTCAACCCGAAGAAGGGCCGTGTTCTTGTCGATCAAACCTTCTTTCACCATGTCGACGGCGATCTTCACCGCGGCCTGCGCGGTTCGTTTCCCCGACCTGGTTTGAAGCATGTAGAGTTTTCCCTCCTGGATGGTGAACTCCACGTCCTGGACGTCCCGGTAATGTTTTTCGAGTCGGTTCTTGATGCCGATGAGCTCGTCGTACACCTTGGGCATGCCATCAGCGAGATCTTTGATGGGACGGGGAGTCCGGATTCCCGCCACCACGTCTTCGCCCTGAGCGTTCATCAGGTACTCGCCGTAGAACTCCTGGGTGCCGTCCGAGGGGTTACGAGTGAAGGCAACCCCGGTTCCAGATGTGTTACCCATGTTCCCAAACACCATCACCTGGACGTTAACGGCGGTGCCGAGAAGGCCGGTGATGGAGTTGAGCTGGCGATATTTGATAGCCCGCGGGATATTCCAGGATTTGAATACCGCACCCACGGCTCGCCAGAGCTGATCGATCGGATTGGTGGGGAATTCCTCTCCCGTCTTCTCCTTGTAGAGGGATTTGTACCTCTTCACGAGTTCCTGGAGATGGGGAGTGTCGAGTTCGGTGTCCTGGGTGGCTCCCACCTCGTTTTTGAGGCCGGTCAGGATGGTTTCAAAATGCTCGTGATCGACGTCCATGACCACGTCACCGAACATATTGACGAATCGCCGGTAGGAGTCCCACGCGAAACGCTCCTGGCCGCTCTTGCGGATGAGTCCTTGAACGCTCTCATCATTCAGACCAAGATTCAGGACCGTATCCATCATTCCGGGCATCGAAACGGCGGCTCCGCTTCGAACCGAAACCAGCAGGGGATTCTCGTTGTCGCCGAACTTGGCTCCCATCACGCCTTCAAGTCGCTTGATGGTGGCCTCGACCTCGGCTTCGAGTCCGTCGGGATAGGATCCCTCATGATCGGTGAAGTACTTGCAAACCGGGGTTGAAATGGTGAAACCGGGCGGAACGGGAATTCCGAGGTTTGTCATTTCGGCAAGATTGGCACCCTTACCGCCAAGGTTTTCTCGGGCCTTCGCAGTACCCTCCGCCTCGCCTCCACCGAAGAAAAACACGTGCTCGGGCATGATGATCGAAAACCTCCAAGAATCATCCAAATAAAAGGGGGAAACTGGAGGAGTCTAACACCGCTACAGACCGCTTCTAGGCCTACGGATCAGGAATCGGGCTGGGCTCGGTAACGCTGTAGAAGCGCCATTCGTCCAGAATGCGAAAATCCACCACGTCACCCTCGGGAAGAGGCTCGTCGGGTGAGAGGGGAAGGTTGACCTGAATCCCGTCCTGAGATCTGGCGATGAAGGGGGGGGCGCCATGATCGAGGAAGTCGTAATGCCGGCGAATCGGATACCCCGGACGGTCGATGATGAACTCGTAGTACGATTCCCGGACGAGAACCACATAAGCTTCATTCTTCTCCGCAACCAGGTGAAGCTGAGCCTGGTTTCCCCTCTGAATCACCTCTTTTAGCTCCGATTCCGCGAGGAGATCAAACGCGTCTCCAAACTTGACCTTCACCAGATCCTTGAACGTCCAGTAGTCGCTCCAGGTGATCCCATCCTCCTGGCGTCGTTTGTCCGAGATGGTGCGCCAGATCAAGACATCGTTCTCGGCGGACACCGCTTTTTTGAAGGATTCGTAGGCCTCTTCCGGGGTTGCCAGACTGAAATCTTCGACGGGTTCAGGTGGGGTGTAGAAAAGGGATGCGCAGCCGGAAAGGAGAATAAATAGTAGGGGGGCCAGGAGAAAATGGGGTATGTGTGCTTTGGGTGATAGGTCTTTGTTCGTGTCTTTTGGGCGTTGTCCCAAGTTACCGCCTCCTTTTTCCTTCGTGTTCCTCATGGACCTCGGGGTAAAGGTCTCTCACCGGCATCAGGTAAACACATGCATTGCTGAATTGTCCAGTCCTCCGGGTGGCGCTCCTTTTCTGGTCAGCGCAGGCCCGCCGCAAAGAAGATTGCCCCTGTGATAAATACGCTCGGTTCTTTTTGCATTTCCCAGCGGTCTGCGGATTTTCTATTCTATTGAATGGTGTGGAGTGGGAGTCAGAAGGTTCCCTCCTCATGACTCGGGTTGAGAAGAAAACCGAAGGAAGGGAATCCCCGTGGCTCGTAAGCTCATCGGACAGATCCTGAAAGAGCGGGGTGATCTCACTGACGAGCAGGTTGACCAGGTTCTGAAACGCCAGTACCAGCACGCCGGAAAATTTGGTGAATGTGCGACGGCTCTGGGGTTGATCGATGATGAGACCCTCGGGCGCGCTCTTGCCAAACAAGCCGGCGTTCCGTTCGTCAACTTGCAAAAAGGTGTGATTGCCGCCGATGCGATCCGAACCCTCAGTGCCGATGTGGTTCGAGAACATCAGGCATTGCCGGTCAAGGTAGCAGGCAAAACTCTCGTGCTTGCCTTTGGCGACCCTCTCCATCTCTTCAACCTGGACAACTTGAGGTTTCTTCTGCCCTATGAGCTGAAGGGAGCGCTCAGTACCCCCGACTCGTTCCGGGCCGCCCTCCAGCGTTACTACGACATTGATCTTGAGGTTGCCGACGAACCCAAAAAAGGGGAGCCGGGAGGCCAGGGTGCCGAAGTCGATGATGAAGAAGATGAAGACGCTCCCATCATTCGCCTCGTTCACAAGACCCTGGAAGACGCTCTTGCAGCGAGGGCGAGCGATATCCACATCGAACCCTTTGCCAATCGCGTGCGGGTCCGGTTCCGGGTCGACGGAGTTTGTCGGGAAGAGATCTCTCACCCCAAACATCTTCAGGGGTCATTCCTCTCCAGAATCAAGATCATGGCGGGAATGGACATCGCCGAGCGTAGAAAACCCCAGGATGGTCGCATCAGTGCCACGGTTCAGGGCCGTGAGATCGATGTTCGTGTTTCTGCCCTCCCGGCGACCCATGGCGAGAGCATCGTCATGCGTATTCTCGACAAAGAGTCGGGTCTGGTTGCTCTTCCCGATCTGGGCTTTGCCGGAGAGGACCACGAGCGATTTCAGAACATCATCAAGCGTCCGAATGGCATTCTGCTGGTGACCGGACCCACAGGTAGTGGAAAAACAACCTCGCTCTATGCAGCTCTCCAGGAGCTCAACCGTCCTGACCTGAAGATCATCACCGCCGAGAATCCGGTGGAGTATCACCTGGCAGGGGTGAATCAATGTGAGGTCCGACACAAGATCGGTCTCGACTTTGCTCGCATCCTCCGCTCCATGCTGCGCCAGGCGCCCAACATCATTCTTGTGGGTGAAATCCGGGATCCGGAGACGGCCAACATCGCCATTCAAGCCGCTCTCACCGGTCACCTTGTGTTTTCAACTTTGCACACGAATGACGCTCCGTCCGCTTTGACCCGCTTGATTGACATGGGGGTGAAACCGTTTCTGGTGGCGTCGTCGATCCAGGCAATCCTGGCCCAGCGACTCATCCGGAAGCTATGTGGGCGCTGCAAGATACCCATGGAGATCACGGACATCACTCTCCAGGGCCTGGGGCTTCAGCGGAGCCAGGTGCAAGGGGTCACGATCTATCAGCCGGAGGGCTGTGATCAATGCGGGTTCTCCGGCTACAAGGGACGGATCGGGGTCTTTGAGCTGATGGAAGTGGACGCGTTGATTCGCGATCTGGTCTTCAAGAAGGCCTCCACCGTGAAGCTTCGCGAGCAGGCCTGTCTTTCCGGCGGGATGAAGACCCTGAAGGAGGATGCTGTGCGAAAGGTCCTTACTGGTCTGACAAGCGTGGATGAAGTTTACCGTATTTCTCAGAGTGGAGTGCGGGGCGAATAAGGGCCAAGGGATACGACGACGAGGAGGGAGCTGAAGTTGATGGAAATTGATGGAATGTTGCAGACGCTGATCAACCACGGGGGATCGGATCTTCACTTGACCGTGGGGAGGCCTCCCGTCATGAGACTGCATGGAAAGCTCGTGGACATGGCGATTCCACCTCTTGATCCTGATAGCGCTCTTGAACTCTTGAAGGCCATCACTCCTGAAAAATGCATGCGGGAGTACGAAGAGGTCGGCTCCACGGACTACGCGTTCGCGTTCAAGGATGGAAACCGTTTTCGAGTGAGCGCGTTTCGTCAGCGTGGCATGGCCCAGATGGCCTTGCGTATCGTCCCTTCCGAACTCATGACATTTGACCAGATTGGACTCCCAGCTCAGGTGAGGGCCCTTCTTGAATTGACCCGGGGCCTGATTCTTGTAACCGGACCTACTGGTTCGGGAAAAACCACCACCCTCGCCACCATGATCGACTACATCAACGAGAACTTTGATCGTCACATCATCACCGCCGAGGACCCGGTCGAGTACTACCATTCCCACAAGAAATCGGTGATTACCCAGCGAGAGGTCGGGGACGATGTTCCGACATTTGAAGAAGCTCTTCGCCGTGCTCTTCGCCAGGATCCTGATGTGATCCTGCTGGGAGAAATGCGCGACCTTGAAACCATTCAGGCTGCGGTGACCGCGGCGGAAACCGGACACCTGGTGTTCGGGACCCTGCACACCACCGGGGCGACACGCACCATGGACCGAATCATCGACGCCTTCCCCGCCGACCAGCAGGCGCAGATTCGAGCCCAGCTTGCGGTTTCCGTGATCGCGGTCGTCTCCCAGGTCCTTTTGCCTCGCCAGGACAAGGAAGGGCGGGTGGCCGCCTTCGAGATCATGTTCATGACTCCGGCCATCGAGAATCACGTCAGAAAGAACGAGACGTTCAAGATCCATTCGGCCATTCAGGTCTCCAAGAAGCTCGGAATGGTCCTCCTGGACGATCAACTCTACGATCATTTTCAGGCCGGTCGGATATCGGTTCAGGAGATGATGAATCACGCTCAGAATCCCAAGGAACTCGAGGAGCGTCTCTCGGATCTTGGCGATGCGGAGGGGAAGGCCTGGTGAAGTGAGAAAGTTACTCGGTCAAATACTGAAGGAAATGAAGGTCATTCACGAAGGCCATGTGCAGGAGGCAGTCAGCCACCAGCGAAGCACAGGGACCGCCATCGGGAAGACTCTGGTTGCGCTGGGGCACATCACCGACGAGCAGCTCACCGAGGCTCTTGGCCGTCAAGCCGGCATGGAGTCGATCGATCTTGACACCATCGAAATCGAGCAAGGTGCGGTCGATCTCGTCGACGCGGCCACGGTTCGTCTTTTTCGCATCTGTCCGGTTCGCCTCGATGGCGAATCGTTGATCGTTGCCATGAGCGACCCGATGAATGCGGCTGTTCTCGAGGACCTTACCTTCACATTGAACCGGGAGATCAAGGGAGCCATCGCCTCGGAAGAAGCGGTCAAAGCCGCGATCGACCGGGTCTACGGAGTGGAAGAAAAGACCTCGGCGAAGGATATGTTTGCCGAGGCAGAGAAGGAGCTCCGGAGTACGTCACTTGGTGATGGTGGGGCTGTCGATCTTTCCGACCCGGAAGCGCTTGCCCAGTCGGCCCCGGTGGTCAAACTTCTGAACTACATCTTGCTTCAGGCAATTCGGGACAAGGCAAGTGACATTCATCTCGAACCGTTTGAGCGAGATTTCAAGATCCGGTATCGAGTCGACGGAGCTCTCTTTGAGCTTGAGTCTCCACCGCGTCATCTTGCGGAAGCTCTGATCTCCCGGGTCAAGGTCATGTCCCATCTGGATATTGCGGAAACCCGAATTCCGCAGGATGGGCGCATCGAGCTTTCCGTCGCCGGGCGCCCGGTGGACATTCGTGTCTCCACTCTTCCCACGATGTTCGGTGAGAGTTGCGTGATGAGAGTTCTGGATCGATCCGTGGTTTCTCTCGACCTCGTGCAGCTGGGGATGAGAGAAAACGAGCTGGCATCTCTTCGGGAAATGCTGAAGAAACCCCACGGAATTGTCCTGGTTACGGGTCCGACCGGATCCGGCAAAACCACCACGCTCTATTCGGCCTTGAACGAGGCCAACGATGTGGGAAGGAAGATCATCACCACCGAGGATCCGGTCGAGTACGATCTTGAGGGGATCATCCAGGTCCAAATCAATGATGAGATCGGGGTGACCTACGCTTCGTGTCTTCGGTCGATCTTGCGCCAGGATCCAGACATGATTCTGGTGGGAGAAATTCGAGACCATGAGACGGCGCAAATAGCCGTGGAAGCTTCCCTCACCGGTCACGTTGTGTTTTCGACCTTGCATACGAACGACGCGCCGTCCGCGGTGACCCGGATGATCGACATCGGTTGCGAACCGTTTCTTCTCTCGGCGACCCTGGAGGCCATCGTGGCCCAGCGTCTGGTGCGAAAGATCTGCAACGAATGTCGGGTGGACTACGAACCCACCGAAGCGGTCCTCAAAGAGCTTGAGCTGGAAGCTACTGACGTACAAGGCGTCAAATTTGCCCACGGCAAAGGTTGCGAAGAATGTCACTTCTCCGGATATCGGGGAAGGATGGCTGTTTTCGAGATCATGCTGATTTCGGAGAGAATCCGGAATATGATCATTGAAGGAAAGTCGATGGATGATCTGCGGGAGGCGGGGCGCCAGGAGGGAATGCGCACCCTGCGGGAAAGTGGCCTTCTTGCCATTTTTGACGGGAAGACTTCAGTCGAAGAAGTTCTCCGCGAGACGATGCTTATCCGGTAATTGCGGAAGAGATGAGAAAGAGGAGTTTTAGCTTTGCCAGTTGATTCCAAGAGTCTGGGCCGAAAAGGTGGACGCAAAGCAGCTTCCCGCCCGCAACATGATCCTCGCGACCGAGACACCGGGGAGAAGAAGCCCCTCTTTGCCAGTCGCCATGTAAGCATTGCCGCCCTCACCCAGTTCACTTCTCAGTTTGCAACGCTTCAGAATGCCGGACTTCCGGTGGTGCGAAGCTTGCGGATTCTCTCCGGGCAGATGCGGCCGGGACATTTGAAGACGACGGTGGCCCGGGTCTATGAAGATGTCGAGGGGGGAAGCTCTCTTTCCGAGGCGATGCGCAAGCATTCTTCAATCTTCGACAACCTCTATGTCAGCATGGTCAAAGCTGGCGAGGCAGGCGGTGTTTTGGATGTCATTCTCGACCGCCTCTCCGGTTTCAAAGAGAAGGACCTCAAGCTTCAGAAGCAGTTGAAGTCCGCTTCGATTTATCCTGCTTTTGTCTTGTTCGTGGCGATGGGGGTGTTGTTTCTCGTCATGACCATGGTCGTTCCCAAGTTCAAGGAGTTCTTTGCCGGAATGGGCGAAGATCTTCCCCCGCTGACCCAGATCGTTCTCGATGTGGGCGAATTTGCCAAGGCCTACTGGTACGTCTTGATCTTCATTCCCGGAGTGATCTACGGGATCTTGAAGCTGATCGGTAGGACCGAGGGAGGGGCATATTTCTTTGATCGGTTGCGTCTCAAAGCGCCGGTCCTGGGTGTCATCACCAAGAAGACCAGCGTTGCCCGGTTCACCCGAACTTTGAGCACTCTCCTGGAAAGCGGCGTGCCCATTCTTGAATCCCTTTCCATCGTGAAAGCTTCCATTGGAAACCTGGTTCTTGCCGATGCGGTGGAAGATGTAGCCATCAGTATCCGGGAGGGAGAGGGGATGGCCCGGCCTCTTGGCGAAAGCGGTCAATTTGACGACATGCTCGTCAACATGGTCGATGTCGGGGAAAAGACAGGTGAACTCGACCGGATGCTCGGGCGCATCGCTGAAAACTACGAAAATGACGTGGATATCCTGGTGAAGTCACTGAGCTCCCTTCTTGAGCCGATGCTGATCATCGTCATCGGTGGTGTGGTATTCGTGGTTATCCTGTCTCTCTTCCTTCCGCTGGTCAAACTCATGGACAAGCTAGGAACGTCGTGAACAAACAGGGGGAACGACCGATTCAGAGAGGAGTGGGCCAGGTTTCGCTCCGCTACCGCATTCTGATCGGCATCGTTCTCACGAACGTGGGAATTGTCGGTGTTCTGGTCGTCTTTGTGACCCTGGACGCGCGAAATCGAGAAAAAGTAGCAAGCAGTCTTCGCGAGAATCTTTTTACCGCCAGCCGTACCCGGATGTCTCGGGTCGTCGGGGACGTGGTCAACAGCCGGATCGACGAGGACCTGCTCGTTTCAACCCTTCTTGACTGGCCGATCTGGGAGGACGTGGACGATGCGGTCATCCTCAGCACCGAGGTCGATCACGATTTCTTCGTGAGCCCGCTCGGGGGGAAGCATCGTCCCCTCCCTCTTGATGAAGAGAGGGTGAGGAACTCCATCGAACAAGCCCACGAGTTGAAGCGGGAGTATGAAGACGGGGAGTGGATTGCCATTCCGCTTACCTATCGGTCGGCTTTGGATGGAAGCGTCATCAAATGGGGCGGCGTGTATTTCAAGCCCTCCGAGATGAGATTCGACAATCCGCCTCTTCTTGCCTCGGTATTGACCATTGTCGTGATCTCCGGATTCGGAACCGCGCTCCTGATTTTTGTCACGTACGTGTTGATCTCAAGGCTTGTCCTGCGTCCGGTTGGCATCCTTCAATCTGCATCGGAAAGGATCGCCCATGGGGATTTTGATGTGAAGATCCCCACCGAACAGTTGGGGCCGGAAATGGCACGCCTCGTCCTCTCCTTCAATACAATGGCCAAGGACGTCAAAGATTTTCACCTGCATCTGGAAGAGCGGATTGAGGAGGCGACCGAGAAAGTCAAGAAGACCCAGGAAGGGCTCGTCATCGCCCAGAGACTGGCGGCAACGGGAAAGCTTGCCGCGGGCATCGCCCATGAGATCAACAATCCACTGGCGGGCATGATGAACATGACTCGAAGCCTCCTTCATCGGGAGCAGCCACCCGAAAAGAAGAAGCAATATCTCGAGTTCATCCTGATCGGTCTCACCCGAATCCAGGAGATTGTCCGAAGAGTGCTCACTTTTTCGCCCCGGGAAATCCGGGCTCAGACGGTTGATGTCTATCCCGTTCTGGAACAGACCGTGGCTCTTGTTCAACACCGGCTCACCCGGGAGGGGATTGAGCTCGTCCTGGCGCAGAAGGCCCAGAATCTTGAGCCCGTCTTTGGTGACCCAGGAGAGCTCCAGCAAGCGGTCTTGAACCTCCTGATCAACGGAGTTGACGCCCTGAAGGGGGGAGTTGACGCCCCGAAGGGGGGAGTTGACGCCCTGAAAGGGAAAGAACAGGGCGGCAAGATAGAACTCTCCCTTTCTCAAGACGAGCGGGGGACCCACGTGGCGATCCAGGACAACGGGTGCGGCATGTCTGAGACCCAGCTCGAGCGGGTCTTTGATCTCTTTTACACGACAAAAGAGGGGGGAGAGGGCACCGGGCTTGGCCTTTCGATCGTTTATCACATCGTGGTTGAAAACCACGGCGGATCCATCGATATCGATTCAAAGGTCGGGAAGGGAACCCGGATTACCCTGACTTTTCCCCTGGCCCCAGCCCAGACCGGATCGGGCTCGGATCTGCCTGCGAATCCCAAGATCTCGTGAAGATGCTCCAGAAGTGGCTCAATTCACGATTTGAGGCGTATTTGAATTCAGATCGACTCCCGGTTCCAGGGCCTGCTCGAGAGCGACTTCAGATCGGGTTTGGCTTCCGATCAAGGAAGGGGGGAAAAACAATGGAAAGAAGTTGCTCCAAGCCCGGCAGCTGTGCTAGATTCGGGCCGATTTGGCCCGGTCTACGGGTGCTCCGCAACAAAAACCAGGCAGTAATCCCTGCCAAATAGAACGCTTCTGGGAAAAGGAGGACGTTCCTTGGATAAGAAGAAGGACGACGATTTCTATTCGTTTGAGAAGGCCCTTGCTGAGCTGAAGCTCCGCGAGGACGAACTCAAGAGACTGGTCTCCGAAGGAGACATTCGCGCTTTTCGTGACGAAGACAAGATGAAGTTTCGTCGCGAGGACGTGGAACGCCTCATGAAAAAGGAAGGTGACGGCGGAGATACCGGAGCGCTTGACTTCGATCTCGACTCAGATGACGCCAGTGCCGACACTTTGGCTGAGGATCTGGTGTTTGACGAAGACGATGATCTGGACCTTGGCGATGACGATGAAATCGGCATGGCCACGGCACAAATCTCGGAAGACACTCTCGACGATGATCTGGGCACTGCCGATATGGGCAGCGATGAGTTTGCGACGGGTGGGCCTGCAGTTCGCAGAACCACGGGTCGTGGAACTCAGATTCGAGCCAGGGCTGAAGAAGCCAAGGCTGGGAATCCCTTCTTCGTCGCGATCATGGTGATGAGCTCCTTGATTCTCTTTTATGGAGTCTTTGTTGCCATCAGCTTGTTCTCGGATCAAACGAACGGCGTGACCGAGGGTGTTGCTGAGTTCTTTAACGGAATTTTCGGCGAATAAAGTCGAGCAGTAGTGCAAAATATATCGATGGGGTGCAGCGGCGCCTGAAAAAGGAGCCGCTGCACTGCCTCGCTAAAGCTGTCGGGCGGTCGGCAATCTTCTTGCGAGGATTCGAGCTCAGATTCTGAGTTCCTAATGCCTTTCATACGATCTCCGATCCATGAGCTTCTGCGTATTGATCGCATATGTTGATTGCGTATTTGGGTTTTTATCAATTGGGGGGGCGGGTCCGTGCGAGCGCCCTGGAAAGGACGGATGACGTGATGCAAATAGCTCCTCGAATCAGGTGCGCTTTGTCTTTGGCGGTGATTCCCATGCTGTTCGTGAGCTGTGTAGCTCGTCAGACCTACGATAAGGCTGCGGGAATGATCGAAAATCAAGACGCGGTCATTCGCAGCCTGCAGGAAGAGAACCTGGTACTTTCGTCCGAGAATCAGAATCTGGCCCGGAATATGGCCCTTTCCTCCGCAGACGCCGACAAGGCTCGTAAGGATCGTGACCTGCACAAGGGCGCGGTGTCCCGGCTCGAAAATCAGCTCAATGCTCTCGAGTCGATTCCAGCTCCGATCGAAGATACGAGCATTCCTGGGGTCTCCATCACCCGAACGTCGGAAGGAACCAAGTACAGCGTTGCCAGTACGGTTCTTTTTGACACGGGAAAGAGCACCATCAAGAAAAATGGTCAAGACACCTTGAAGCAGCTCATCTCAAGGTTTGGCGGACGCCAGAACTCGATTCGTGTGGAAGGGCATTCGGACAACGTCCCGGTTGTTCAGGAAGCTACACTCAAGAAGTATCCCCGTGGTAACCTTGAGCTGTCCGGTAATCGAGCCCTTGTTGTCGCCGACTTCATGATCAAGAACGGGTTGGACTCGTCCCGGATTTCTTACGCCGGTTATGGTGAATATCGACCGGTTGCGGACAATGACTCACCAGGGGGCCGAAAGAAGAATCGCCGGGTCGATATTCTGGTCATCGACCAACCCTGACCTTTCGGAAGTAGTCAACTGAATGCCGGGGAAAAACCACCAGTCATCACGATGGATGGTCAAGCGGCTCAACGCGTCCGCTCTCCTGGGGATCCTCTTGCTTTCGATGGCAGGGGTGATTTGTCCCGGCTGCAGTCCTCCTCCCAAGGTTGAACCCCACACCGAGCCGGAATCACCGGCGGTGGATTTTGCCTCCATGGCACTGATCCCCGCCGGAGTCACTGCCCGCGGGTCCGGTACGGGAGAGCGATCCTCAATTCCCGCCTTCCTCCTGGATCGGTTTGAAGTCACCGTGGGCGAGTTTCGGCGATTTGTCCGGGAGACGGGTCACACCGCCGCTCACCCTCAAGCTCAGATTCTCTGGCACGAGCTCTTCCTGCACGATCTTCACGCCACCCATCCCATGGTCTATGTGTCATTCCCGGATGCGGAGGCCTACGCTTTGTGGGCTAACAAGCGACTGCCCACCGAAGTTGAGTGGGAGTGGGCGGCGGCCGGGAGTCGCCGGGTGCGCTATCCATGGGGATATTCTTTTCATCGGAATCGCTGCAACACACTTGAGCTTGGCGTGAGGCACACCACCCGGGTCGGCACGTTTGAAAGTGGGCGCTCCCAGGATGGTTGCTACGATCTTTGTGGCAACGTTTGGGAGTGGACAGCTTCTGACTTTCTCGACTACCCCCTTCGGGATGATGGGGCGCTGCGGGGTTGGGCGGTTCGGGGGCGGGTGATCAAGGGCGGCGGCTACAATACCCTTCGGGACAACGCGGTCAGTCAGAATTTCTCCCTCGAGGAGGATGCGAACTTCAACGGATGGCTCGGGTTTCGATGCGCCAAGAATGTGGACGCCGACGTGGTTGCCCGGATCCTCACCATGATCGAAGAGGACACGGTTGCGACACGAGTTTTTGCGGCCGAGCTCCTTTCCGGGCTCCCGGCCGACGTTTCATCCCGAAAGCTCGTCGAGACCTTGAAAGATCCAAGCCCCCAGGTCGTGGCGGCAGCGTATGAGGGGTTGATTCGAGTTTGTCAGGAGGAAAACGCCCGGCTCCTCGTGACCAGGCAAATGACCATCTCTGGAATCGAGACCGATCGTTTTCCAGGCCTGTTGCAGATCGAAGAGCAGGATCAGGCCGGGGAGCAAGCCGACCTGAATCTTGACGGTGATCCTGACATGGGAGGGCATCTGATTGATCCCGATCTCCTCATTCCCCTCGAAGGAGAAGTCATCCCGACCGAATCCGAGGAAGGGATTTGACTGAAAAGGAGAAGCTCAGGGGCGAGATCGAGGTGCTCCTGACGTTTCTCCGTCAGGAGCGAAAGAGGCTTCGAAAGAGCCTCGGTCAGAACTTCCTCCTGGATTCGAATCTTCTCCTTGCCATGGTCAAGGACGCGGGACTCACTTCAAGGGACGTTGTGCTCGAGGTCGGGACGGGGCCCGGACTGTTGACCCGTCTCCTTGCCGAAAGGGCCCACCGTGTTATTTCCGTGGAAACCGACAGAGAAATGCTCCGTTTCGCCAGAGGACGCCTGGAGGGGCATCCCGGCCTGGAGCTGGTCGGTGATGACATCCTTCGCGGCAAGAGGCAGCTTTCTCCGGTTGTGGTCGAGAAGTTTCGCCGGGCTCTCTGCGGGCAGGAGGGGCTCCGGGGGAAGATGGTCGCGAACCTCCCGTACTCGATCGCGACGCCGATCATTCTCACGGTTTTGAAGACGCTTCCCGAGGTCGAGTCGCTTCTGGTGATGACCCAGCGGGAGCTGGGCGACCGGCTTCTTTCAGCGGTGGGCACGAAGGATTATGGCCCGGCTCGGATCATTCTCGATCTCGTGGCCACGGCCCGAGCGGTGCGGCCCGTACCGCCTCACGTGTTCACTCCAAGACCCAAGGTCCACTCCGTGATTCTCGAGATCAAAAGGAGAGAGGTGCCTCTTTTTGACCTTTCGAGCCTCGCTCGTCTCGATGGGTTTCTCTGTCAGATCTTTACCCAGCGCCGGAAGACCCTCCGGGCGATTCTGACGGGCCGGTCCTTTCTGGGGCGTGGGGTCAATGTGGAGGAAATTGCGGGGCCGGTTATTTCCCGCCGCCCGGAAGAGCTGACGCCTCCGGAATTGTCGAGCCTGTTTGTCGCTCTAACTCCCTTTCTCCCTTGACCCTTGGAAAAGGGGGTGGTATAGTTAGGTGCTTTTTCTTAGTCTCCCGTGGCTTGGGTAGAATTGCACTTCTTCTGGGTGATCAAGACGCGCAATTCAAGAGTTCTTTGGCGAAGAAGGTCTGGTGGAAGGAACTCGAAAACCTGTCTTTTTAGCCGAATCTCCCCCCACGAACACACGGTTCATCAATTTTCATCGTCGTGTCATCCAGAGGTTAGAACAAAGCCGGGATGCGGGTAGCCGAAGGGACTCTGGCAGAGATTAAGGCGGCAACTGACATTGTCGATCTGATCTCTTCATACCTCCAGCTTCAAAAAAAGGGGAAGAGCTTCCTCTCCCTCTGCCCGTTCCACGATGACAGCAATCCCTCTTTCGATGTCGATCCCGAGCGTCAGCGCTATCGCTGCTGGTCGTGTGGTCAGCACGGAGACGTTTTTCAGTTCCTGATCGAACAGGAAAAGATTTCGTTCATGGAGGCGGCGGAGCTTCTGGCAGAGCGTGCCGGAATTCAGTTTCAACCAGCTGCGCCCGATTCCGGCAATCATCTCTCTTCCGGCGACAAAAAACACGTCCTGGCGGTCCTCACCTGGTCCCGGGATCTTTTCTCAAAGGTTCTCGCGTCTCCCCTTGGCAAGGGCGCGAGCGAGTATTTTGAAAACCGAGGTTTCTCCCCGAAAATCATCGAGTCTTTTCGACTGGGGTTTTGTCCTGAGGGGTTCGAGTTTTTGAGGGACATGGCCAGAAGAAATTCGGTCCCCGAAGAGCTTTTACTGAAGGCCGGTTTGCTTCAGAAGTCAGAGCGGGGTAGTCTTTATGAGCCTTTCAGAAATCGAGTGATGTTTCCGATCCACGATGTTTTGGGTCGAGTCATTGGGTTTGGTGGCCGGGTTCTGGACGACTCGAAACCGAAGTATCGGAACTCACCCGAAACGTCGGTTTTTCAGAAGCGAAGAAACCTTTTCGCTCTGGAGCAGGCAAAGAAAGCCACGGCGGATGGACAGCCTCTTGTCGTGGTCGAAGGATATACAGATGTATTGATGGCTCACCAGGCCGGTTTTTGCGGTGTGGTGGCCGGTCTTGGCACCGCGCTGACCGAAGGCCAAGCACGACTCCTGCGTCGATATTCGACCCAGGTCGTTCTTCTCTACGATGGGGACGAGTCGGGCAAAAAGGCAGTCGATGGCGCAGCGGAAGTTTGTCTCGCCGTGGGTTTGGAAGTGCGAGTCGCCTGGTTGCCTCAAGGCCAAGATCCCTGCGACGTGATTCGAAGCGAAGGCGAAGAAGGATTTCGCCGGCGGGTTGAGGGAGCCCGAGACTATTTTGATGATCTCTTCGACGGAGCCGATCGCCTTTCCGAAAGGGAACGCGCCACGCTCGCGGCGAAGTGTCTGGATAAGGTTCGTTGCGTTGAGGATCTTCTCGTTCGGGACGCTCTCACACGGCGTGTAGCGGATGAGTTGAGCCTGTCGGAAAGTGCTGTAAGAGGATGGTTGATTCAGAGAAAAGATGGGATGGCCGAGCGCCGCAAGCAGGCAGCCCAAGGAGAAGTTGTCAAAAGACAGTCTCCCCAAGAGCTGGCCGGGTTAGCCCTGCTACGAGAAGCCCTGAATTTCACTCAACAAGCCATCACAATTGTGGATTCCCTCCAAAGCACTGAACTTCCGACTCGAGCCCAACGGCTGATATTCGAAGCAGTAAGAACAAATCTCGAACAGGGTGGGAGTCGAAAAGGAGATGACGTCACCCTGATGATCGAGGATCCCGAAGCGCGTACGCTTGCGCACTTGCTATTGGCCGATGAGCCGGTAAGTGATGATGAGTCTCGCGAACGGGTGACTGCTAGCATCGAATATTTTCGACGCCAACGAGCTGAAAATGACCTTGCCAGAAGCCGGACAGAATTGAACCGGGTCCTGAATGAAGATGGGGATGAAGGAAAAAGGGACGGGGTCCTGGGTGACTACCTGGACCGGCTTCGGGCAGAAGTTGATAGAAGAAGGTGTGGTAGAGAAGGAGTCGTAAATGAACAAGGCACTGAAGGGGGACAGACTTGACGACGAGATTCGCACGCTTGTTCGAGTGGGGAAGAAAAAAGGCTACGTAACCTACGAAGAACTCAATGATGTTCTTCCGGAGGATGTCGTTTCTCCGGATCGGATCGATGAAGTTCTTGCGTTGCTCGATCAGGGTGGCGTTGACGTCATCGAAGAATCGGAGCTACCCGAGAGAGAGGCTGAGCAGGCCGCTGCTCCCGCCGGGTCCACATCAACCACCACGAAGAGTCCGGATGGTACGGGGTCGAGCGAGAAGATCGACGATCCTGTCCGGATGTATCTCACTCAAATGGGTGAGATCCCTCTGCTTTCCCGTGCGGAAGAGATCTCCCTCGCCCGTACGATCGAGGAATCGCGAAACGCATTCCGCAAGAAGCTTCTTCAGTCGGGAGTGGCCTTCGAAGAGGCTCTCGACATCCTCATCAAGGTTCAAAATGGGGAGCTCGCTTTCGATCGAACCCTGAAGGTGAGTACCAGTGGAGACGTGGGAAAGATCGAGATGGCAGATCGCCTTCCCGAGAACATCTCCACCCTCCAGAAGCTCCTTCAGTCCTTGCGAGAAGACTTCATTGCTTTGTCGCGGAAGAAAATCTCGAACAAGAAAAAGCAGTTTCTGATCAAGCGGTTTCTTGCTAGACGGCGAAAAGCCGTGATTCTTCTTGAAGAGGTTCCGGTTCAGATCAAGAAGATTCGCCCCATGATTCTCGGCTTGAAGCAGTTCTTCAACGAGATGGTAGGGACCGAGGTTGCTCTCGTCAAGGCGCGCAAGTCCGAAAGGACGATCACCGAAGCCAAGGATCTCCAGAAGAAGCTGGATGCTCTTCAGCTTCTCGCGCTCGAGTCAGTCCACAAGCTGAGATGCCGTCTCGAGGTGATTGACAACCATTATGAAGAGTATGAGATTGCCAAGAGGAAGCTCTCCTCCGGAAATCTCCGGTTGGTGGTCAGCATTGCCAAGAAGTATCGCAACCGAGGATTGTCGTTCCTGGATCTGATTCAGGAAGGGAATACCGGTCTCATGAAGGCCGTTGAGAAGTATGAGTATCGTCGAGGCTACAAGTTCTCGACCTACGCAACCTGGTGGATTCGACAGGCCATCACTCGCTCCATCGCCGATCAGGCCCGCACCATTCGAATTCCGGTGCACATGATCGAAACGATGACGAAATTGCGCAACGTCACCAAGAAGTTAACCCAGAAAAAGGGTCGTGAGCCAACGATTGAAGAAATCGCCCAGGCCACGTGCATCTCGGTGGAAGAGGCAAAGCGGGTCCTGAAGATTTCCAAGCACCCCATCTCCCTCGATCGACCCATCGGCGAGTCCGATGACAGCTACTTTGGAGATTTCATCGAGGACAATACGGTGGAATCGCCGGTCAAGGCGGCCACCCACGAGATGCTGAAGGACAAGATCGAGCATATCCTGCGCACTCTGACCTTCAGGGAGCGTGAGATCATCAAGCTTCGCTATGGGATTGGCGATGGCTACACATATACACTGGAAGAAGTTGGTCGGATTTTCAAGGTGACTCGTGAGCGCGTTCGCCAGATCGAAGCGAAGGCCGTTCGAAAGCTGCAGCACCCGGTGAGAAGCCGGAAGCTCGAGGGCTTTTTGGACAACTATGTGAGTCCCTGATCTCGGATAGAGTATGCTCCGCGAACCCGGATGGTTCTTTCTTCATCCGGGTTCGTGTAGATTGTACGATACGCGTCCCTCTTCCAGGGGGATGACAGTCGGTTGTGAGCTTTTCACCGAAGGGCTCAAGACAGAGATCGCGCAACGTCCGGGAGGACATCACTTGTTGGTGCCAGATACTTTAGCAAAGCTCGTTTCGCTCCAGTCTCTGGATAAGGAGCTCGTCAAGCTCGAGGCTGAAGCGAAGGCACAGCCGGGTTGGATGGCTGCCCGCGAACGCAACTACCTTGAAGCCAAGGCTGTTGTCGAGCAGATCGAAGCAAAGATCCGCGAAAAAGAGCTTCTCATCAAGCAAAAGGAACTCGACATTGCCTCTCGTGAAGAGCAGATGGCAAAGATCGAGGTTCAGCTCAATGCGGTCAAAACCAACCGCGACTTCGACACCTTCAAGCATCAGATCGAGGGGTTGCGTGCCGACAACTCTCTGGTGGAAGACGAAGTTCTGGCCCTGATGACCGAAGTCGAGGAGACTCGGAGAGGGATGGGGCCCGAAAAAGAAACCCTCGCTGCGGCCAAAAAAGAGTACGACGAGGGAAAAGCCGAGGCCCAGACCACGTTTGCCGAGATGCAAAAGAAGGTTCAGAATCACCGGAGCCTTCGGGACCACAAGGCGGAGGAAATCCCGCCGGAAGCCCTGCATCTCTACAACAAGATTCTGGGAGCCAGGAGTGGCTCGGGCATCTCGTCGGTCATTGATCAGACATGTCAGGGCTGTTTCATGGAAATCACCATGCATGAACTGACCCTGGTCAAGAAAAGCGACTCCCTCATCCAGTGCAAGTTCTGCAATAGAATCTTGTACCTACCAGAAGACATTTCTGTCTGAAGGGCCCCGGAGCAAGACTGCTCCCTCGTCTCCAGTGCCGGTGCCTTTTTCGAGCCTCTTCCCTTCCCCGAAGCCCTTCCGTGTCTCAATTCTCTTTTGCGTGCTACCCTACGCCCGGCCAAAGACGGTGACGGTGTGGCCGCGGGGTGCCTGTCATCCTGAGGAAAGTCCGAGCTCCACAGGGCAGAGTGGTGGGTAACGCCCACCGCCCGTAAGGGTAGGGAAAGTGCAACAGAAAGTAGACCGCTGGTCCGGGCCTGACTCGGTTCAGTAAGGGTGAAACGGTGAGGTAAGAGCTCACCAGCAGGGGAGGTGACTCTCCTGGCTCGGTAAACCCCACTCGGAGAAAGACCAAATAGGGAAGGATGAGGCGGCCCGTCTCTTTGTCCTGGTTCGCCGGGACTACTTCCGGGTAGGTCGTTTGAGGTCGTCGGCAACGGCGATCCTAGATAAATGGTCACACCTCCTCGCAGGAGGAGGGACAGAACTCGGCTTACGGCTCACCGTCTTTGGCCACTACTTTTGCTTCCCCGATTGCGTGTGCTCCCCTGCGGGCCGGATGGGAGGGGCCTTCTATTCTCTCGCCCGCTGAGCCTGTTGATAGATCTTCTCCAGCTTCTTCTTCAGGTGGGGGTTATCCGGGTCCTTTCGAAGGGCTGATCGAAGGTGGCTTGCCGCTTCCGAGTATCGATTTCCACGGGCGAGGATGGCAGCGAGATCTTCGTGGAGGAAGGCATGGTCGGGCACCTTTTGCAGGCCCCGGCGGCACCACACCTCTCCCATTTCCAGGTTTCTTTGAAGAACGAAAGTGGCTCCCAATCTCCAGGCGGCTCGGGCGGCCATGTCGGGGGTATCCGCATGATCCCACGCCAGTTTGAAATGCTCTTTCGCGGAATCGAGGTTCTTCTTTTCGAGTTCGATCCGGCCGAGGGCCAGGTAGCCGTGCTCGTAGGTTGGATCAAGAACGATGGTTGTTGAAAAAGCCCTCCGAGCCTCCTCCACCTGGCTGTGTCGTAGGTAGGCCTGGCCCAGAAGGAAGTGGGCCTTGACACTTTTTGGGCGCCTCTTGATCGTGTCGGCAAAGAGGGTGACCTCGTCCATCCACACCTCGTTGCGGAGGGTCGTCCTGAAGGCAAAGAGACAGAGAACCGAGACCAAACCAACCGAGAAGGCAGCCTTTCTTCGTCCGGTGAGGGGCATGTACCGGGAAACCAGAAGAGAAAGGGCAAGGGCGCTTCCGACCGATGGCACATAGAGAAGTCGCTCCCCGTAGATGGTGCCGATCAGGAACACGACGTTCGAAACGATGCCGTACGGGATGAAAAAGAACGCCGCGGTGAGACAGGCAGGTTTTGATTTTCGGTTCCTGAGGATGACAACCAGGCATCCCACAGTAGCCATCAGGCCAAGCAGGGGTGCGGGGGAAAAGAGGTTGCTGAAGGGCTCGATGGCTCGAAATGAATAGTCGGCCGAAAGAGAGATGGGAAACAGGAGCTGGAACACCGAGAGTCCAAAAGTGTGGAGGGTGGTGATCAGGCGTTCAAAGAGAGTGGCGTCAATGAGCGGGTTGTTGATGAAAAACGGAGGATCGGGAAACCAACGATCCGTGGCGACAAACCGCAGCACAAACAAGAAGCCGAAGGGAATGAGATAGGCAAGAAGAACAAGAGGGAGGGTCTTTGCCCGCTTTTGCAGGAGGTCATTCACGATCACCACGCCAAGAAAAGTGGCGGCAATCTCCTTGCAAAGTAGCCCCAGGAAGAACAACACGACCGGTAGCCAGAGAGTTCCGAGACTCCCCTTGCGGTGCATTCTTCGATGGGCAAGGAAAGCGGCCAGGAGACTCAGGGTGGCAAAGAGGTCGGCACGTCCGACGATGTTCGTTGTGACTTCGGTGTGCACAGGGTGAACGGCAAACCAGAGAGCTCCGATGAGGGCGGGAGTCCGGTGGATGGAGAGGTTGCGGGCAAGTCCGAAGAGGAGCACTGTCACGGCAGCGTGAAGGATCATGTTTGTCAGATGGTGAATCCACGCCTCATTCGTGAGGAAGAACCGCTCGGCGGCGTAGGTCGCCTTTGTAAGAGGGCGGTAGAGTCCACTCTTGAACGTGGGGGTCCAGTAATCCTCCAGGAACAGCTCACCGATGGATGCCAGGCTAGTTCCCAGGGTCTTGTCGCGGTCGATGAGGTTGATGTCGTCGTACGCATACCCGCAGCGCAGAGCGTTGAGGTAGGGGAGGACGGCAGCTGCGATCAGAAGCAGCCAGATCCCGCAGATCCTTCGTGTTTGGCTGGTTTCACCCATGAATGCGTTCAGTGTCCTGGATCACCGCTCTGATTACAACCGCCTTCGGTCAGAAGCTCGGACCCTGGAATTCGACGGAGACCGGGTAGCTGACATTGCGAGAGCCCTCTTCAACCGCCTGGAGGATGATCTTTGCATTCCAAAGATCCGATCCAACTCGCAGGCTTAATGCGGCAGATCCGGTCGAGTCAAACGTGAACCGGTTGCGCTTTGACCGCACGGAAGCTTGAAAAAGACGGCTTGCCGGGTCGACGAACAGAGCTCCTGCTCCGGCGAGTCGATCTTGCTCCCGGGCGGGAACGTGGAGGCCAACCAGCTCCGATGCCAGGATGCGACCCTGTCGACCCGGGGTTCCTCCTCGTACCTTGAGCTCTACCTTTTCTCCAAACCAGGGGGTAATGGTCCGGGAGTCGACACCCAGGTGAAGGGGGAGGGTCTCCGCTGCGATCAAGGCAAGCGAGTTGAGATCTTCACCTTCTGCGAAGCCGAAGAGTTCGGGGGTAAGCGGCATGCCGTTGACGGTGGCGATGGATCCACCGTTTCGGGTGCTGATCACCGTGCTGGCTCCGAGGACGGTGTGGATCCCGGTCGTGAAGAGGATGTCTCCTGAAGAGGTGGGATCGACCTCGAGTCCCTGGACGTCGATCAGACTCGCGTAGGATGTGCCAAGCGCGTTGTTGGCGAGAGCGACGATTTCGGCTTCGGTGTGTCGGATTCTTGCGGCGTTGGCTCCGACGGGCAGAACGAACACGATATGGTCGGAAAGAAGAGGGGAGTTTCCGTTTTGGGCGGCAAGAGCCGGTGAAAGCGTCACCACTTCCTGGGCCAGGGTAAAGATCAGTCCGCCGTCCGGGAGAAGGGCGGCGCCGTCAATGTCCACGTCCTGAAACGTGTTCAAGGCACCTGCGATTCGTTGCTCCTTGTAGACAAACGTGATCGTTCCATCCGGATTGAGTCGGATGATGTCCCCGTCACTGACAAGAGTTCCATCCAGGAGGATTCGGTCGGTGTCAAAGGAAAGGGCGAGGTCGAACACCGAGATCCCTCGAGAGCTGTCGACAAGAGGAATGAGGGCATCAACCTCCGTTGGGGTGTCGTTGAGAGAGCCATCCCGATCGAGATCGCCGAGAAGAACTCCCCAGGCTTCATGACTGAGGAGCTCGGTCATGGGGAGTGGGTGGCCTGGCTTGAAGAGGAGGATTTCCTCGTCATCCAGGATTCGTGAGCCGATTTGAGCCGTGCCATCGGTGGTGATGAGAAGGCTGAGCTCGTCGGCGAGGAGAGGACTGCATGGAGTCCCGAAGGCCAGCACGAGGGCGGCAAATCCGGCAAGAGTAGAGCGTTGACTGCTTCTTCTTTTGATCGATACCACAGGTAATCCCTCCCAGCCTCTGAATCTGTCCGTTTCACCAGGGAGCAAAGGGGGGCCCATGGGGTCTGGATCCGGGAAACGATTCGGGGGAGAGGTCTAACCTTCATATCTACTTCGCGGTTGGGAGCGAACTTATTTTGAGGGATTTCCCTTATCCGGGATTGTTGAACCGGGAAGTTTTGAGGCGGTGTTCAGAAAAAAGAACGCCCGGATGCCCATTTCCCCGGCAGGACCCGGAATCGCCAGGTTCTTTCCTAAAGTTCATCCCCTCTTTTTCTCGACGGTCACTTGGACTCGTCTGATCTCGTTCCCTTCATGCGGGATAGGAGAGTAGTCGCCGATCTGGCGACATGGAAAAGGTAACAGGCGATGCATACAAATGAATCAAGTCACGATTCGAATCGGAGAAAAGGAGTGTTAGGCATGTTCATTAGGAGTCTAGTCGGCTTGGGGACGCTCATGGCGCTCACCCTTGCACTGCACGGATGTAGCAATGGTGGCAGCAGTGGTTCCTTCACGGCCACGCCCACGATGGAGCCTGATGGCACCACCACCGTTGTGCTGGAGAGCAGCTCGGATACCACCCTCGGAGCTTTTGGATTCACGATCACGGATCTGCGAATCTTCGGCCCCGATGGTTTCGAGTCGTCTTTCAGCCCGTTTGGTAGCAGTGTTCTTGCCGTCACTTATGAATTTGATGGTGGTGGAAACGAAGGACATATTCTCGGGCAGATGGATCTTCCCGCGGGAACTTATTCTTCGATCGACATCACTTACGAGAATCCTCTCGTCACTCTTCCTTCGGGTCAGTTCTTTGCGAATCCTCCGACCGGAACGATCAAGGTTCCGATTCGCTCTCCGCTGGTTGTCACGGGCGGGGAAGCATCAGTTCTCCAGCTCACGGTTGACCTTCCGGCAACGATTAATCTCGCTCTTGCCGGTGGTGGTGCCTTTGAGCCCCGAGTTTTCGGTCGATGCCTCTGTGAGGGTGAGTTCCTGACGATCGAGGAATTCGATGGTGAAGTGACCGGCGTGAGCAACGGAGGAGCTGAGCTCATGGTGGCTGCCCAGCGACCGGATTCAAATGGCTCGGATGCTTCCCATCTTACTTTCCCCGTTCAGGTCAGTCAGACGACGGTAGCAATTCCCTCGGATGATCTGCCCCGCACCCTTGGTGAGGGACGTGGTGCCTTGACCGCAGTGCTGGGTGAGCACGTTGAAATCGAAGCTGTTGTTGGTGGAGACGGTAGCATAACGGCAACGACGATTGAGTCCGACAATGTTGGTTTCAATGGTCGCAACTCGGTTCAGA
Source organism: Planctomycetota bacterium (assembly GCA_029260825.1). Classification (GTDB taxonomy): domain Bacteria; phylum Planctomycetota; class JACOTG01; order JACOTG01; family JAJDCM01; genus JAJDCM01. The sequence goes on along the minus strand of JAJDCM010000312.1, from coordinate 1,728 downwards.
TCGAAGGTGTCATCGTTGATGTTCACGAGAATGCGAATGGGGCCACCGAGTGGGATCTGTTCATCACCGACGTGGAAGATGATGACCTGAATACGGTCCCCTCCGGACTCGAAACCGTGCCGATGCAGTTTCTCTCGGGTGCTCCTCGCGTCTATTTTGAAAGCCAGAAGCTCACCGCTCCGGCGACCGAGCTTACGGTCGGTATGATGGTTGAGGTCGAAGGCTTCCTCGCGGGCGTGGGACCGAACCCAGCTCCGAGAACCCGGAGTTCAAACGGTGGAACCGGGACTTCTGGCGGTGGATTCAACTTCCAAGTAGCTCCGGAGAGAGAGCACACCGAGATGCTCATGGCTTCGACGGTTGAGGTCAGGAGCCAGTTCTTGTACGGGACCCTCACCGAGGCTCCTGATGCCAATGGTGACTTCCATGCATCCGTGTTTGGAGTCGAAAATCTTGGATCGTCTCTGGGACTCAATGATCTTTCCGTGAGCACCACAAACATCAGCGCGTTCGTGGACGGTATCCTTCCGGTTCCGGTCACGGAACTTCGTCGAGGTAGCTCGGTCGTCCTCTTTGGCGCCTTCAACCCTCAGTCGACCCAGCCAAACCCGCTCGGCATCGATGTACCGGTTCCCACTCACCCCCAGGTCGAGGAATTTGACCGATTCGCTTCCCGATACCTCTTCGTTAAAGGGCAGGAATTTGAGGGTGAGATTGTCACCGATATTGACATTGAGAACTTCACTTTCAAGCTGGCTGGTGATGGAACGGTCCTTGGGCTGGAAAGACTTGTCACCCTGACCGTGTTCGCCTCAAAGCAAATCAGAATCGCAGTGAGGTCAACCACGGGTTCGGTGACGGGCATTTCAAGAACTCGTCTGTTCAGCCTTCTTCCGTTCGCGAGCTCGATTACTCTTCGCGGCTACTATGACCGCACGGCGAGTTCCAAGATCTTCGTCGCCACCGGGATCGAACTGGTGAACTAACGAAAGTAATCATCTTCGACACAAGATGGTGTGACGGATGTGTTGTGCCTGAAAAATCGTGACTTTAAGAAAGGAGAGAGGCTTTTTGCCCCTCTCCTTTTTTTTATGGTCTTCGGAGTTTAGTGAGGGCAGAAACGTCCATGAGAAAGCCGAAAGGGAGGCAGGCCATAAGACTGTCTGCTTCCCTCCCGTTGATCATGTTGAACCGATTGTCGTTGATGTGGTTTCGTAATCGGGTTGGATTCTGTGGCCCCGAAGATTGAGGAAAACGGGGCTACCAGCATCTCCTTTTACGGTGAGGAAGCCTTCGTGGACATGGCTGTGGCAAGTTGCACAGAGGGAAATGAGGTTTGACAGAGGGGTTCTTCCTCCCCTTCCCCGGAAATGAATGTGGTGAGCGTTAAGGCTCCTTGTTCGACCACAACACTTGCATCGATTACTGTCTCGAGCCAGAACCCTGTCTCTCATCGACTCTGGGGTTGCTCGGTCAATTTCACGTTCACTCTCTTTGACTTGTTTTTCCTCGGTAAGGTCGATGACCTCTGCGTCACAGAGCACTCTTTCCAGGGCCTTCTCGTCAACGGGAGCTCTTCCTTCGTCCGTAAGGACAGTGGCTTCCTTGCAAGTTGAGCACTTGGTCACAACGACGGTGTAGACGGATTGACTCTTCTTGTCGGAGAGTTTTCCCTGGACATAGGCTTCGGCCAGAAGGGTGGCCAGCTGAAGATCGTTCACGCCTTCC
>JAJDCM010000311.1 GCA_029260825.1 Planctomycetota bacterium | reverse complement strand
GTCAGACGCGCGGCATGACCATGTCCTTCCCGGGCCTCGAATATGAGGTCATATTAATCCCAAATGCGGAGAACACACTCTCTTTTCCCGTTCGGCTTCCACCCCTTACCAGCCCGGTAAAGCTATACGATGGCCGCAGGAACACCATCCTCACTATTCCCGGCCTCGATGGGTTCAAGATGACCGTGCGGGCTAGGACGAAGATCAATGGAGAAACGGTCGATCCGAACGATCCGATTCCACTCTCCGTCAATCAAGTCCATGCTGACGACATCCCGATGCCGATGCCCGACGGCGCTTCGCCTCCGTTTGCTTGGACTATTCAGCCCGCTGGAACCGAATTCGATCCTCCGATTGAAGTTGTTTATCCCAATGTTTCGGGCCTGCCACCCGGAAGCATCTCCTACTTCCTTAGTTTCGATCACGACATAGGAAAGTTCGGGATCGTTGGTAGCGGAATGGTTGTCGAGGATGGGTCGGTCATCGTGAGCGACCCTGGCTCTGGGATTGCCAAGGCGGGCTGGGGCGGGATTTGCCCCCCGTATTCCATCACGGAAGACGCACTGAGCTGTGACTCGCTTCTTGGTATTACCTCATCACCGTGCACGGCAAGAATAACCATGGTTGACGACCTTTTCCCGGACATATTCCGCAACAGGGGCGGCAAAGTATATAGCTCAATCATGCAAGAAAGCCCGAAAGTTTCCATCGAGGCCACTGTCGATCCCCCAGTAGAAGGCGTGACACTCTACTGGACACTCACCGACCCTGACGATCCCAGCACTGACAATCACCCGATCGACCTGAACGGTCCAGAGGGTAACGACAACCGCGGGACTGAACCTCAACATGGTGTTCTGGATTCGGCGACATCTGTCACCGACGCACGCGGAATTGCATCAGTTCTTCTCACTGCTAGCCCACATGGCGGTGATAACTACATCGTGGAGGTTCGAACAGACCCAAGCCAGAATTCTCCTAGCGACCAATCCCCAACAATAACCGTCTGGATGAGGAGGACCCTCAAGGTCTATGAAATGGCTGGCGCAGACTCCGGCGCTGCCGACTTGAACACCATCGCGGCTCCCGCTTTCGTCGAATTCGTCACACTCGGCACGAGTCAGATCCCGGCCAAGCATACTCGTGAGTACCTCGAACCTGACAGCCTCCTGGGCCCGGAGGACGGGAGCGACGATGGCGCCACACTACCGTGTAATGAAGAGGCGATGAACAGAGATCTACCTAACGACAACGGTAATGGCAGCACCAACGAGGACTTCACACCAATCCCAGAAGGCCCCAGATTTGATCCATACGTCAGGGCAGAGAACATGGAGTACTTTGAAGCAACAGCTCGATCCTACGCGGAAGCAATTGTCTTCAACGGAACTCCTATCGAACAAAACCCTCCCACATCCGCCGACATACACCTCATCGGTGCGCGATCCGCACACACTTTCTTCGACCTGATTCTCAAAATTACCAAGGGCTTCACCCTCAATGAACGCACCTCGTTTTACTCTGTTGCATTCGTATTCACGAGTAGGGCGTCGCGAGTTCCTGGCGGCTCCACCAGAACTAGCGCACATGAAATCTTCTCACACTCATTCACCTGTTGCCATCCTGGCCCTCCTGCGTATCCGGCCCGCGGCCGTCCAAGTGGCCACCGCATTCCTCAGATCTGTCTGGCAGCTGCTGAAGCACCAGGCGGATTCTTGTGCGATCACTGCATTGACTACCTTCGAAACCTCGAGGATCGACAGACGTGCCCCGGAGGTGTCAATTGATCCACACCTCCATCGGCTGCCAACATCCAGACCACGGGCACCATGCCTCGACGACGCCCTTCTTTCTCCTAAGAACTGTTGCCGTGAACCGGGTCACTTCTACTGTTCTCCTACTCACCGCCGTCCTGACTGGTTCGGTTTGCGCCCAATCCCTCGACGAAACCTGGACTGTCACCATAGGCAACCAAACGGTCTACGCCAACCCGGACGGCAGCTTTTTCGTCCCGAGTATCACCGTACTAGACAACAACAACGACATGCAGAGCGACGAGCTCATCCGAGTTTTTGCTGTAGGTCGTAAGTCGGACGGTTCCCGCCAGTACGCTGCGAGCACCCACTTCCGCCTGGTCCAGGGCGAAACCTACTTCGTGGATTCCCTCGAATTCAGCGATATCCCGCCAATAGGCTTCGTCCAGTCCGTGCGAGTAGAAGGTTCGTCTCAGCTAACTGTCGGCGATATGACGCCCCTCTCGACGTTCATAGCACTCCAAACCGGCGACGAGGAGCCCGCACAAACAGCGGCCCAGGGCACAACCTATCGGAGCTCGAGCCCAACCATTGTCTCGGTCGACGAGAACGGCCTTCTTGAAGCACTGGCTCCCGGAAACGCCTCGATCATTGCGATGAATGGAGGGGCTGCGGGAATTCGATCCGTTCGGGTCATGGGCGTGCAAACGAGTACGACGATGCAGGGATTCGTTCAACTCTCCGATGGCGCCTCCGCTCCAGGCGCTAGTGTTCAGCTCACAGACGGTAGCTCGACCGTAGCCGACATGATCGGGAGGTTCGAACTTCAGGTCACTTCCTCACGACTCCTAGAGACCATCCAAGCCACCACTTCATTCTCCGACGGCATGGACGAGTACGTGGGACGGAGCGCTTCGCTCCCTGTCGTTCCGGACGGACTGACCGACGTCGGAATCATCGTGCTCGAACCGAAACAACCGCCCCCTCTGTTCGATCATGCTACCCTCGAGATCTCCCGCCTTGGCACCCCTCGACCAGTCGTCGACGTCGAGCTCGGAGACGTCAACGGAGACAACATTAGGGATGTCATCGTTCTTGGGGGGACGTGGTCAAGTCTCCTACCCGCACTCCACATTTTGACCGCGGACAATGGCGGCAGGCTCACAGAAAGTTACTTTGGCGCAGGCGCCACATCATCCATCACGGTAACGGACTTCGACCTCGATGGCGATCGGGATGTTGTCTCCCACGATCGCCGTTGGGAAAACCAGGGCAACGGCACTTGGGTCCGAGTCTCCGCCCCCATCGAAGGGCTCGATCCGCTCCACCAGTACCAGTTCGTAGAGTCAGGAGACCTTGACGGAGATGGCTTTCCGGAAATCGTGTTCGCAACAACAAGATCTACCAATCAGCCGAAAGTCGTCGCTGTGGCTCGCAACGACAATGGCCAAGGATATGTTGATCCAATCGAGTACGAGTTGCCTGGCACTACTCTACGTGGAATGGACGATCTCGGTCTAGCAGACCTCAACGGAGATCGGAACCTCGATGTCGTCGCGTATTTCGGAGTCTCCAGCACGCCAGAGCTTCGTATCGGGTTCAATGACGGGGGCGGGGCCCTAACTTGGGCGGATCCGGTGCAACTCAACGCTCCTCTCGGACTCCGTTCCAATGCCTTTCTCGAGGACGCCAACAACGACGGCCACCTCGATCTCGTGACGTCAAGCCATGAAGATAGTCAACGTGCACACCTCGTCTCGTTTCTCAACATCGGAGATGGTCTGACGTTGTCAGAAGTGCCATCCTTCGTAGATGTCCTCCATCCATTAGCCTCCGGCGATTTCGACCGCGATGGCAACGTAGACGTCATTGGCTCGAAGCTATGGAATATCAATCGCAGCAACTTCCTATCTGAGAGCACCCTTGCCTACGGGGACGGGCTCGGATTATTCCTGGGACAGGTCAGCCTAGGAATGCACTACTATAACTTTGGCGGCGAGAGCGGTGATGTGGACGGCGATGGATTCCTCGACGTCGCTCTTTGGAACCTTAGCCATGTCGGGATCCTTCAAAACGTCCGGCAAGGTGAAATGCGTACGGAGCAGGTCCTTGATGCAAATGTCGCCGCGGATGAGATGGTCGTTGCTGACATGGATGGTAACGGCGGAGACGATCTCGTCATCCTGAGCAACTCTCCCCGATCCGTGGTCGTCGCCACCAACAACGGAGACGGGACACTAACATTTGGCCCGACCACGAGCGTCGGTGGTACCCAGCTCTCCGAACTCTGCGTCGTGGACCTGACGGGCAACTCGATGCTCGACGCCGTTCTCCTGAAGAGAACATCCTCCCCAACGGCGCTTTCGATCGAGTTCCTCCAGAACGACGGCTCCGGGAACCTTCTCCACGTCAGCTCGATGCCGATCGTAGAGCCGTTTATTAGCCCAGATGGCCTTTCTGTAGCCAATCTGGATCAAGACCCGGCCTACGAACTCATTGTCATCGACCGCGGTATTGTTCGCGTGTACAAACAGACCGACGACTTCGACTTCCAGGAAGTTCAAATCTCACTTGCTCCCAACATTGTGGGGCCAGTTCGCCACGGTGACTTCGACGGTGATGGAGACACTGATCTCGCCACTGGGAGACTAGGTGGCATGGTAGTGCTCCTCGCGCAAACAAGTCCCCTGAACTTCGAGGAAGTGGATCAGGTCGGCCCCACCACCCTCCTATCGGAGTTCGAAGCCGGTTTCATCAACGCTGACATGTTCTCGGACTTGGTCGTTGCCGAACCGGGGACACCGGACGACCCTGGCAACATCATCATTCACCATGGAAGTCCATCCGGATTTGTACCGGGCGCGACAATAGAAGCGGAAGTCCTAGCGGGTCAAGATACACTTTGCCTTGCCGATCTCGATCTCGACGGAGCCCTCGATATCACAGCGGCCACCGGGTCGACTCTATTTGCCTTTATCGGAAGAACAGGCATTGCCGTGATCACAAACACGTCCGACGGGGGCGGGTTCACCAAACAGGACTATGGAGGATCCTTCAGGCACGGAGCACAACCGACGACCTGGGATATCGTCGCCATAGACTTGGACCTTGATGGTGACCTCGACATCATCCAAAGCGATACGCGCTCCCGACTCTTCCTGATCCATGAGAATCGAACCCGATGAAGAATCCTCGACTAGTTCCTGGAACCTTCTTTGCTTGCCTCCTCACTCTAATCTGCGTTCATGCTCATGCGCAGGTTGATCGACTCAACGAATCCTGGACCGTCACCATCGGCAATCAGACAGTGTACGCCAACCTAGACGGCAGCTTCCTCGTGCCGAGCATCACTGTTGTTGACAACAACAACGACATGCAGAGCGACGAGCTGATCCGGGTCTTTGCCGTTGGTCGCAAGCCAGACGGTTCCCGCCAGTACGCAGCGAGCACCCACTTCCGCCTCGTCCAGGGCGAAACCTACTTCGTGGATGCCCTTATCTACAGCGATATCCCACCAGTCGGATTCGTTCAGTCCATCCGAGTTGAAGGGCCATCTGAACTGACCATCGTAAAAATGGCACCTGTCTCCACATTCATCACACTCCAAACCGGCGACGAAGAGCCCGCACAGACAGCAGACCAGGGCACAACCTATCGGAGCTCCAACCCCACCATTGTCACGGTGGACGAGAACGGCCTTCTCGAAGCACTTGCTCCCGGAAGCGTCTCGATCATTGCGATGAATGGAGGGGCTGCGGGAGTTCGATCCGTTCGGGTCATGGGCACGCAAACGACCACGACGATTCAGGGATTCGTTCAACTCCCCGATGGCGCCTCCGCTCCAGGCGCTAGTGTTCAGTTCACAGACGGTAGTTCGACCGTAGCCGACTTGATCGGGAGATTCGAATTTCAGGTCACTTCCTCGCAACTTCTAGAGACCATTCAAGCCACCACGTCATTCTCCGACGGCATGGACGAGTACGTGGGACGGAGTGCTTCGCTCCCTGTCGTGCCGCACCGAATCACCGACGTCGGGATCATCGTTCTCAAACCGAAACAACCCACGCATCTATTCGACCATGCCTTCATTGACCCTTTCGACTTCGTCCTCACAAACGAGGAGGTCCTCGACGTCGAGGCCGAAGACATCAGTGGTGACAACATCACCGACCTCATCGTTCTTGGAAGCAAAGAGATCACAATCTGGACTGCAGATAATGTCGGGAAGCTCACTGAGACCTTCCGGGATTTTTCCGGTGCCCTGGCAAGTATCACTGTCGCAGACTACGACCTCGATGGCGATCAGGACATTGTGTCTGCCGCCCACAATCATGAACTCCACTGGGAAAACCAGGGGAACGGCAAGTGGGAACTCGGCTTCACCCCCATTGAAGGACTCGATCTCTTCCAAGAATACCAGTTCATGGAATCCAAGGATCTCGATGGAGACGGCTATCCGGAGCTTGTGTTCGTGCAGCCAACATTCAACGGCCCGGACCCTGTGATCGCCGTGGCTCGTAACGATCACGGAAATGGATATGTCGACCCGATCAAGTTTACGCTGACCGGCTTCACACGACCGTTGGACGAACTGGAACTCGTAGACATCAACGGTGACCAGAACATCGACGTCCTCGCCTATTTTGGGAATACAACGAGCGGACTCTGGGTCGGATTGAACGACGGAGGTGGAAGCCTAACCTGGATTGGACCGGCCCCGTTGAGCGGGCCACAATCCCTCTATCCCAGCGCTCACTTCGTTGACACGAATGACGACGGCCATCTCGACGTCGTGACCTCGGATTCGGACAATTTCCCACGTTCCGAGCTTGTCACGTTTCTCAACCTCGGTGACGGCCTGACGTTCACTCAGGCACCATCGATTGTTGAAACCAACAATCCACTGGCATCCGGGGACTTCGATCGCGATGGAATCCCGGATATCCTGGGATCAAAGTATTGGAATCTCAATCGCAGTCAGTTCTTGTATGACCTGACTCTGGCTTACGGGAACGGATTCGGCTCCTTCCAGGACCAGACCGATCTCGGACTTGACCCCTTCTACCGAAACGGAGAGACGGGCGATGTCGATGGTGACGGATTCCGCGATGCTGTTCTTTGGAACAGACGAGGGCTCGGGATCCTGCAGAACAACCAAGCCGGTGGGATGCGCAACGAGGCGATCATGGACCTGAATGTCGCCGCTAGCGAGATGGTACCGGCTGACATGGATGCCGATGGGGCAGAAGAAGTCGTCATCCTGAGCAACTCTCCACGTTCTGTCGTCGTTGCAACGAGCAATGGCGATCGAACTCTCGCGCTCGGGCCGGTGACGAGCATAGGAGGATCGGAGATTTCCGACCTCTGCGTCGTGGATTTGACAGGCAACTCGATGCTTGATGCTGTTCTCCTACAGAGGACATCATCGTCCGCGGACGATTCGATCCAGTTCTTGGAGAACGACGGATCCAGGAACCTACTCAAGGTTAACGCCATACCAATCGGCAATATTTCTAGCTCCGCTGGTCTTGCTGCAGTTAACCTGGATCAAGATCCAGCGTATGAGCTCATTCTCATCGATCGAGACACAGTTCGTGTGTTCACCCAGATAGACGGTTTCGACTTCCAGGAAGTCGCGAGCTCACTTGTGTCGGAGGACATCAGGGGCCGAGCTCGGCACGGAGATTTTGACGGGGATGGGGACATCGATCTCTTGGTCCTAAGACAAGATCACCTGGTCGTTCTCATGCAGACGACTCCTCTGATTTTCTCTGAAGGGGAACTGATTGGACCCGTTACACTAGCCCCAAACCCGGCGTTTGAACCTGCATTCGTCAACACGGACACCTTTGTCGACCTGATCATCGCGGAACCGTCGTACATTGGAAAATCCGGGGGTATCACGATCTACTACGGAAGCGGATCAGGCTTTCTTCTCGGAGAAGAGGTCGAGGCTGTCTTGACCGCTGATGAGGACTCGCTCTGCATTGCGGACCTCAACCTAGACGGGAGCCTCGATTTCGTGGCGAGGGCCGGCTTGCGGGGCATCGCCGCCATCACGAGTACAGCCACCGGGAATGGATTTTCCGAACAAGTCTATTCAGGATCCTTCGTCGAGTCGGAGGACTGGGACATCGTCGCCATCGATCTGGATCATGACGGGGATCTCGACATCATCCAAAGCGATACAAGCTCCCGACTCTTCCTGGTCCATGAGAACTTAACCCAATGAAAACCCCTCGACTAGAACACGTCATCGTCCTCACTTGCCTGTTCACTCTTCTCTGTTCTCAGGTCGATGCGCAGGTTGATCGACTCAATGAAACCTGGACTGTCACCATCGGCAATCAGACGGTCTACCCCAACCCGGACGGGAGCTTTCTCGTCCCGAGCATCACACTCATCGACCAGGATGGTGATCTCCAAGGAGACGAACTACTTCGGGTATTTGCAATCGGCAGAAAGCCTGACGGCACACGCCAATATGCATCTAGCGGCTTCTTTCGACTAGTCCAGGGCGAAACTCTGTTTGTTGATTCACTCACCTTTAGCGATACCCCACCCGCGGGGTTCATCCAATCCGTGCGTATCGCAGGCCCAGAAACCCTCGCTATCGGTGATCTGATGGCCGTCTCGACATTCGTCACACCGCCCAACGGTGATGAAGAACCTGCACAGACTGCAGCCGAGGGAACAACTTACCGCAGCTCAAATCCAACCGTCTTATCAGTGACCGATCAAGGTGTGGTCGAAGGCGTGTCACCCGGAAACGCCACGATCATCGCTATGAATGCAGGCGCAGCCGGCGTCCATACGTTGCGCGTCCTTGGCGCACAGTTTTCCACCACCGTTCGCGGATATGTTCAGCAACCGAGTGGGGATTGCGTCCCAGGCGCGCTTGTTGAGTTGACCGACAGAAGTTCTACGATGACCGACGGAACCGGACGCTTCGAGATCGAGATCAACACGACGGACCCCGTCACAGCAATCCAGGCAATTGTCTACTTCGATAATGGGATCGACCGGTTTGTTGGCCGAAGCGCCTCAACATCAACCAGCCGCGATGCGGTCACCGATCTCGGAATCATTGTTCTGGAGCAAGAGCAGCCGACGTACCTGTTTGACCATGCCGCCATCGCTCCATCAGGATCAGGACAAAGCTCACAAATCACTGACTTCAGCTTTGAAGATATCAATGGCGACCACATCTCTGATCTGATTGCAATCGCCGGAGATGAACTTGTCATTTTTACGGCCGACAATGGTGGCAAGTTCACTGAATCCTATCGTGGACCAAGCATCCGAGCCCGTTTTGAGATCGTCGATCACGATGGGGACGGTGACCCAGACATCGTCTCTGCCAGTTCCAACACCGCCGTAGTCTGGGAGAACTTGGGCAACAATGACTGGCAATCGGTCCACATCACCATCGAGGGGCTAGCCCCCCTCTATGAAAATTACCAATTCGTGAAACTTGCAGACCTAGACTCTGATGGCCACTTCGAGCTGATCCTGGTCGCACAGGCTACACCGTCCTCAGAGTCTATCGTCATCGTGAGTCGCAATGACGGCTTCGGGAATTATGTTGATCCGATAGTGTATTGTCTTGTAGGCACAACGCAGCGAATTGGCGAGTTCGCCATCGTCGATCTGAACAGCGATGGCCATCTGGATGCGGTAGCCTACAATTCACAGACCCTAACTCCAGAACTTCGACCGGGTTTCAACGATGGAAGTGGGAACCTGTCCTGGTCAGCACCTGTAGTCTTGGGCATTTCTACTGGCTTTAACGGCTATTTCATCGACACGAACCAAGATAGTCATATCGACTTCGTGACCACGAGCTTCGAGAACAATCCATCATCACTCGTCACTTTCTTGAACTCCGGGAACGGTCTTGATTTTGTCCAAGTCCCTTCAGCCATCGAGATGTTCTTCACCGCCACCTCAGGAGATTTCGATCTGGACGGGAAGGAGGACATTCTCGGCGCAAGAATTAGGAACCCCGGTGGCAATCCTACACTCTTTGAAGGCAAGCTGGCCTATGGAGATGGCATGGCTTCCTTTCAAGGCCAATGCAACATTGGAAGCCAGGCAGTTATCCTGGGCAAGACCGGCGATGGCAATGGCGACGGATTTCCAGACGCCGCTTACTCGTACAATGGCAATATCCGCATCCTTCAAAATGATTGCAGCGGTAAGCTGCGAGCGGAGAGGCTACAGGATGCCGGCTTCGCCCCAGACGAACTGCTCGCAGCTGACATGACCGGAGATGGCACCGAAGATGTAATCGGACTGAAAAGCCTCAGCTTCCCGCGCGGAGTGGCGATCGCCCGTAACACCGGCGACGGCAACCTCACCTTCGGCTCGGCCACTTCAATCTCCGCATCTGGGGGCCTAAGAAATATCTCTCCTCTAGACCTGAATGGAGATTCTCTCTCCGACCTCGCACTATTGAAGTTTACCGGGCATTCAAATTCCGCTTCGATTGTATTCTTAGAGAATCAAGGAATGGGCTCCCTTTCACTGGCAAATCAAATACCAATCGGGGGGCCTTTTGGCGGCCTTACTGTCGCGAACTTCGACCAAGATCTTTCACCTGAGCTCTTGGTGGTACAACCCGGTGTTGTCCGCGTGTTCAAGTTGACCGACAACTTCACAGTTCAGGAGCTACCTAGCTCAACAATATCGCATATCCCTCAGCAGCGTGCTGGCGCCGGAGATTTTGACGCCGACGGCGATCTAGATCTCATCGTTTACCAATACGACATCGGCCAACTGATATTTCTTGAGCACACTGCCCCAGCGACTTTCGTTTCAGGCGCGGCTATTGCGGGAACGGAGAATGCTGTCACGTTCGCCGTACAGACAATAAACGCGGATATTTTTCCCGACCTTGTTTTTGAGAACTCCCAAGGATTCCAGATTTACTATGGAAGCCCCAGCGGCTTGGTACCGGGCCCAACCCTCGAGCGAAGCATAGCAAACATCTCTGGGTGCATCGCTGATTTCAATCTTGACGGAATCCAAGACTTCGCAAGCCAATTCTCGACATCTGGCATAGCAGTGTCTACCTCTCTTAATGCCGGTGCTGCCTTCGAAAGTCAAGTCTACGCTGGCTTCGTCACGAACGTGGACTTTGTCGCCATCGATCTGGATCTAGATGGTGACTCCGATATCCTCCTCAGCGATCGGGACAACGGACTTTTCTTGATTCACGAAAATCGGCTTCGTTGATATTGTATCCGACGCCCCGTTGCCACCTGAACTTACGACGGTCATCGGGTCATCGATCACAGTCGCAAACGCATCCTACGCGAAACCGATCCCCCGACGAGTAGAGACCTTCCCGTTGCTTCGAGACCTGTTCCTGCTTTTCCGGCCGCTCCCGAGGACAAGGACCCAGCTCTCTGCGGAATCCCCGACATCGGCGATTTATCCCCCGTGGCTCCCAATCTCGAGACAAACTGAATCTCGGTCAGAATATCGGTGGGGAACCCTTACTCCGGGAATGACTTGGCCTCCCTTGACGGGGCGGCGAACCCAGCCGATTCTTTCACTAGATGCTCGCCTTACTCCCCATCCTCCGTATAGCCCAGTTCGAGGAGTTTCTTTCGATCCTCCTCTCCAAGGACCTCACGCGCACTTGAACGGATCCGATCCGCCAAGAACTGTCGAACTTGCTCTTCAAAGCCCCGAACAAGATCCACCTCGAGGCCGGAAATATCGCGCAACTGCCCCGGGTCTTTCGTCAGATCGTAAAGTTCAATCTTATCCTTTTCGAGGCCAAAGCGTGGATAGAGCTCCCGATCTTTCAATGCCAGCAAAAAACGGTGATCCGGGGTTCGAACGGTAACCTGTGATAGTCCTGCATACTCCGAGACAACCGAATCAAATCCATCTGAAGGTGGGACTTCCCCCGAAAATCCTACCGCCTTCATGACGGAAAGGAGGCTGCGCCCGCGAATCGGTGGCGGGGCCTCAAAGTCAAACGCTTCCGCAATGGAGGGATAAAGGTCCATGCTGGACACCAATCCATCAAATGCGCCACCTCGCTGTTGACCCGGAAGCTTGACCATCAACGGGACTCTTGTCGTCGAATCGTACAATCCTCCGTGCCCACAATAGATGCCGTGCTCACCCAGAGACTCTCCGTGATCCGCAACGACTCCTATAAGGGCTCCATCCAGGATGGAAAGCGCTTCCAGATGATCCAGCAGCTCGCCGACTTGCTGGTCGAGATAACTGACTTCGCCGTGATACTGATTGCGATAATACTGGGCGTCGTCCGACTCAGCAAACCAGTCCAGGTTTCCGCCGTAGTTCAACTGACGCTCAATCTTCTCCCCGGTGCTATCTGATCGATACATGCGATTGAAGGGATACGGCGCGTCGTAGGGCATGTGGGGATCAAAGTAATGAACCCACACGAAGAAGTCTTCATTCGCGTGTTCGTTCAACCAGGGTAGAAGATCCCCGTTGACGTCCTCGGCTCGACGCTGGGAGACCACTTCGCAGCCGTAAAACTCATCGAATCGCCCGGAGAGACTGGAACGGCTTCCCTCGAAAAGATACGCCGCGACGAAACCCGCCGTCGTCAACCCTTGCTGACTGACCTCTTCGATCATGGTGCGAGTCGTTGGCTCGAGCTTCGTTCGGTTGTTCACGACGCCGTGATCCTTCAGGTGAAGTGACGTGAAGATCGAAACGTGAGAGGAGTTGGTGACATTCGTCGTAGAAAAGGCACGGGTAAAGACAGTCGATTTCGCCGCCAGTCGATCGAAGGCTGGAGTCTGCACTTCCCGGTTCCCGTAGCATCCCAGGACATCTGCCCGCAGGGTGTCGAGAGTCATGAGAACAATTTGTCGACGGGGCTGATCTTCCTTCTTCATCTGAATCGAGCGATGAAATCGAAGTCGTGGACGCAGGATCCCAACCGATGCGGCTTCTTCATTCGAGTCGAGTCGAACCCTCATCGTGAGCTCGGAAAGACGCTCCTTCGATTCGATCGGAATCCGGACTTTCGACCAGGACTGTCCCTCTTCCCGGGAAAGAGAAACCACTTTCGACCAGTCTCCATGCGGTTCTTGCTGAAAGAAACCTTGAAGCTCAACCCGAAGAGTCTCTCCTTCGCCTGGCTCATCCGATAGAACTTGAATCTCGCATTCGAACTCGCTCGAAACAGGCGCCTGGTCAAGAGGGAAGCTCAAAACAGTTTCGGGGCCGGCGACATACGCGCGAGGAGTACATTCCTTTTTCCGTAGACGATGCTGAACGGCTCGAAACTCGTTCAAGGGTTCCGCCGTGAGCATCATGACTTCCGGAACCAGAACATCTCGAGGCTGGGAGCACGAGACAAGAACGCCTATCAGCCAGAAAATTCCAGCGTAAGCGAAGCAAGACGGCCTGGATGGCTTCGGCCAGTTCATATTCCTTGTTGCCCTCAAGATCACAAGACCAGATCCTCTTTTCGAACCAGGCGGAGATTGTCCACGAGCGGAGAAGAAAAGGAGGGAAAAACCCGTCGACTGGAAGGGAAAAACCTCCGGATGGACCGATGCAACGCCATAATTCCAGTCCACAGAACCGGAACGAGACTCCTATTCTGACCAATTCTGCAAACCTCTTCAGACCGACCAAATCAGGGCTACGCCGCCAACGAGAGCCATCCCTTCCACCTCTCGAAGGATTGGTTTCGGACAAACCTGATGCTTGAGGAGGACTCTTTCCGACCCCACTCAACGATCGCAATGGAGGCCGAGAGTAGATCAAAACCGCAAGCCGGATCAGCGCGCCACTTTGAACATCTTCCTCATTCTTCCCCATCCATCTGACTGGACGTCATGTCTTGGATCTTCAATCCCATAAGCAGCTTAGATCTGACACCGCAAGCCACGAACCGGTCTTCAATGAACGACCACCTCGCACCAGACTCACGTCTTACAGCTTCACCCCGTCATCCAAAGAGCCTTCCGCGTATCAACGGGCGATCCATCGATCCAGTCCAATTCGTCTCGTGTTTGCACCCGATCATCGATCGGTTCCTTCCCGCCAAAGACCGCAATGCCAATCTCCCGTCCAGCTCGCTAAAACGCCTTCCATGGCGGGAAACCCGGGATTTGTCGCAGACTTGCCACTTGCGTTTTACTCGGGAATCTTTTTCACTGGTGACTGAACGGGCCGTATGCCTGATCGATGGAATGCAGAGGATACCTTGAACCATCCGCTCTCTTTACCGGACGATGGTCGAGGTCGAGAGACATAGGTTCTTTGTTGAAAGGAAGGAAAAGATATGGCGAAGAAGAAAGCCAAGAAGAAAGCAAAAGCCAAAAAGGCCCCCGTGTTGGACATGCTTCTGGTTGGAAGCAAGACCAAGGCCGCTCTCAAGGATAAAGGCGTCAACGTTTCCGCTGACACCCTCGACGCCCTGAACATGGTTGTCTACTGGTATATCGACCAGGCCGCAGCTCGTGCCGGCGCAAACGGACGAAAGACCGTTCGTGGGCATGATGTTCTCTCCGGGATGTAAGAGAATCCCTCGCGGCCGCGCCCCGACATTCCGCGGCCGCGAGTCCTCCGTGTGTACCCTCCCTCCTCTTTACCTTCATCGCAATCAGTCCACCCACCCAAAGCCCCCAGCCCTTCTCTTTTTTCAGGAACTGACCCGGATTCCTTGACCGGTCCAGTTGCAGGGGATACTCTTCTTGGGGGTTATCTAAATTGAAGTGTCCTGGTCTCTTATGGGTTCCAAGGGAAAACCCGGAGACGATGGAGAAAAGGGGTATCAAATGGCACCTAGTGCAAAACTGGGAATCCTTATCGTCGCCTTCCTGCTCATTCTTTCCTGCGCGGTGACGGTTCATGCGCAGCCCGTTCAGACCGACGTCGTCTTCATGATTGACGGAACGGTTTCGATGGGAGACGCGATCGCAGGTATTCGCACGGGCATTCCGACATTCGTCAACGATCTCGCCAGTCGCAACAACGACGCTCGAATTGCTGTGGTGATCTTTGGCTACTACTGACAAAACGATGATCCGGACGCCCTTGACAGTGCGGGACCGGAACTCCTCCTGGACTTCACGTCAGACGCAACCGCCGTCGACAACGCGGTCGGTTGCATCGTCGTCTCGGATCTCGAAGACATCAAGGGAAGCTTCCAGCGAGACCACACCGGCCCCTGCGAGCCCGGACTCGAGGTCATCCGCATGGTTCTTGGAGAGAGCAACCAGTCTCTTGATCGGACCAACGTCGGGGGGACGGGGAACCTCGCCTTTCGACCGACCGCTCTGAAGAATCTCATTCTCATCACGGATGAGGACTCAGACCTCGCCTTTCATGCAGACAACCGCTTTCCCGGACAGGTCGGCCGAGGAAACCAGAACTGCAGCCCGCCCCGGATCGATGATCCCGAATTCACTTTCTGGCAGGCGGAAATCGACGCCACGGCTCAAGCGGTTCTCGACAACCGCGCATTTCTTAACCTCGTGGTGCAGTTTCGCGGCATCGAGACTGCCGGGACAAGACTCCAGTACAGTGATGCTCGGGCGGATGTTCCCGGATTCGACCCGAACAATCCCACGGATGTTCTGAACTTCGATCGGGAGGCAACTCTCGCCAATCTCGATTTCGCCGGGCTTGGAAACAGTCTTCAGGCACAAGTGATGCGAGGCGACCCGGCTCTTGTTGCTCGATGCTTCGATCTTCGAGACCTCAACAATCACACGACTTCATTCGTCACGAATTTCTTCGAGTTCAAGATTCGCGAGATCCTGCGAACTCGAATGGATGCAGAAAAAACAGTTGTCGGCGATTTTCAGGAAGGTGGGTCGATCACCTACACCATTCGACTGACCAACAACGGCGGATCCGACCAGCTCGACAATCCAACGGATGAATTCGAAGACGTCCTTCCAAGCACCCTGACCCTTGTTTCTGCAGATGCAGACCGGGGCGTCGCTACTGTAAATGTCCCCGGCAATCGGGTCGCCTGGAACGGAACACTCTCCCCATCCGAATCAGTTTTCATCACGATCGCAGCAACGATCAACTCCGGAACACAGGGAGAGATCATCTGTAACCAGGGAAGAGTCTTCTTCGATGCGGATGGTAATGGAACCAACGAGGGATCCGGCTCAAGCGACGATCCGACCATCGTGGGACTCGAAGACCCAACCTGCTTCGAGGTAGGAGGCCCGGCCCCCTTCCCGGTCGTAACCGGCGAAAAGATCGTGTCGGGAGTCTTCGATCCAGAGACCGAAATCATCTACACCATTACTCTCACCAACAACGGCACCGCTCCCCAACCGGACAATCCCGGAGATGAGTTTTCCGATGTTCTTCCCCCGGCGGTTCAGCTGGTTTCTGCGGACGCAAACCTGGGAGCGATCACCGCTGATCTCCCCGGGAACCGAGTCGCCTGGAACGGAGCCCTTCTCGTGGGAGAAAGCGTCGTCATGACCATCAGGGCAACGATCCTGGCGGGAACCGAAGGGATGATCATCTGCAACCAGGGCACGATTCTTGCCGACACAGACCTGGATGGCAGCAATGAAACCAGCTCTCCGACGGACGATCCGGGAGCTCCCGGCGCCGATGACCCCACCTGCTTCCGGGTCTCAGGAGGCAACGCGATCCCCACCCAGAGTGAACTGGGATTGCTCATCTTGAGTCTCCTTCTCGGAGGAGCCATCATCATCCGCACTCGTCGCTGATCGATCGACAAAGCGCAAAGAAAAAGGGCGAGGACGAATCATCCGTCCTCGCCGCTTCGCGCTCTCATCAAGGTCAGTTGCTCGGCGCCCTTCCTCTACTTCGTCTTTTCTTTGACCGGCCAGACGATCTTCGTGCGCCACTTGCTTTGGTCCGGCTCCACTCCCGGATCGGTCCAGTACTCTTCCCAGCATGGCTCCCTCATCTCGAGCCCGTTGTCCCCCAGAAACGCCTTGATCTTCTCATGGGTCTCTCCGAGAGTGTGATAGGGCCCAACGTGCCAGGCCACGACACATTTTCCACCCGGCAGCGTCTCGGCCTTCACTCGGCCCTTGGTCTTGATCGGAGCAGCAAGAGGCATGGCCCCTTCAATATCCAGGGGATCACCGAAGTGATGATACCGAACAAGGGGAGGTCCGGTCATTTGGGCCCCTTCCGACACCACGTGCCGCATGGCTTCCGGAAGGATCATCGATAGCTGTTTTTGCATCTCCGCCATCGAACATTGAACTCGAATCGATGCGATATCCTTGGGCTCGAGCTCTTCAATCCGAATTTCTTCCACCTGCTGCGTGCCACTTTGTTTCCCTGATGCAGCCATGTGAATCTCCTTGTCAGCCTCAAAGAAGTTCTCCTCGAGAGAAACGTTCTGCTCGATCTTGTCAAAATCCATGACGAAGGTGAAATCAGAGATGGTGACTCGCCTCTGGTAGGCATAGAGGATGCCGCCCACATCTTTCCAGTTGTCATACTCAACCACGGTTTTGATCTCATCCCCCTGCCCACCCAGGGATCGGGCCACCACTCGGGACAGAAGATACGTGGATGCATTCACATACCAGGTGTCGGGCAGACTGGGGTTGACCTTTTCTTTCGGTCCGGTCAAAGGTGATAGCGGCTTTGGAGCGAGGCTCAGGCGATAGTGAGGCACTCCATCGATCTCTTCCATTCCATCCGACTTTGCCTCCTTGTACATGGAGTTCCAGTCAAGATTCTGAACCCTTCCAAATCGACGGTAATTCTCAGAAGCGTTCCACCCCTCCCGAATCGTGACGCCCAGGTCACTTCGCTCCCAGACAATCTTCCCGTCCGAGCCGGATTCGGCCTTCCCAAAGTTCTTGTAATCAATCAAGATCCGGGCGAGTCGAAGACCCTGGTAGACCTCGGTGATATCCCCCTCCTCCAGCTCTTCGATTCCAATCCAGTTTCCCCGTCCGACCAGACGAAGGTTCTTGACCTTCGAAAGACGCTCTTTGCCTCCGATTTTCTCCACCATCGTGTCGAGAATCATCTCCGCATCCGGGACATCCCTCGCGAGGAGACCGGGAGAGGAAGCGGCCACAACCGCCAGGAAAATCACGACCAAGCGCACCATATTTGAAGTCCTCAATACATTTACCTCATTCGTCATCCAACTTGATCAGAACACGCTAACGCTGCTACACTCCCCGTACGTCTTCTGTGAATCGGGTTCATTCAGAGTTTTGAAAAAAAAGAGAGCTCGACCTGAGCAAAGAACCATCGAGTCGAGATGCCCATCACTTTCCCAGCACCCGCTGGTCGCGTCTCATCACTCATCCAGAGGATCCCGGAGCCTCCCAGAACGAGGCCATGGAGAATCTCGCACGCCTGTACTGGAAGCCTATTCTGGCATATGTGCGAGCCAAGGGGTGGGATCCCTCCGACGCCCTTGACGCCACCCAGGATTTCTTCGTCTGGATGATCGAAAAGAAGTTTCTCGTTCGCCTTGATCCAGACCGGGGTAGCTTTCGCGGATTCATCAAGAAGAGCCTGGTTCGATTCCTCGAGGATCTCTCTCGAAAAAGGCGCACGTTGAAACGAGGCGGCTCACGCAACTTTATTCCTCTCACGGAAGGCGAGGCGGAGAACCTCGATATCCCGGATCCGGCCGGTCTCTCTCCGGACCTGGTTCTCGATCAACTGTGGAGAAAAGAACTCCTTGCCCAGGGCATGGATCGACTTGAAGAAGAGCTCCAAAAAAAGAAAAAGGAAACCCTCTTTCATGTCTTTTACGATTACTATCTGGGAGAGGAAGACCTCGACTACAACGCCCTCGCCGTGAGATACACCATCACCACAACAGACGTGTCCAACTATCTCATCTACGTCAAGAAACGTTATCGCGCCCATCTCCAGTCGGCCGTTCTGGAGACGGTGCAGAGCAATGACGAACTACGAGCCGAACTCGCCTGGCTCTTTGAGGAACCAAACCAGTGAGTCGCGACCTCACACCACGAGCGATTCGAAATCTCCTCGATGTCGGGGCTCCTCTCAAGAAATCCCCGGAGCTTGCGGGGCTTGATATCGACCGCTACGATCTCGGGGATGTTCTCGGTACGGGGGGAATGGGGATCGTCTACGAGGCCTATGACAAGGAGCTACAACGCAAAGTCGCCCTGAAGGTCTTTTCTCATCCCGCGGGCCAATCCGATACGGGACGACAGCGATTTCTCCGGGAGGCAAAGGCCGCTGCCAGACTCTCTCACCCCCACATTGCTACGGTCTATGACGCGACTCCCGAAGCCATCGCCATGCAACGCATCGAGGGCGTCACCCTTTCCGAGTACAAGTTTAAAAGCCCTCGGGATATTGTTTCACTGGTGCGCGACGCCGCTCTGGCCATCCACTTCGCCCATGCGGAAGGCATCGTACACCGGGACCTGAAACCGGCCAACATGATGGTGGAGGTAGGTGCAAAACCACACATCTACGTGATGGACTTCGGTCTCGCCAAGGAACTCAGCACCGAATCATCCCTCTCTCTGACCGGCGCCATTGTCGGCACTCCGGCATACATGGCTCCTGAACAGGCCTCGGGGCAAAACAACCGGGTAGGCACTACTACCGACGTTTACGGCCTGGGAGCAACACTCTACGCAAGCCTCGCCGGCCGAGCGCCGTTCCACGACGATGACGTCTACAAGCTCTTGAGAAAAGTGGTTGAAGAGGAGCCCATCCCTCTTACACAGGCGGCCCAGATTGATCGAGACCTCTCTCTCATCGTCGCCAAGTCCATGGCCAAGGAACCGGAGCGAAGATACAACTCGGCCCTCGCCCTCGCGAGCGATCTCGACCGATGGCTCCGAGGAGAGCCTATTGAAGCTCGCCCTCCGTCCGCCGCCTATCGTTTCTCTCGGTTTGTTTCCAGGCGGCAAGGTGCCATTCTCACCGGGGCGGTCGCCGCTCTCATTGTCTTTTTCGTTTCCCTCCCGTTCTTCATTCACTCACGAGGAAAACGACAAGCAGCAGAGGAGCAGCATCGCCTACTTGAGCAGGTTCTCGACCTATCTCAAAAGGTGAGCACCGCACTTCACGATGCCATGACTCTCAGAAAATCGGGAGCGGGCCACGAACTCAACGCGAGCGGCGTCCTCGAAACAACGGCAATCGAGTGCATCAAGTTTCTCGAAATCGCCGATGTAGCCCACGTTCACCTCCTGCTCGGAAGACTTCGACGAGCCCAGTTTCAATACAGGGAGTCCATCGCAAGGTTTGATCGTGCCGCGGAAATTCTGGGTGACGTTACCGGCCTTCACCTGGAACGAGGACTGGCCCTTGCCGCCATCGTCCGGGATGAGGGTTATCAATACGAAGAGAGTTCTCCTGACCTGGTGAAAGAGTGGCAGGACCGGGCGACTGACGACCTCCAGGCGTCACTCGCCAACGAGCCGGCAAACCCGACAGCGGACTGGATCTTCGCGATGGGCCAGCTTCACTACATGAGGGGAGATCTTGGAAAAGCCGTCTCTCGTCTCAAAGAAGTCCTTGAGCGCGACATCACTCACCAAGAAGCTCACTTGTCACTCTCCAGGATCTACCACCTTCAAGACAATCAAGAGCTCGGTTTTCGCCATTCCGTCATTGCGCTTGATCTTCAACGGGGTTATCAACCCACTTACATCGCCGGATGGGCTCGAGGAAAGACCGAAGCCCGAAACCTCCGTCCGCAGCGAGAACTTCTGCGCCTCGAGGGGATCAACGAATTGTGGGCTGACTTCAACCTTCTCCTCCAGCAAAACCCAGGCGAAGCTTACATGAGCGGAATGAAGGGCCAGGTCAAATGCCGATCTGCTTCCCGATCCATGAAAAGAGGAGATCGGCTGCAAGCCCAGAGCGATCTGGAACAGGCAATCTTCCACTACTCATCCGCGCTCAATCACGCCATCGACGATCCCTATGCCCATATGAATCGAGCCATCTGTCAGGTTCAAATGGGACAGATCCTTCCGAAAGAGAAAAGGGCCAAGGCCCGCAGCGCTTTCCAGCAGGCCCTTCAGGATTTCAACCAGGCCATTGAAACCAGCCCAGGTCTTGCGGTTGCTTACTTCAATCGCGCTCTCTTGTATGAACGACGAGCCTTCCAGAGCAGAATCTCGCTTCAGCCTCAACTCTATCAAGAGGATCGACTGAGGGCGTCTACCGACGCACAATCCGCCGTGGACCTATCTCGCGAGGATCACCCCTTTTACTCCGAATTTCAGAAGCTGGCGACCAAACTGAAGCCCTCTGAAAAATAGATGACTTTTTCTTTGGAGTAACTTTCGCTCTGGACACGTATGCATGGTTCAGGAGAGAGGACATCCAGGAGAGGCTTTTCATCATGCGCAAATCAATCTTTCTCGGACTGTTGCTGGCGATCGGATTCTTTGGGTTCATTCCCGAGGCGTCGGCAACAATCTTCGAGAAGACGGTCAAGATTCTCGAGACCCGGTACTACGATCGCAACTTCCGGGAAAAGGCCCTTCCTGATATCGTGGCCCGCTATCGCGAACAGGCGAAGGCGGCAAAAACAGAGAGAGAGCAACGAGAAATCACTCACGCACTTCTCTCCAATGTTCCTTCGTCTCACCTTGGGCTTCTCTCGCGCACGGCCCTGAATCGCATGATGGGGGATTTACGAAATGACACAGGACCGACCTTCGGCTTCGACCTGGTTGAACTGGATGGAAAATACTTCGCTACCAACGTCCTTGAAGGCGGCCCCGGTGAGAAGACCAAGATCCTGCGGGGAGATCGAATCGTCACCATCGACGGAGTTCTTCCCGAAGAGAGTGAGCGACTCGACTGGCGAACCGATGATGCCTATCTGGCGGACAACCCGGCCCATTTCCTTCTGGGAAAAGTAGGTGACACCATCCAGCTGTACATCGAGCGCACACCGGGAAACTTCCTGAGCCTCACGGCGTCGGCTGAAACCTATTCGGCCTTCGAAGCCTTCAAGCACAGCGCGCGCATCGTCAAACAAGGTGACAAGAAGATCGGAATCATTCACCCCTGGTACATCCACTTCACCGGTGTCGACACGTTGATCAAGAAGAAGCTCGAGGGTGATTTCGCCGACTGCGATGCGTTTATCCTGGACCTTCGAGGTCGAGGAGGAAACGCGGCCATGGTCGAGCGAATCCTGCAGGTTGTTGCCGGCAAGACTTCCAAATGGAAAAAGCCCAATGTTGCCCTCATCAACAACGTTTCGCGAAGCGCCAAAGATGTCATTGCCTACGAACTCAAGGAGCGAAAGATTGCCCTTCTGGTCGGAGAGCCCACGGCCGGCGCGGTGATTCCTGCAAGCATGCTCGAAGTCGGGGAAGAAACATACCTGATGTTCCCGTCCTTCACCCTTGGGGAATACACGACGAAGCTTGAGTTCTCTCCCGTCCCTCCTGACGTTCACATATCGGAGCCAGGCCCCTACTCGGAAGGACGAGATCCCATTCTGGAGCGAGGACTGATCGAGGCCGCCCGCCTCAGCGAGAAGAAGCAGTACTAATTAATTAGGCCAACCTTCATGAATCATCCGGGCTAGACTATCGGGGTGAGCGATGCACCAGATAGCCAGGCGACCTGTTGGACGTTGATCCAGGCCGCAGCCGCGGGAGAGGAGAGTCCGCGTTCGGAATTCGCCCGGCAGTATCTGCCGCTCGTGCGGCGGTATCTCGCCGCGCGTTGGCGCGATTTGTTTTCTGGTGAAATCGACGACGCCGTCCAGGAAGTCTTCCTTGCCTGCCTGCAGAAGGAAGGGGCACTTTCCCGAGCCGATCGCGGTCGAGCCGGGGGATTTCGGCCATTTCTGTTCGGAGTGATCCGGAACGTTGCCCGGCGGTTCGAAGACCGGAGAGCTCGCCGTCGAGCGCGGGAGCGTCCGGACGCCGACCTTGACCACGTTCCGGACCGGGAGGACAGTCTGGATCGGTTGCTGGACAGGGAGTGGGCACGATGCATGATGGCTCAAGCTGCCGAGCATCACCAGCGAACGGCCCTGGCCCGGGGAGCGAATGCCCGGCAAGGGGTTGAGCTGTTGCGAATGCGCTTTTTTGACGGCCTTCCTCTTCGGGACATCGCCACCCGCTGGAAGGAAGACCCGGAAAAGGTCCACCAGCTCTACCGTACTGCCCGCGAGCAGTTCCGAAATTCCCTGCGGAAGATTGTGGAGTTCCATCAACCCGGTGTCGCCGATCTCGATGCAGAATGTCGGCGTCTGCTCTCGCTTCTCGAAGAATAACCAGTATTTTTTTTGGATTTTAGGCCCGAAAACGGACCGCTGGCGGAACCAGGGGAAAACGATCCCTGAGACAAGGAGTTCGCCATGAAGAAACGATCGAACGGAGACGCCCCTTCGCCCCTGGACCCACTCGAGCGCGGGCTCAGCGCCGGGTTCGGAGGCGACAGAAGAGATTCGGTGCTGGGAAGCCTGGAGCGGAGCACCGGTGCGCGCCTCAGTCTTGTTCTCCCCGACCCGGACGCCGACCAGGAACCGGTCGTCAAACCCGTGGGGTCGACAAATGCCACCGCATTGGGAGCTCGCTATGAGGTTCTCGGCGAGATTGCCCGCGGGGGCTTGGGAGTGGTCTTCAAGGGACGAGATCGGGATCTGGGCCGAGATGTGGCGGTCAAAGTCCTCCACGACCGATTCAAGGAAGATCGTCAGGTCACGGAGCGATTCGTGGAAGAAGCCCAGATTGGAGGTCAGCTCCAGCATCCAGGAATCGTTCCGGTCTACGAGCTCGGGCTGCAGGACGACGATCGACCGTTCTTTGCCATGAAGCTGATCAAGGGACAGACTCTCGCCGAGCTCTTGCGCAAAAGGAGCGCACCTTCAGATTCTCGTCCTCGGTTCCTCTCCATCTTCCTCCAGGTGTGCAAAACGATCGCGTATGCTCACGCGCGGCGGGTCGTTCATCGGGACCTCAAACCCTCCAATATCATGGTTGGTAACTTCGGCGAAGTTCAGGTCGTCGACTGGGGCCTGGCGAAAGTTCTCCGCCGGGGAGGGGTAGCTGATGAGACTGCCATTGCCGAGTCAAGGAAGAAGGAAAGTGTGATCGAGACCGTCCGGAGCCAGGAAGGATCCAGTGTCTCGATCCCCGGGTCTTTGATGGGAACTCCGGCGTACATGTCTCCTGAGCAGGCCCGAGGCGAAGTGGAACGACTCGACGAACGCTCCGACGTGTTCTCACTCGGTGCCGTTCTGTGCGAGATCTTGAGCGGCAAACCTCCGTTCGATGCGGACGAACTATCGGAGGTGGTCCGAGACGCGGCTGCATGTCGGCATGACGCGGCGTTCCAGCGGCTGGAGTCGGCTCAAGTCGAGAAGGAGCTCGTCGAGCTTACCCGATCCTGCCTTGCCCCGTCTCCCGACGCCCGGCCCGCGGACGCAGGTGAGGTCGCTGGTCGTATCGAGTCGTACCTCCAGACCGTGGAAGATCGGGCACGCAAAGCCGTGGTTCGAGCGGCCGAGCTCCGGGTTCGGGCTCGCTCGATCCTCACCGTTGGTTGCCTGGCCGTAGTCGGTCTTATCATCGCGGGTGGAACCTATCTTGGTCTCGATCAGAAGCGTCAGGAACGAGAAAACAACACCCGGCACCAGGCCGAGCCCGCACTCGCCGCCGCC
This sequence comes from Planctomycetota bacterium, assembly GCA_029260825.1. Classification (GTDB taxonomy): domain Bacteria; phylum Planctomycetota; class JACOTG01; order JACOTG01; family JAJDCM01; genus JAJDCM01. The sequence goes on along the minus strand of JAJDCM010000311.1, from coordinate 6,951 downwards.
AACCGACTCGCCGGTCAAGCGGAGCACGCCGGACTCCTCGGGGCACCCATCTGGCAGGAAGCCCTTGATGAGGCAAAGCGTGCGCAGGCAGTTGTCGCGGCCGGAGAGGCAGCCCCCGAACTCAAGAGTCGGGTGGATGCAACGATGCGCAATCTGGAGAGTCGTGGTCATGAGGTCCAGGCTCAAGCTGAGAAGGAAGCCGCCCACGTAAAGTGGCTGGAACAATTCGTTGAGGTGCGGATAGGACCCGACGTTCTCCATGAGCTCTACTTCTGGAATGCGCCGAAGCGGCGCGAGCAGGAATCAACCCGGAGGGTGGTCGAATACGAGCACCTCTTTCGCGAGATCGGATTGAATCCGTCCACGAGCGACGCCCCGGCCGCCGCCGCGTTCTTCGATTGCGACCATCGGATCCGCGCTTCCCTCGCCTTCGACGCCTTCGCCGAAGCGACAAGAGTGGCCTCCCTCCGGATGAAAGATCCGGATTCCGAGCGGTGGCGACACCTGGTTCGCATCGCCCGTCACCTGGATCCAGATGACCCCTGGCGCAACGCACTGCGGGACGAACTGGTCCGGGAAGAGCTGAATGCATCATCGATCTTGGGCCTTGCCAGTGTGACTGCCATTCGGGAACGATCCGCGGAAGAAGTTGCATTGGTCGTCAGCCTGATCGATGCGGCGGGCGATATCGGAGGTGCAATCCAGACTCAGATCGAGGGGCTCCGGGTTCATCCCTCGGACTTCTGGCTGAACCAGAGCCTGAGCCAGCTTGTCGCTTCCGATGAACTCACTTCGAGGAGGTTCAGCGAAGTCGCAAGCTGGGCCTGCTCGGCCGCCCTGATCCTCCGACCCGACCGTCGCGCCGAACGCACTCTGCTGGCACTGGGAGATTTTCAAGACGGAAACCCCATCGGGGTGGAGACCCTTCGGGAGCTCTTGCGGGAGACCCCGAACGAGCAGTTCCTGCAGAGCACTAACTTCTTCGCTCTGATGGGAACCGGGTTTTTCGACGAGGCGTTCGCTCTTTTGCCAGAAGCCATGAAGGCCATCCAGGTCTCCGGGCTGGACTGGGAATATGCTCCGTTCTTCTTTCACTTTGGTTATACAGAGGAACTTCATGGGGCCGGAACTCTCAGCATTTTGAACCAGGTGCCGTATCTGATCGAAAACGAACGCTACGACGAAGCCTGGACGATGCTGAAGAGGGGGCGCAAGATGCCCAGCGCTCGGCGACACATCGGCTTCCCCAACCCGTTCGTCCTCCGGGCGCGATCGGCCGAGGATCTTCGGGACCTTCACCAACGGTGGCGCGCTTGCCGCGACACCGAATCTCCTGAACTCGCAAGCATGGATGCGGCGGAGATCCTGGCGATCGCCGAAACGGAATCATGGTTCCATCTCGAAAACCTTCCCGTGGCAGTTCGTCTCTTTCAGAGGGCGTTCGACGCAGACCCCGAGACGAAGGAGACCTTTCACTTCGTCCGAGCTCGCCAGTGGGCAGCCTTCGTGTCCGCCCTCGCGTCTGCCGATGTGATCGGATCCCAGAGGATCACAGCCAAAGAGCGAAGTGAGCTGCGCCACCTCTCTCTGACCTGGCTTCACGAAGAGCTGGATTTGATCGAGCGCGACCTGGCCGACCCTCAGCTTCCGAAAGATCGGACCGAACAGTATTCTCGGGCCCTCCACTCCATGCACGGATATGGTTGGCTGGCCCCCATCCGCGAACCTCGCTTCCTGGGCGCCATGCCCGAGGAAGATGCTCACGCCTGCCGCTTCTTGTGGGCTCGCATTCATGGAGTGGGCGCCATGATGGATCAGATCATTCACCGGTAATCAAGTTACCCGTCTTACTCCTCGCCGATTCTCCCCAACCCGCGGATTCCGCAGCTTGCGGAGACCAGGGTCATTAGAAACTGAATAGCTTTTCACCCGCTACTTCTACATAACAAAACTCATGGAGATCCCATCGTGACATCGATAAACCGCTGGATCGTTCTGCTTGCATTGCTTTCACCTGGAGCTGTGCAGGCTGAATCGCCCGAACCAAAACACATACGAGCCGCGGTCGATCGCAGTTTGCCTCTGTTGCAAAGCAGCGCCGACACCTGGATCCAAAAGCAGTCCTGCGTCTCGTGCCATCATCAGGGTCTCGGGATGATGGCGGTTTCCCTCGCCCGAGAACGTGGATGGGAGATCTCAGAAGAGCTTCTAGAACGACAGTTCGGGAGCATTCGCCCCGGTGCTCGCTCGGCCGAGTTCAAACTACAAGGCGACTTCGGTATCAATTCGCCGTTCGGTATCAGCTTTCTGGGCGTTGCAATCGGCAGCTCCTCCGGGGAGCCCAAGGTCGGGGCGATGGATGCTTTGGCTCATTTCGTTGCGGGCAAACAAGATCGCAACGGTTCCTGGCGATCCGAGTCTCACCGTCCCCCGATTGAGGACAGTCCGGTGACCGTGACCGCCCTGTCGCTCAGGATTCTCCAGCTCTTTCCTTCGCCGGGTCGAACGAAAGAAATGGGAGAGAGAATTGCATCGGCGAGACGCTGGCTCGAAGACACAAGGCCCAAAACGAACGAAGAAAGGGCGATGAGGCTCTTTGGAATCGGCTGGTCAAACGCAAAACCCGAGGCGATCTCTCGTGCGGTCAAAGACCTGCTGACCAAGCAACGTTCGGATGGGGGTTGGGCCCAGCTCGCAACTCGTCAGAGTGACCCCTATGCAACCGGCCAATCTCTGGTTGCGCTCAATCAAGCGGGTGGGCTGCCGGTCGAACACCCGGCATATCGACGCGGCCTCCGATTCCTGGTCGAGCAGCAGAAGGAAGATGGCTCGTGGCACGTCGAGACCCGTCGAAAGTTCCCCGGGCTTCCCTATTTCGAGAGCGGTTTTCCTCACGGCGAGGATCAATTCATCTCGTATGCGGCGTCTGCCTGGGCAACGATGGCTCTTACACTGACGATCGATGCCGGGCCGTCCCAGACATGGATGCGTACCACGCCAGTTCACTCAAAGGTCGCCCTTGAACACCGAGCTCGGGCCCCCGGCATCACGCCGCTCATGCAGGCATCGTTCTTTGGATCTCGGGAAGATGTTGAAAGACAAATCAAAGAAGGTGCCAAGGTCAACACCGTGACGCCGCGCGGTATCACAGCACTCATGTGCGCCGTCCACGACTCGGAGAAAGTAAGACTTCTTCTCGAAGCGGGAGCCAAGGTCGATGGCATGACCAAGGATGGATCTACCGCCCTGACTCTCGCCGCCGGATACGACGGAGCTCTCGAGTCGATGAAAGTCTTGCTAGCAGCTGGTGCCTCCCTTGAACTCGCGGCCGAAGCCGACCGGGCTCCTCTTATTCTTGCTTCAGATGGTGGAGACCTAGAAAAGGTGGAGCTACTCCTCGCCCGGGGAGTCAAGATCAACGACTTCTCTGGCCAAGAAATTTCGCCTCTGATGATCGCTTGCGTGCAGGGCGATGTGGAAATGGTCCGCTTTCTTCTCGACCACGGAGCCACCATGGCTTCACCGGGGCACGTTCCTTTCCTTGTGGAGCCCTTGATCAGTGGTGACGAGGAAATGTTGGAGTTCCTACTCTCGCGAGGAGCCCAGCTTGACGACCGCTGTGAAGGCTTGACAGCTCTGATGGTAGCTGCGATGCACGACCCCGGACACACACGGATCGTCGAGATGCTTCTTCGCGCCGGAGCAAAAGCGAGCGATCAATCAGCGGATGGGCTCACCGCGGTGGAGCTGGCTCGCGTTCACAATCACCCGGCCCTGGAGCTTCTGCTGGAAGTCGGAGAGAGCGGGGAGCCGGGTCGCTGAATTCAGGGGGAGGAAGCGGTGTGTTGATTCAGGCGGCATGCGTTCAAGAGCATCTTTGATCGATTCCTCGGATCGGTCGATCTGGGGACCGTTAACAATTGCGACCCCCTGAGATGAGATCAGGAGTCTTCTCTTTTCTGTTCGTTGTCGAAAATTGTGAGCTTCTGCTGGAACCGTGGAAGCAGATCGGGCTTGTCTAGTAAGGGGAAGTGCTGGATCCGTGTGGGATCGTCAGCAAACATGGGGCAGGGGCTCAAATCCTACGCATTTCTCCGAAGAAACCACCGCCATGGATGCTCCACTTAGGACATAATGATTACAGACGATTCGCGTCTCCGAAGGCAATAAGAGTAATTTGCAATGGAACGATTTTTTCTCAGAAGACTAACCCCACTAGGGTTCATACTCGCCCTGTTGACCACAGGCCAAGATTCCGCCTATGCCGACCCTCCAGAAGTCACGAATCTGGGGCTGGCTGGTGGAGCGGTTGCTGTATCTGGAAATTTAGTCGCATTCAAGGTCTTTGAATCTGACACGGACCTCAATGGGGACGGCGACACAGACGACTTTGTGGTTCATGTTTACGATGCCACGTCGGGCATGATCACAAACCTCGGCCTTCATACCTTTGGGCTATTGGCGTTTCGAGACAACATCCTTGCAATAGCGGTAAGGGAGTCTCATCAAGGAAACACGGACCTCAACGGCGATGGAGATACGTTGGACGACGTCCTTCATGTCCACGATGCCACATCAGGAATCACCACGAATCTCTCTCTCGGAGGTACACTCCAAACTGGCCTCCCCGCAGTGCACAGCGGCCGTCTGTTAAGTTTTGTGATTCCTGAAATCACCCATGGAAACACAGACCTCAACGGGGATGGAGATGCTGTCGATGTCGTTGTCCATGTTTACGACGTGCGCTCTGGCATGGTTACGAACGTCGGGCTCTGTGCAGGCCTTCCTGAGGTTTCTGCAACATCAGTTGCACTACTCGTAAATGAATCTTGTGAGGGAAACACCGATCTCAACGGTGACGGAGATACACTTGACCAGGTTTTTCACGTTTACGACGCCGAGACAGGCATCACGACGAATTTCGGACTGGCATGTGGCCGCATCCGGGCTAGCGAGAATCTCATCGCCTTTTCCGCGATTGAGAGTGACGAGGACCTCAACGGCGATGGAGACATGAGCGATGGGGTAGTCCACGTGTACGATACGAAAACGAAGGTTGCGTCGAACCTCGGGCTGGCCAACAGTGGTCTTAGTGTCTCTGGAAGCCTCGTTACAATCACTGTCCGAGAAGATGCCCAGGGAAACACCGATCTCAACGGTGACGGAGACACACTTGACAGGGTTCTTCACGTGTTCGACGCAAGATCGGGCATCACTACGAACTTGGTCCTGGCGTCATCCTTTCCTAGCGTGTCCCCGAATTACGTTGGTTTCGGCGTACTAGAGAGCTTTGGAGGCGGAGACCTCAACGACGATGGGGACACGAACGACATAGTCGCACACGTCTACGATGCTACGTTAGGCGTCGTGGACAACCTAGGTTTTGCACTAGGGGATCCGAATGACCCACCTAATGTCGGATTGAATCTTTGTAGCTTTACTGTATCCGAGAGGGACCAAGGAAACACGGATCTCAACGGTGATGGGGACAGAAACGACCGAATCGGCCACATTTACGATCCAGTTTCAGGGAACTTCACAAACCTTGGAGTCGATGTTTTTAGAAGCATCGATCTGAAGAACATCGACGGAGACTCGATTCTCTTTCGACGCAGCGAGTTTATTGCCGGAATCGATCTCAATGGCGATGGGGATACTAGTGATGTGAACGTGCTTCACGTGCACGATGCGACTCTGGGCGTCACTACAAATCTTCGGCTCACAGGGCCGTCTCTGGATTTGTCGCAGGATAGCCATGTGATTTCCTTCACAGTCAGAGAGAGCAATCAGGGAAACACGGACCTAAACGGCGACGGAGACACCAATGATTCCGTTCTTCACGTGGCAGGATTTCCATGCGGCGCAGGGACAGTCAATTCCGGCATGGGATCCGTCGTAGACGTCCTTCGCCTCAACGGCAATACGCGGCGAGTCAACGTGCCCGTCGGACAGCCGATCACGGCCAGCTTCGATCCAGCCCCCATGGGCCCGTCGCCTTCCTCATATCTATTGTGGGTCTGGGCACAGGGTCCGTCGAGTCCCATGACTCTGAGTGGAGTGGGTCAAGTTCTCGGTTGCACTTCGAACCCAACGCCACTCCACGTAGGGAGAAACCCTCAGCCATTCATGTGCCTTCGAAGTCCAAGTCTTCCGTCACTGGTCTGCCAGGGCGTGAATGAGATCTCTGGGCCAGCGAAGGTGCCCTGGAGCCGGACTCGTTCTACCGGCTTTGGCCAAAGGCGAGTCTTGACCCTTCAAGGTTTGGTTCAGGATAACGGCGCTGCCAACTCCACCGGCTACAGCGTAACCAATACGGTCGTGCTTGATGTTCAGTAGAAAACGTCAGTCAGATTGGAATCTCAACAAACGGGTTTTCTCCTGCTAGAAGTCGCTGGCAATTTGTCTCGTTTGTATCCGCGCTTTTGTTATTCGGAGAAGGCCAGCCGCTCTCCAGGGCTTTCCGATATCCGGTTTCGGAACACGGGATATACGCAGTTTGCTCCGTTCGGGGCTGAATGACTCCTCAAACCCTCAAACGTCAGTTCGGGACCATTCGCCCGAGTGCTCGTTCGGCCGAGTTCAAATTACAAGGCGACTCGGTATCAATTCGCCGTTCGGTGTCAGCTTTCTGGGCGTTGCTATCGGCAGCTCTTCCGGGAAGCCCAAAGCTAAATCGGGGATCCTCCGCTCTCGTGGGAGTAAGATTTGATTAACCGTACGATTAGTCAACCAATAACTAAACGAGGCATCTCGAGGCTTGAACACAAGAGAATGGGGATGATCCGTGGAATTGAGTCCTTAGACAACTCTTGACGTCTGCCTCCCTCAACCTCCGGCTCTAAGCATGATCTGGGGCGCCCCCTCAAGCCTGTCGCCGTCAGCGCCGGCCCACACCCGAAGCCCAAAGGTGCGACCGACGCTGACGGCGACAGGCAGAAAGCGCCGTCGTAA
>JAJDCM010000032.1 GCA_029260825.1 Planctomycetota bacterium | reverse complement strand
GAGAAAGCTATCATTAACGTCGGTTCGGTGGGGCAGCCGCGGGACGGAAATCCGGCGTCGTGCTACATCACTTTTGACGGGGAGACAGTCTTCTATCATCGTGTCCCCTACGATTTTGAAACCACCATTCGAAAGATCGAGGCAACTCAGGAGTTGCCAGATCGAAACGGGACCAGGCTCCGTTACGGTGCTTGACACGGAAATTCCCTGAAGATAGGCTCCTGCGGCCTAAGCGGAAAGGAGACCACATTGAACATCGAGATCACGGGGCGCCACTTTCACGTTTCCGATGCTCTGAAGGAGTATGCGACTCAAAAGGCGTCCAAGCTCACTCGGTTCTATGATGGGATTCAGCACATTCAAATTCTGGTGAGTTCTGATGGAAAAGATCAGCTAGTGGAATTCATCGTTTCAGTCAATCGAGGACAGCCCCTGGTGGCGAATGAGCGTCACGAGAGTGTATATGCGGCGGTGGATTTGGCTTCTGATAAGGTCCATCGCCAGTTGACTCGCTTCAAAGACAAGATCCAGAGTCATCGGGGCCGTAAGGTTGAACCGTTGGAAGATGATTCCGACGCAGACGCCGAGTGGATGGAAGAGTCCGAGTCTTGATCCCGATCCAGATCGGCCTGGGACCGATCTGGGGATTCCGTTGGTTCTCAAACAGTGCAGGCACATTATGGATTTCGCGAAGCTCTTTACGGACAGTCGAATCGTTCTTGGTCTCGAGTCGCTCGACAAGGACACGGTGCTGGCCAATTTCGTCAAGGCGCTGGCTGAAAACGAAGTCATCGACAAGGATTCGGTCAAGGAAGTCATTTCGGCATTGCTCAAGCGGGAGGCCCTCGGGTCCACCGGCATCGGTCGAGGCATCGGGATCCCTCATGCAAAGTTGAAGGGGCTTCCCGAGGTTGTCGTTGCCATTGCCACCGTTCCAGGCGGGGTTGATTTCAACTCCGTGGATGGTGAGCATGTCAACGCGATCTTCTTGATCCTTTCGCCGCAAGAGGATGCAGATAAGCACGTATCCATCCTCAAGTGGGCATCTAGCCTGGTTCGAAACGGCGATTTCCGAGCCTTCTTGCAGAGAGCGAAGTCCCCGGCAGAGGCTGTTGCGCTCGTGGCTGAGATGAGCGAGGAACTCGCCCAGTGACCCTGGCGATCTTGTCCTGAGAATGGGCTCGGGCTCCGTGGTGTGCATCTGGAGTCCCGGGATCTCCTTTTCAAACCATCCGGGTCTTCGTATGGCGTGACCCGCTAGGCATCTCTCCTTGTCTCGGTTCGACCACAAGGAGTCTGGGGAAAGACGATGGTGGAGTTTTCAGGGAAGGTGGAGGTGATCAACAAACATGGTCTCCATGCCCGTCCCGCCACCCAATTTGTCCGTGTCGCAAACGGATACTCATGCGATATCTCCGTCGTGTTCGATGGTACAGAGGTCAATGGCAAGAGTGTCATTGAGATGATGACTTTGGGGGCGGAATGTGGTGCCCTTCTCGTCATTACAGCACGGGGTAAGAATGCTCCCGAGGCTGTCACGGCACTGCAGGAGTTGGTGAGCAGCTGGGATAACTAGTCCCCCAGGCCTTGCCTTTCGGGATCCAGCTCAGTTGACCGGGAGTTTTTTTTCGTGGTAATCAAGAAAGGTATTGGGGTCTCGCCCGGTGTCGCCATCGCCGAGGCCCTTGTCCTTGATAGCGGACAGTACAAAATCCGCCGGAAGTACATTCATCCCGAGCAGGTTGAGGGGGAGCTCGAGCGTCTTGATCGAGCGATCGAAAGTGCTCAGGAGGAAGTCTCTGATTTTGTCGAGCAGCAGAAGAGAGACAACCCGGAGATTCACCGGATCATCGAGACCCATCTCGCCTTTCTCCAGGACGAGGAGATCCGGTCTGGCCTCGTCAGTGGAGTCAAGGAGCATGGCTTTACTCCCGAGTATGCCGTTTCTCGGGTGATGGGGCGCTACATCAAGGTCTTCGAGAACATGCAGGATGGGATCTTTTCGACCCGTTTCTCGGATCTGCACGATGTGGAAAAGCGTCTCCTGAAGCATCTTCTCGGGGGCAAGGAGAGAGAAGACCTGAGTGGCATTACGGAGACTCGAGTCATCGTCGCTCGCGACTTGACCCCCACTCAGACCGCCGCGCTGGACACCAGCATGGTGGCTGGATTCGCCACCGAGGTCGGGGGGCAGACTTCCCATACGGCCATCGTCGCCAAGAGCCTGGGAATTCCAGCCGTGGTTGGGATCGGTAAGCTCGTCAAGGATGTGTCGGTGGGAGATCTCCTCATCATTGATGGAACCGAGGGGGTCGTACTCATCAACCCGGACGAAGATGAGGTTGATCGGTACCGGGAAAAGAGCCGTTCTTTTGGAATCTACGAGGAGATTGTCACCAAGGATTCCGCTCTTCCCGCAGTCTCCACCGACGGAACTCCGTTCACGGTTCTTGGGAACATCGAATTCCCCTGGGAAATCAAGAATCTGGTCAAGGGGCACGCGGATGGAGTGGGGCTCTTCCGAACCGAGTTTCTCTATCTTGACTCTCTGGCTCGGGCGACCTCGGAGGAAGCCCATTATGAAATCTATTCCAACATGGTTTCAGCCGTCTTGGGCCAGGTCGTGACGATTCGGACCCTTGATCTGGGTTCAGACAAGTCGCCTCCAGATTTCGGCGTGGGGATGGAGGCCAACCCCGCCCTTGGGTGCCGCTCCCTGCGGTTCAGCTTCGTGCGGGAAGATCTTTTCGTCACTCAGCTGCGAGCGATCCTGCGGGCCAGCGTTAACAAGAACGTGAAGTTGATGTTTCCCCTGGTAACTTCCGTTGCCGAGCTTCGAAGAGCCCGGGGGATCTTGTCGCGTACCATGGATGAGCTGCGAAAAGAGGGGATTCCATTCAACGAGGATATTCCGGTGGGGATCATGGTTGAGGTTCCTTCCGCGGTTCTCATTGCGGATTCTCTGGCCAAGGAAGTGGACTTCTTCAGCATCGGTAGCAATGACCTCATCCAGTATGCACTTGCGGTCGACCGGGTTAACGAGAGGGTGGCTCACCTGTATGAGCCGGCGCATCCGGCCATCTTGCGCCTCCTCAAGATGACGATCGACGCGGCTGCCAAAGCGGAGATTGAGGTCTCTCTTTGCGGGGAGATGGCTACCGATCCAAAGCTTGCGGTGCTCCTGGTCGGCCTTGGGCTTACCCGCTTTAGCGTTACTCCTGGGGATATTCCGGAGCTGAAGAAGGTCCTTCGTTCCGTGGCGATCGTCGACGCGAAAAAGGTCGCAGAGGCTGCTCTTACCCTGGCAACCGCCGAGGAAGTCCTCAATCACCTCAAGGCTGAAGTCCCTGGCCTTCTGCCTCGCGCCCCTTATTAGTGGCGTGAGTCAAAAGTTCTGCACCTTAGCAACTTTTGGACTCACATCACTAGCCCCGATGATCTCCTCCCGGCGGGTCCCTTTCACGGGGTGACCGGAAGAAATCACTCAAGCTTGATCTCCCTTCGTGCCGAATCAACGTGCAACTGACTACGTCGATGATCAATCCCCGGCGCGCGATGTTCCGGGAAGGGAGAGCGGAATGTTTGGTAAGAGCAGAAGCTTAATTGGCCTCGACATCGGGTCCCACAGCATCAAGGCTGTTGAGATCGAAAATCGGGGCGGTCACTACGCCATTACGGGTTACGGCCAAACGGGTGTCCTGGACGACGATGAAAGCCGGGCCCAGGCTCTATCCAACCTGATCCGTCGCTGCGGCTTCAGAACCAAGAGAGTTGCGGTGGCAGTCTCCGGAAAGTCGGTGATTGTCCGCTACCTTTCAATGATTCGCATGTCGGATGACGAACTCGAGAAGGCCATTGAGTTTGAGGCCGATCGATACATTCCCTTCAACGTCTCCGACGTCGTCATGGATTGCAAGAAGCTCGATGAGGTTCAAACCGGACTTGAACTCGATAGCCTGTCTGAGGACAAGATGCGAGTGCTCCTGGTTGCCGCAAAGAAGAGCCTTGTTGTTGATGCGGTGAATCAGGTCTCGAAGATCGGGTTGGTGCCCCAGATTGTGGACGTCAACGCCTTTGCCATTGGCAACGCTTTTGAACTCATGTGCGAGGCAAGCTCGGACGAGGAGCGATCGGAAAAAGTCGTCGCTCTGATCGATGTGGGTGCTCAAAAGACGAACATGAACATCATTCGGGGTAGCACTTCCTACTTCACTCGTGAAGTCTATCTGGGGGGAGATGATTTCACATCCACTCTCTCCAAGAGAATGGGCCTCACCGAGGAAGACGCCGAGAAGTTGAAGAGGTCTCCGGGTGATCGAGAGTCGGAAGTCGAGGAGGGGATGTCCCAGATTCTCGAGGATCTCGGGAATGAGATTCTTCTCTCCTTTGACTACTTCGAGAACCAATTCGACAGCTCTGTCGAAGAGATTTTCGTTTCTGGCGGAGGAGCTCGAGTGCCCTTCCTGGAGCGCAACTTCGAGCGAATTTTCTCTCGCCCGGTTCAGAGCTGGGATCCTACATCCGGCCTGGAGATTTCTCCTGGCAACTACGAAGAGAGTGAGCTTACGGAGAACTCCTTGCAGCTGGCAACTGCCATCGGCTTGGCATCTCGTGTGAGACGCCACGGATCGTAATCTGACAACCGGTCACCGCCCCAGGGCAAGCAGGACGGACGCGAATCAATGATCACAATCAATCTTCTACCGGAAGAAATGAAGAAGCGGGAAGGGACTCCTCTACGTCGAGTCGCATTGACCCTGGGAGGAGCTCTTTTGACGACTTCGGTGGTGGGCTTCTACGCCTATGCCGAATTCGGTCTTCTCCACGGAGCTCGTTCCGAAAAAGAGCAGGTGCAGAGCATTCTCACTTCCCTGGCGAGTGCTGCCCAGTATTCGGACGGCCTGGCCAGTGAAAAGCGAGACTTTGATCGTCGGGTGGACACCATTCAGAAGATCGGAATCTCGCGCATCCTTTGGTCCAAAATACTCGATCA
>JAJDCM010000310.1 GCA_029260825.1 Planctomycetota bacterium | reverse complement strand
TCGGGGCAGCTGAGATCGACGCTCTCAACGAAAAAGGGAGGACCGAAAGTGACCCGCAAACGAGGCAGCTGGTCTATCGAGAGATCGAGGAACTTCTGCGAAAAAACGCGTGGATTCTCCCCCTGTTTCACGAGCAGGTTTATCGTTTTGCTGGATCAGATGTGGAAGGACTCAATGTCTCCTACTGGAGCCCGACGGTTGCCTACGAGAATCTTCGCCTTCGCCGTGGATAGAATTTCTTTCTTGTGTCGCGCCACCGAGACCCGCAGGCCGTGTTCTGGCCAAGTGCCGGTGGGGATCACGGATTGCCGGTAAGCGGCTCCTGGGTCAGAGGGTCTCGGAGGGGGAGTTCGGTGCTTTTGCCCGAGAAAAGGTCTTGCATGGAAGCCCGCCCATCCAGATCTCCTGGCTCGATGTCCGACCATTTTCCCACGACCAGCATGGCGAGCTTTCCCGGTTGAAGGTGTTGCTTGGAGACCCGCAACACGTCTTCTTTGGTCACTGCATCCACCTTTTCCCGATACGTTTTCCAGAAACCATCCGAACGGTTCGTCCACTCATCCTGGATGAGAATTCCGACGGTTGCTGTCTTGGACGCAAAGGTCTGGGGAAAGGTCTCGATGAAGGAGTTCTTGGCGGTTGTCAGCTCCTCGTCGGTAACCGGTTCCTTCTGAATCCGCTCGATCTCTTCCCGGATGATCTTCGCTGCAAGGGCTACGGTGCGGTTCTTGGATTGAAAGAAAGCACCGAAAGTCCCCGGGAAATGCACTCCCGGCGAAAGGGAAGACCCAGCCGAATAGGCGAGCCCTTCATCGGAGCGAACCCGACTGGTGATGCGGCTGGTGAAACCCGATCCGCCCAGAATACTATTCATGACGAGGAGGGGGAAATAGTCCGGGTCATCTCGCTTGATGGAGCGCATGCCCATGATGACTTTCCCCTGCGGGATATCTTTTTCTACCCGGTAGAGTTCGGGCGAGAGCTCTTCAGTCGGCACGGGAGGATCGGAAGGTCGAGTGCCACTCTCCCATCCCGAAAGAACCCGGGATAGAGCCTCGAGCATCGTCTTGGAGTCAAAATCGCCGTTGACTCCGATGATCAAGTTGCCGGGATGGAAGATGGACTTGTGGAGCTCCTCCATGTCCTTGATTGAAATCTGGGCAAGGGATCCCTGGGATGTTACCCGACCCAGAAAATGATCTCGGCCGTAGAGAAGAGCGTTCCATTCTCGCTGAAGGATGGCGTCTGCATTGTCGTTCCGTTGTTTCATGTCCTCCAGGGCTTCTTCTCGATAGATATTGATCCTGTCCTGCTGGAAACCAGGAGTCTTCACCATATCGACAAAGAGAGTGAGGCACTCATCCAGGTTCGTGCTGAGGCAGTCCAGGGAGGCCCGGGAACTCGTGGTGCCGCATGACGCGGAGACATTGGCAGCAAGGAAATCGAGGCGCTCATCAAAGGCCTCGGCCGAGGTCTTTTTGGTTCCGCCACGCCGCATCATGGTTCCGGTCATGGCGGCAAGGCCTTCCTTTCCGTCCGGGTCAAGATAGCGACCGCCCTTGAAGGTGAACGTCAGTTGCACGAGGGGAAGTTCCCGACTGGGGGCAAGGTAAACCGGGACTCCGCCGGGAAGAACATGCCGATATTCTTTGGCTTCCGGGGGAGTGAAACTGAGTGTTTTGAATTTTAGCTCTTCCGGCCGTGCTGGAATAGGAGAGTCGCTTTGGGGGCTCGAAGTGGATTCCTGGGCAGACAACCCATCTGGGGAAAACACAACCAGGAGGATCAGCAGTATGATTCCGTTTCGCATGTCGATCAGCCTCATCTAGTGAATATTGAATGGGGGGATTGAGTCAGGATTCGTTCGTGGCTTCTTCTTTTTCGACCAGGATTTCTCGTGCCTTTTTCAACATGAACTCAAGAGCGGGTTTCATGTCTTTGGGGGCACTTTGCAGCTGGCCTTCGAACTGTCCGACGAGCTGCTGCAAGGCCTCCGGTGGCATTTGCTGGAACTGGGAAATTGCTTGTTTTACCTGGCCCCTTAGCTCCGAAGGAATGGCCATGAGTTCTGGATCGTCGCCTTTTGACCCCTCCTTGCGGTAGTAGATTGCAACCGACTTGTTGGTCCTGTCGAAGTATTGATTGGCAACTCTCTGGATGTCTTTGGCAGTAACTTGTTGCTGTTTTCTGGGTCCTTCGTTGATGAACTCCCACCCTCCCATGGATTCGAACATCCCGATCTGAATCAAGAGGAAGAAATTGCTCTGAAGACGCCGGTAGGAGTCGGCAAGATTGCGATTCTTGACCTTTTGCAGCTCATCTTCGCCGACCAATTCGTCTTGAAGTCGTTTGATCTCTTGCTGCCAACCCATCTCCAGTTGCTCCGGTGTTCCCTCACCTTTCGTCTCGGCGCTGAAGGAGAAGGCCCCGGCGTACTTTCGAGAGTCCTGGCTGGCCCGGGCAACGCTCGCCGTTTTCTCTCCGTCAACGAGCGACTTGTACAGCCTCCCCGTGCGTCCGTTGAGGATCTCGCTCATCAGATCCAGAACGAAGCCATCCGGATGACCAAAAGGAACGGTGTGGTACCGGACCTCCACCTGGGGCTGACAATCGCCTTCCGCGATCATGCGTTTCTCGGCGAGTTGTTTCATCTCGAGAGTGACGACCGGAGGAGGGTCGTTTCCCCTCTGCAGGCGTGAGAAGTAGAGCTCGATCATGGGTCGGATGTCGGCAACCTCAAAGTCACCGACGACGATTCCGATCAGATTGTTGGGACAATAGTAGGTGGCGAAATAGTCTTCCGCCTGGGCTCGGGTATAGCTGTTCAGGTCGGAGGTCCATCCGATGACAGGCCAGCTATAGGGAGACGAT
>JAJDCM010000309.1 GCA_029260825.1 Planctomycetota bacterium | reverse complement strand
CGGTCACCAAGGCTTCGCTCTCACCAAAGGAGAAGATCGAGCTTTTTGATCCTTGTTCGTCGGCCGAGCTGATGTCTTCCCGAGATATTGGCGCAACCAGAAGACCGGAAAGACGGGCTACTCTCCTGTCTGCAGCAATGAGTGGTTGCGAGGCATTTGCGAGAAGCCACAGGTGATGTGCGGGGACTGTCCAAACCAGGCATTTGTTCCGGTTACGAATCAGGTTCTTCTCGATCACCTCCAAGGTCGGCATGTTGCCGGCGTTTATCCTCTTCTCGAGGACGAAACCTGTCGGTTTCTTGCTGTTGATTTTGATAAGGGCTCCTGGAAAGAAGATGTGGCCGCGTTTGTTTCGACCTGCCGACGTCTCGATATGCCCGTGTGCGTCGAGCGCTCTCGGTCCGGGAGCGGTGCTCATGCATGGTTTTTCTTCTTGGAGCGAATCCCGGCAAGCGCAGCGAGGAAGCTCGGTTGTTGTTTGATCACTCAGACGATGAGCGCGCGACACGAGCTTTCGATGAGCTCTTACGATCGGTTGTTTCCAAACCAGGACACCATGCCGCGTGGCGGGTTCGGGAACCTGATCGCACTCCCGCTCCAGTACCATGCCCGCCAGAGCGGTAACACTGTCTTTATTGACGACAGCTTTGTCGAGTACCCTGACCAGTGGGCATTTCTCAGCGGAGTCAAGCGGCTTGATCTTTCCCGAGTGAATGAGTTTGTCGAGGCCGCGTCAGCGAAGGGGGGTGTCACCGGGGTGAGGGCTGCGGAAAACGGAGCAGGTGCGGAAGCCCCGTGGGAGAGGCGGCCCTCCAGGCGGTCGTCGACAGTTCGCGAGCAAGGCCCCTTACCGTCAGGAATCAACTGCGTTCTGAGACAACAGGTCTTCGTGGAGAAGAAAGGGATCCCGTCTGCCCTCCTTGATCAGATCAAGCGGCTTGCCGCCTTTCAGAATCCCGATTTCTACAAGAAGCAGGCGATGAGGCTATCGACAGCTCTCACGCCAAGAATCATCAGCTGTGAGGAGGAGCTGCCCAAACACGTCGCGCTTCCTCGGGGTTGCTTTGCGGCGCTGGAAGAACTTCTTGACTCGTATGGTGTCCGCCTCAGCGTCGATGATAAGCGGGTCGATGGGATAGAAGTCAACCTGGCGTTTCACGGGCAGCTTACGGGGCTCCAGGAAGAGGCGGTTCGCGCGCTGTTGGGGTATGTCAACGGTGTTTTCGTAGCACCGCCGGGAGCGGGGAAGACGGTGGTTGGGACCTTCCTCGTCGCGAGCCGCGCCAGGAATGCACTCATCCTCGTGCATCGAACGCAGTTGCTTGATCAATGGCGTGCTCAGCTTTCTACATTTCTGAACCTGAAGCCGAAGGACATCGGACAGATCGGTGGCGGAAAGCGAAGAACGACCGGGCGTCTGGACGTAGCCATGATCCAGAGCCTTGCTCGCCGTGACGAGATCGATGACGTCGTGGCGAACTATGGGCATGTGATCGTGGACGAGTGTCACCATGTCCCTGCATGTCGTTCGAAAAGGTCATGCGAGAGGTGAGGGCGCGGTACGTCACAGGGCTCACGGCGACACCACAGAGACGAGACGGGCATCAGCCGATCCTGCAGTTCCAGATCGGCCCGATTCGATTTTCGGTGGATCCAAAGAGTCAGGCAGACGGGCGAGACTTCGACCATCGAGTCGTCGTTCGCGAGACTACGCTATGCTCATTGGGGCCGGGCGTTTCCGGGATTCAGGAGATCTATGGTCAGCTTGCAAGTGACGTCAAGCGGAGCGACATGATTCTCGACGACGTGATCCATGCGCTGGAGGACGGACGTTCGCCGATTCTGCTCACGGAACGGCGCGATCATCTCGATTTCTTTGCCGAGAAGTTGCTATGATGGGCGGTTTTGTGCTCTTCGACTCTCTCGCTGCGGTAGGAGTGTGTCAACCGGGAGAGCAGAGAATTCGGGATAGATGACTCTTGGGTGGCGAATGGACGTGCGGCGTGGGAGTTGCAGAAGGATATCCTTAGGCTTGAAGAACGAGGGTCGGCATGAAGAAGGCTAGAAAGGTATTCGACTTCGTGGCATACGCCGTAGGGTGCGTAGTAATAGCTATCTATACCTTCCGCGCTATGCTGTTTATTGTAGAAGCGGGCAGAAAGTATTTCTTGGGGTATTGAAGAATAAGTAATCCCTGTGACATGGCGCGTCGTGGCATGGCGGTGTCCCTTCCGAAAACTCGATCGCGTTGTATTCGTTGACGTTACGAGGGGCGGAGACGCGGGGATTAGGCGGCGAGTGGATCTCTCCAAATCCCGCCATCCAGGGACGACTTGATGTTGGGGCCGAGATGCGGCCAGCGACCTTTGAATGCGAAAGCCTCATCCCGTAGGGCCAAAATATCAGGCCGCACGTCTCCGATAGTAGTTGAGCAGCCCACCGAGTCGCTGTACGCGTTCGATGGCGCCGGTTTCGGCTATGTCGGTCGCTGGCTCGATCAGCTCGTTCCCAAGCGATTGATGTGGTCTTTCGGTGAGGTAGTGGCTTTCGAATTCTCGAAGAGCATGTCGGAGTGATTCCGTGCCGAAGAAGATGAGTCGCGACACGCACTCGTCTTTCACCGTGCGTACCCAGCGTTCGGCGAACGAATTCAGATTTGGACTCAACGTCGGCAACTTGAGCGGCTTCACGCCGGCGTCACGAAGGATCGCTCGAAAATGCTCGCAGTACTTCCCGTCACGGTCGTGAATCAGATAGCGAGCGCCTTCGAGGAATCCCCAGCTGTCAGCCGTTTCGTTGCGCGCGATCTGGCCCATCCACTCGCCGGTCGGATTGGGCGTGATGCCTGCGATCTTGATCCTGCGAGAAGCGACGTGGATGAAGAAGAGCACGAAGTGGGTGACGAGTCCGGCGTGGGTCCAGACTTCGACCGTGAAAAAGTCGGTCGCGGCAAGCACGTCCTTGTGCGCATCGATGAACTCCTTCCACGTCGTCTTGGTCTTGCGTTCGGGAGCCGGTTCGATGCCGTTGCGCTCGAGAATGTTGCCGATCGTCGTGTCGCTGACCTTATGTCCGAGATGCTTGAGGGCACCGGCGATTCTGTCGTAGCCCCAGGTTCGGTTCTCGTGTGCCAGCTTGACGACGAGCTCCTCGGTTTCCTTCATGACACGCGGTCGACCCGGTCCGCGCTTTGCCGATCCGTCGAACTTCTTCGCGATGAGTCGGTGGTGCCAGCGGAGAATCGTGTCGGGCTTGACGATGGACGTGATCTCGCCAAGAATCTTGCGACCCAGCTCTTTACCAAGTCGAGCGAGAGTGATCCGCTCCGGATCGGTGAGCGGCACTCGGCCGTCGATCTTCGAGCGCAGGATGCGGTTCTCGGTGATCAGATACTCGTTCCGTCGCAGAAGCTCTTGGTCGACCGTGCCGGTGATGTACGACAAGAGCTTCGTCCACTCCATGATATCTGTCCTCCCTCGCGTTGAATGCGGTACGATCTGAAGTAAGATCGTAGCAGGCGAAGCGAGGCAGGAGAGTGCACCATCGGTAAGTGCCTGTGTTGCAACGTCGGACATGTTTTTTGACCACACGGGTTTGTGGCGATGCGAGCGTCTCCGGTTCTGCGAACGAGTTCACGGAGGCGGTGGTCGTAGAAGCGAGTCTTTCTCATTCCTCCATTCTGGGCCGAGCCGCTGGGTCGTCAATGGCCCGGGGCTGTAGACGGCGATTTGGGGCAGAACAGTCGAGAAGTCGGCCACTTTTCTCTAGAATGTCGTGGCTGACAGCCCCGCTGTGGCCGGGGGACTACTTTTTTCTGGTGATGCCGAGATCCGCACCCCTAACGATTTTGACCGCCTCGATGGATGACAGGTTTCCCTTGATGTCCGGTACGAAGAGTGCACGGATGATCTCTGGATTCCTCCACGGTCTTGGAAGCTGAGGAGTGGGGCGATCCTTGAGCTCCCGAGCTAGCTTGAGAAGGGACTTCTTGTCGAAGGGGCGCTTGCTCCATTTCGCTTCACCCAGGAGCAACCGTTTTCCGGTCAGCGCACCGGCGACGACATCCCATTCCGGCAAGTTTCCGTGCCACCAACGTCCCGCGCTTCCCCACGCCTCATCACCCAGCGAGGGAATGACCCTACGAGGTAACTGGTGGCGACAGAGTTGCTCCCAGGCCTCCGAGAGAAGACCGCCCCAGTAGTTCTGGAGGATCGTACCGCGGGACCGTCTGGGTAGGCTCGCAAGGTCGCTACGATGAGGTGCTACCACGCGAAACCACAGTCGAAGAAACGGGTCCGCGATCCGGTACAGGGCACGGCGACTTTTCTTCTCGCTTTCGGCGAATGGAATCTCGCGGTGGATGAGTGATAGCGAACGGAGTCGCTCGAGTGGGCGGGCCATTGACGTGGCAGGCTTGCCAATTCGTCCGGCGATTTCGGACACGCGATGAACGCCGGCTCCAATGACATCCAGTATGGGACGGAGCTCAATCGCCGGCGGAGTTTCTTCAAGTAAAAGGCGGTCCGGCTCCTGATGCAGGGGACCGAGAGGATCGAGGACGAGGCGGTCGATTTGATCGGAGATGGACTCCTCCTCAACCGCTTGCGCAAGCTCCCAGTAGCGTGGTACGCCGCCCCAGGCCGCGAAGGCCTCGACTAGCCTTGCGACGCCTGCCGTAGGAAAGGCCGAGGATAGAAACTCAGGGGCAAGTGGGAAAACTTCGAACACCTCCTGAGCACGACCGAAGAGTGGGGCTGCCCGATCGAGGACCAGCCCTTGCATCATGCGTTGACTTGATCCCGCCAGTGCGACGATTAGTCCTGCCTCCTTGGCTTCATGATCAATCCAGCGTTGGAGTACACTCGGTAGAGTTGGGCAGGCAGCGACAAGATATGGAAGCTCGTCGATGACAAGAGGGCCTCTCCACCCGACCCGCCTTACTTCCCGAGTGAGCCGAGTGAGGAGGCTTTGCCAGTCCGGATACTCGACGGCGTCAAAGTCCGGAAGGACTCTGGAGAGGCTGGCAGCGAAGTACCTTCTTTGCAGCTGTTCCGCCGACTGATCCGCCACCCAGTACGCGCCCTTGCGTTTCTTAACCCATTGCAGGAGCAGCCGCGTCTTCCCCACTCGCCTTCTCCCGTACAGAACGGCCAAACCAGCGTTTGGACCCTGGGTGAGGCCATCTAGGCGTTCAAGCTCTTCTTTGCGATTGAGAAAAATCATTATGCATAGAAGCATAATACATTGCTGCATAAAGTCAAGTTGGCGGGGGAAATGCAGTTACTGACGAACCTGTTCAAACAGAGGGTTGCAGTCGTAAGATCGACGAACATGATCAAGGGCATCCCAGGCATAACGACGGTTCTGGCCGCTTTGCTGCGTCTTTGCGATCCCGCGATCGGGAGAATCGACGGCTGCCCGTCGTTCTTCGGCTCGGACCGACCTTCCCTGACCGGCGGCTTGGGTCTGCGTGTCATGGGAACGAGAAATTTCCTCGAGTTCTGCAGAAAAAGAGCAAGAAAAGCCCGGAGCTGGAGAGGGACCGAGCGGCTCAACCCGGGCGCTGCTTCGCCTCTTGCTCGTCCTTCTCCGCGTCTCCGGCTTCAACCTCGTCAACCATCGGCTCCCTGAAGAGCCGCCAAGAAGTTGGAGCTCGGACTGAATTCTCGGCGTTCCCCAGGTTGGATTCTCGCGGGACATGCGGTGAATGAGCGTAATGATTTCGCAGTTGATCTTCGGTCGGCCTGGTTTCTTCGACTTCCATCGCCAGTAGAGCTTGGAGCCCTCGCGGTGCCATCGAATGACTGTCTCGGGTTTGACGATGAGGAGGGCGCTCTTCCAGTCTCGAAAGATCCGAGATCCTGGAATGCGAGATGGAGGCCAGGGGCAATGACCGCCGCGAAGTCGTGCTCGATATCCCGCAGCTTGCCTCCTTTATCGGTCGGAAGACTTGGCTGGACCAGGAAGTCGACGGTAACTTTCTCGAGCCTCTCGATCTTCCAGCGTTGACGGGTCGGCTTGCCCTCGTCATTGACGTCCTGCTCGAAACCGGCGCGGCGTAGACGTTCGGTCAGAGTTTTGTAGCGGCCCTCGTCCAGTAGCGCGAGGGTGAGTCCTACATCAAGATCCATGGTGCCTACGTGGGCAGCGGTCCCTTCTGGGAGCTCGTCCTGCTTGATGAGTAGCGAAGAGAGCAGGCCTCCGATGACGACCAGCTCGTCCATGATATCGCCAAGTTTTGTGGCGACGTAGAGACAGGCTGCACGGACGAGTTCGACCTGCTCGCTCTTGTAGCCAGCGGCGGTGGTTGGTTTGTCAGCCATCGGTCCGTGATCAAGTCAGTCATTTTAGACAAGTTACCAACCTGTCCCTCCCGAAAACGTCATCCGGTCCGGAGCGAGCCCAACTTCGACATCTCATCTCGGCGGGGCGGGAACCACGATGCCTGCATGAACTCTTGGAATCCCAACGGACCGGGCCGTCAGGGAGATTGGCCGGGAGTTTGTCCATGGAGTCCGTGGGAAGAAATGTCCGAGGTCGCGCGTCAGCTGGCCGGCGCTACGCGGCGCGCGAATACAGATGATGAAGCCCGCCGATCATCGGAGTGGAAATCACCCGGCCGTTTTCTGGCGGGTCAACCTTCCGGGGGATAGGAGCGTTTCGGTCGAGCGATTGATGCGGTCGGCCCTCGTGATAATACGTTAAATAACCTGAGACGATTCTCCGAAGGTGGTTCTCGCCGCGAATGATGACGTGGTCGAGCACCTCTCGCCGGAGGGTTCCGATCACGCGCTCTGCGTATGGAGATCATCGCTGTACATGGCTTGCTGGACTTGAAGCGCTGTCCACTCGGCGGTCGGATTGTGGGTTGCGTTGAAGTGGATGATTCGGCCGGTGCTGATGATGCAGAACGAGGAACCCGAATAGCAGCCGGAACGTGGCGGTTGGCACGACGAAAAAATCGCAGGCGATCGTTTCGCGCCTGTGGTTCCGAAGAAAAGTCCGCCAGGTTTGGGACGGGCCGTTCTTTGTCTTGATT
>JAJDCM010000308.1 GCA_029260825.1 Planctomycetota bacterium | reverse complement strand
CGTCGAGCCGATTTCCGGGTGAAGCCTCATCGGCTCCGGAAATCACGTCGCCATATCCATCACCATCGAGGTCGCCGATGACTGAAACCGAAAAGCCGGTCTCATCAAAGGCCTGTTCCCCGTCGATTTGTTTGATAAATGTTTGGGAATAGGCAGGGAGACAGATCGAGCCAAGCACTACGACAAAAAGGGTAAGTAAAGCCCAGATGCGAAACATCATCATCTCCGACGGGCGAGCCGATAAATTCGGTGACTGTAAGATACCCCCGCCTGGCCTCTCCTCTTGACGAGGAAGTGACCAAGCCCCAATGAATTGTACACAATCTCCCGGCCAGGGCAAACTCATATTGGGGCCAGAACCACAACGGGAACCAACTGATACCTTTCGACTTACGGAGATTGTGCTATAATTCTCCCCGTGAAGAATCTCACAGTTCAATCTAATGGTGGCTCTGTCGTGGCATCTCGCTCCCTGGTGCTCAATCGAAACTGGGTGCCGATCACCATGACATCCGTGAGGCGAGCGGTAACCCTTGTCTATAAAGGGCTCGCCCGGGTGGTTTCTCCCAGCACCTACGAGACATTTACGTTCGATTCCTGGATCCGGGTGGATGCGTCAGAAGATGAGGCTTGTATCCGCACCGTTTCCCTGCGAATCCGGGTGCCAGAAGCCATCTTGCTCGCCAGCTACGATGCCATCCCCCATTCTCACATTCCCTTTACACGCAAGAACCTCTATCGACGGGATCGGTTTACCTGCCAGTATTGCGGCAAAAGACCCCAGGTCCGGGAACTCACCATTGATCACATTGTTCCCCGATCAAAGGGGGGACGGTCCACCTGGACGAACTGCGTCGTCGCCTGCATGACCTGCAATACGCGAAAATCAGACCGCACTCCGAGCCAGGTCGGGTTGACCCTCCATTCCCGCCCGCACAAGCCCAAGTGGCAACCACACATCACCATTCCCGCTGGGAAAGAGACCTGGGAAAAGTTCATTCCAGAGAAACGCCGTGGGGAATCCTGACCGGATGATTCATGAGTTTCAGCGAGGCTTCGCGGAGTGAATCGACGAAAGCGAATTACTTTCCCTGGGCCATCTTCCTGAGCTTCTCGGCATTGCTGCAGGCAACGCCCAAAATCTCGAGAAGATCATCCCGCTCGGGCATGGACGTGAAGAGACCATGAGTCACTCGCCCCAAGGGGCAGGTAACGGCAACACAAGGCCTTGTGATTCCGATCTTGGCGGCAAGCTCTCGTTGCGGGGGCTCTGCAAGGTCGACCTCAACGCACACGAATTCTTTTTCGTAGCTGGGGAATCCCTTCACATCCTCTTTGAATTCGTGGATCCACTCGGGAGGTTCCGAGTCTGCAACGACCAACAACATGGGTCGACAGATCTTCGGCGCAAGCTTCAACGCCCCCTGAGGGTCGTTTTCAGCAGAATCTAGCCCTTGATTGCGCCCATCATAGCGGGAAAGAAAACACCCATGGAGCTGATGATCTTCACTGGTGTCCTCCCAGATTTTTGATTGATCCAAGATGCCAAGCCATTGAAGAAGATTCTCCTCTTTGGACATGGCCCAAGCATCAACCAATACCTCCTTCTTTCCATCCTGGCGAATGACCGTTCCCGAGACATGTCCTATCCGGTATCCCGTCGGAGCGTCAGGTTGAACCGAAACACACACATCCCCATCGCGAACTTTGAAAATGTCAGAACCGACGCGAACTGCGAGCACGCACTCGCGAGAACCACTCAGCCAGATCATCCCTTTGCGAAGCTCGAGGAGTTGACAGACTCCTTCGGCATCATCCATCTCACTGGCGCTTAACACCTTCACTTCCGTGTCGGGCCCGAGCGCAATGTCTCCGCATTCGTGAAAATAGTAAAAGGCGACCCCTTCGGACCGGGTGAAGAGAGTCCCTCCGTTTCGGATGACCAGGAGGGATTTCTCATCCGTGATGAGGGCTGGTTCGGCTGCTGAATCTGCTTGCGGGGTGAAGAATGCAGTTCCGACGACCCTGGACACCTTGGCAACAACTGACCGCTCGATGCCGAGGTAGAAATAACCACCGATGGCAAGAGAGACCGAGACAACAATCGCTGCCGCAGCCCGCAACCACTGGGGTCGAGCCAGAGGAAACCGCAACGGGGAGGCCGATGCATTCCGGGAAGATCGGGGCACGCGTCGGCCCCGCACGCTCCGAATTGCCGGTGCACTTTCGTTGCCCTGAGCATCTGGTCTGGAAGCGGTCTCATTCGCCCGCGCTGACAAGTCAGCCAGCAGAGGAGCCGCAGCAAGGAGAGTATTCTCCTTCAAGCTCGAGGGAGGGGTCAGGTTCGTCTCTCGCTTCACCTGGGCGAGATCCTTACGCAGGAGCTTCAACTCGGCCAGGCGCCTACGGAGCTTCGGCGAAGCTGCGAGACGACGTTGCAGTTCAGACTTTTCTTCAGAAGTTAAGCGGCCGTCGAGAGCTTCGAAGAGAAGGACTTCGTCGCTCTTTTGCGGCTGTTCGTCACCACTCATGGGGTCTTTCATGACCTCCTGGACAAGGAATCTGCCTCACCACCTCCCGATCTGGAGGGAGCCAGGCATCGGTATTCTTACGAGCTTCTCAACATTTCGTCCTGACAGTCTCAGGTCTTTCGATCCAAAAGAGTCTTGCGCAGAATATCCAGGGCATAGCCCATTCGAGAACGGGCGGTACTTTCGGGACACCCCACGACACGAGCTATATTCCGAAAGGGCATACGCTGAAACACCCGCAAAATCACCACCTCCCGATACAGATCCGGCAACTCTGATATCGCCTGGCGCAGGCCCAGAATCTCCTCGTCCGAAGCAATTTGGGAAGATGGCCGTTCAGACCGATCGGTCTCGAGCCCTGCGGTCACGGCGTCCGGAATCCCCTGGAACCGGGATCCTTTCTTCCGCTCAAAATCAATGCAGGCGTTGCGAGCAACCGTGTAAAGCCAGGTTGAGAATGTCTCCGGATATCGATAAGACCCGGCACGCTTGAGAACCCGGAGAAAGCCCTCCTGCGCGAGGGACTCAGCGTGGCCCCGATCCCCGACCATCCGATAGCAGAAGTTGAAAATCGCTTTCTGATACCGGTCGAACAGAGCGCCGAAAGCCTCGGAGTCACCGCTCTGCGTGAGACGCATCAGCTGCTCATCCGAGGGAGCCGCAACTCGCCCCACGTTCTTCTGCATCTTCAAACGCTTCTGAGGCTTACGCCTCTCCGGCTTCCTTCTCGGGGAAAAAGGAAGGTCTATTCATTCGGCGAGAACTCCATCCAGATCGGACTCGACCAGGCCTGCTCACCGTCTTCCTGCGTCACCCTTATATAGTAGTAATCCCCGGACGATGCCACTTCTTCGTCAACGATCTGAAGAGAAACCTGGCGCCCGGAGCCCTCCTCACGAAAAACCGTCTCCCCATTCTTGACCACCTCCACGAAACGGATGTCCACTTCCCCGATGGCAAGCGCCTCCAGATGACGGGGTTGATCCGGCGAAGCCAGGGTAACTGTCCCCCCCATCCAGGAGGATGAAGAGGAATCGGCTGAGGAGCCATCTTTCCTCGCCTTGACCGAGAAGGTGAGGATGATCCTCCTTCCGGCCGTGGCATATACCCGTTTCTCCCGAAGAGCCGAGAGGACCGATTCCCGGGTCAGCTCATTGGCAAAAACAGCCACCAAGCCTCCGGTGGCCGATTGCCGGTCGCCCATCCCCGGATGACCGTTATGGGTATCTCCGGACCCAACAAATCCAAGCCGCAGGCCCCTTGCCAGGGCATCCTGGGCAAACCCACCTTTTTCCGGTCGATGGATCATGCGGGGGCAACCGTAGTACTCCGATGATCCGTGAACCGAACACATCTCGACCACGGTCTCCATGGATGGATTGGAATAGGACCAATCCTGACCGATGGGACCACCTCCGGGATGGTGAGAAATCGTCAAGGCCCCGGTTTCGCCAAGACTCTCCCACAATCGGTCCGGGTCCTTTCCCGAGGGCATTCGGTAGCTCACGACTTCCCCCTTCTTTCCCGGGAACAGCACGTGCTTGTGACCCGACGTCCAGTTGGTGTACTCATAGGCGACAAACGTCACGAATGCGTTGTCTTCGTGAAAGTCTCCGGTCACCCTTTGGCTCAGCTCCCACACCTCGGGATGCTCGTCAAGCATGTAGAGCCCCCAGGCATCGTGGGTGGTCAAAGCGCAGAAATCGAGCCGGGAAACATCCCGAGCGTAGGAGTAATAATCCTCCGGGGTACCGCTACCATCGCAAAGCCCTGAGTGCCCCTGAAGGTCACCCCAGTAGATGTGATAACCCTCGATTTTTGACAGGACCACCACCGGATTCGAAGTTGCTTCAAGGTTGGGTCCAGAAGCATTCAATTGAAACACTCCGGGTTCCTCGAAGCGAACGTTCAGAGACGCCGCCCCCCGATCCTCTTTCGAGAAATGGATCGAATTCACCGTCTCCCGCTGACCGCCCTCCTCTCCCAACCTCGAGATCTCGACATCTCCTTCAAAGAGACTCGACCGATTGTCGAGAACGTCGAGAGCCGCTACCGTGTACCGGACATCTTCCCCGAGCACCGCGAAGGAGGGTCCAAGAAGGCGCAACCGAACCGCTTCCCGCCCGAGGATTTCGATTCCGGGCTGACTTCCAAAAGGCAACGACGCGTAGAATCCATCTCCGTCGGCGTCGACCCGAATGTGAAACTCCTCCACCGACTCGGCGAACTTATCGCAAGTTGCCGCCGCCATGGGAAACTCGCCCCCGGAAGTATCACCGTATGTGATGATCACCTCATCTCCGGCAACCAGGCGCCCTTCTTTCACTCGAACGAAAACAAGGTGCTCCATCGTTTCCAGCTCGAGGGTTCCACTTGTTGAAGAAGTGGTAAGAGACGTATAGCCCCGGTACTGAGGTAGGTCGGACTGAGCCGGGGTCCATCCCCAGTAGCTCGAAATCACCAGATTAACGCCGCCACCTTTTTCAATGCCATGCTCCCCGGTTTCGAAACGAATCTTCCAGGTTCCCTTCGATCCTGCCAGGACGGGTGTATCCGGTTCGACCGTCGCCTTTCCTTCCCCATCGAACTCCGACCGGAGCTCCGACTCAAACGGAGGATCGGGTACCCTTGGTTCTCGGACAGTCGAAGATGTGATTTCGCCCGGATGATCGACATCGTCCTGGCCATTCTTGCCGCAACCGAGCAAAGAAAAAAGCAGGACAAAAAAAAGAGGAAACCGAACTCTCAACAATGGATCTCTCCTGCTGCTTCAAGTGACGCTCTGCGATCCGGATCAAGCTCCCCATCCTCCGCATACCCTCCAAGATCAAACACGACTCGTCGATCATTCTTTACGTCGAGAACGGCAAGAGTTTGAACGGTACGTAGGGTCACCAGCTGCCTCGTCCAGGCAACATGATTTTTCACCACAGCTTGCACTGTGGAAGCAATCCGACCTTCTGCCTTCTTCACGCCCCCGACAAAATGGAGAGATAGGATCGCTTTCCCCAGCTCAGGCTCGGCGAGACAACGTCGAATGCAATCTTCTCTCTGGGTTTCGGATAGATCTTCATACCCGTTCTCAGTGCAGAATCCCTCAAGAGCCAGGGCAATCCTCCTTCTCCGCCGAAAATACGGCACCGGAAAGCGCCAGGATGAAAAGCGGGTGGAGAGGCGAAAGCGAGAGGAACTTCCCTTGGTGCCGGAAAGAACATCGTCGATGGCAGATCGAATGAACGCCGGAGCCGTGATCAAGGTCGACAGCTGTCGGTAGTTGATGACAAACCCGATCCAAAGAGCGCGGAGTGCCTCATCTCGTCGACCCGGCAGATCCTCATCGATGGCTCTCAAGTAAGGAGAAAATCCTTCTCCCATCCAGCCCATTCGGGTCAAAAAGGCTTGGAAGTGAACGTGACTCTTCTCGACTCGCGCCTCCAGAGCTTCAAGTTCTCTGACCTCATCCACCATCGATCCAATGAAATCGAGATCATCGACGTAGGTAACATCACCTCCAGGGCCCGGACTGACTCCTGGAGCGGGAAACCCCATGTATTCAGGATCAAAGCGGGCCCGAAATCGGACACATTCCATGAAGACCGGCTTGCGCATCCGGTTGATCTTGCGAACCGCTACTTCAAAAGGAGCATCGACGGGAAGAGAAAACAACGAGGAAGCGAGCTGGGGATCAATCAGCTCTTTCACCATGCGCGCGATGTGACGGATGACCCAGAGCCCCCCCCTGGAAGCCAGGAGAAAGAGCCAAAGAGGCATGAAAATTACTCTTCCACCACGGACATAAGAAAGGTAGAGCTCATGAGCATTCACCACCCTTTCCCTTCTTGGAAGCCCGTGAAAGGGATAGGTACCGAAGGTCCGACGAATCATCTGCCTTCGATCCCGACGCAGCTTGCTGCGGACCTCTTTCCCGAACCTCTTCTCGATCCCCTTCTCCCTTTCTTCATCCATACCAAGGAAATGCAGTGCGTTGAAATCAGTTGTTTCAAAACGCAAAAAGGCCTTGCGCTCCTTGTTCAAGGCCTTTCGATCTTCCTTCCCTCTCCCCGTAGTTCGCTCCCCTCGAAGAAACGCCCGGTATTTCGCCATTGCCTCTTTTGAAGCCTTCTTCTGCTGAGAGATCGGGATACAGTTCCGGTTGTAGTCGATCAACAGCTTCGCCGTCTGCTGTTCGATCGCCGTGAACAT
Organism: Planctomycetota bacterium; assembly: GCA_029260825.1. Lineage (GTDB taxonomy): Bacteria > Planctomycetota > JACOTG01 > JACOTG01 > JAJDCM01 > JAJDCM01. Next base: position 49,621 of record JAJDCM010000308.1, on the reverse strand, counting down.
TGAACGAAACCAGAAGTAAGGTCCTCCGAAGGATCGTTCTCGGGCAAGATCTAGCTTGCGAATCCGCTTCTTGTCCTTTCGGGTAAAGCTCAATCGTTCCATACGAATATTCTCGAGGGAGACATTCCCGAGAAGATGTTCGGTCGTCTTCACGTCACTCTTATGAAGTAACGCTCCATCAAGATAATCCCGATAGAGGAGTCGAATCCTCTCTCTCAAAGCGATCACATCACCCGGCATCCCATCGTCGCCTTCTTCCTTCCCCTCCGATTTGAGAGTCATTGGCCAGATTTGAAAAGCCGGCTCTCGCGAGAGAATTCGACGCTGCAGAAGAAGGGCATCCCGCCCCGCCATCCTGGACTTCCCAACCTTTAATAGATTAGAAAACTGGGCCTCGGCCGTCTTCTCATAGACATCGGTCGCCTCACCGGCCAATCGACGAAGCCAGAGCCCAAAGACATGAATCACCAGGCAAACAACCCCGAGAACAACGATGGCAATCCCGAGAGAATCGCTGAGAAAATTCACGATGCTTCTGAGCGGACCATCATCAATGTCCAGGAACTCGACAATTCCTCGGAGGATCAGGAACAAGAAACCGAGAAGAAGGAGGCGGACCGCTGGGCGTCTTGAAGAAGCTGCAAGTCCGGTTCCGACACGGTCAACAAACTGAGGCCCCGTTACCACACCGTGTAGGTCGGCGAACCACTGCACGATGGAAAGTCCACGTTGAAGAAGCCTTCCCAACGCTCTTCCCGCCTCGGCGGTTGTCATGAAGATGTCATCGTGCACCGATCGAGCAATGGCGGAAATAAGGGGTAGATGACGGAGCAGCGGAGTGTTTAATGCTCTCACGACCCGAGCAATTTTCCCACACATGCCTGGTCCCAGAACCTCCTCAACTTCGATGGGATCCAGAGTGACAAGTTTTCGAATAACCTGTTCGAACCGGACTTCCCGGTTCTCCGACGGCGTGAGCGTCATCGAATCGGAAGTCGAGGTCTCGCCTTCTCCGAGAGTCAGCTCAGCTTCGCAACGAAATAGCAAAGAGCCGGCAACCTGGATCTCCTCCTCGTGAACGATCAAGCTGACCGCCCCGATTTGATCCTCGAAATGGTCGACTTGCCAGTGCCCCACTGATTGCTGTTCCTCCGGGCTAAGAAGGGAGCGAAGCACCCGACCGCGAGCCGATACCCGCAAGCGAGTCCGCAGAAGGTTTTCGAGATGGACGCAATTACCCGCGTTCTCCTGACCGTTGGGAGGCGGATCGAAGAAAACGATGTTCCAATGAAGAAGACGGGAGAGCCGATGGGCAATTCGATCCATCCCGCGAACCGCGAAGATCACGACCCTGAAGTATCGCATGAGCCGCGCAAGACGCAGGGCTCGAAGAGGGCGCATATAGAAGAGGAAAGGGATCGACGGCAGAAACTCGGTGAAGAAATGGCGAGAAAAGTAAAGCCCTCGCTGCTTCGCCAGACAAAACTTCAAGAAGAACTCGGCAAGGAAGATGAAGCAAATCGTCAAGTCAATCGCGCGAAACACCGTGATGTCTTCGGCGCGAACAGAAAAGGAGTCTTCGAGAGAAGAGGCCTCTGCCACCGCTTGTTCCGTACTGTGCCCGGAGACGTTGAAGAAGAGATCCAGAACGATCATCGAACAAGCGGTAAGGATCAATATCAAAATGGACCAATCCAGGAAGGCGGCACCCCGAGGGCCGAGAACCTGAATAAGCCGGTTCTTCACATGCCTGTCCTGAATTTCAGCACGAAGGCGGCGACCAAGACGTCGCAAGCGTCGTTTCCGGGTCCCAAGGTCAAGACTCGCCGTCGATCCTTGGCGTTTCTTCAGGACGTCAGCTTCGGCTTCCTTCAATCGGCAGAGGAACCAGGTCGCCCTCTCCCGAAGAAGACTCAAAGTTGCCAGGGCCTGTTCGGCCGGACGATCGTGAGCCTTTGCTAGCTCCTCCTCTGCGATATCAAGGAGGTTATTTTCCCACGGCGCCAACCCGGACAAGACATCGAGGGGGTTTGTATCGACGAGCTCTCTTTCGACTTCCTCATGAATCCTCGTCATGCGACTCAGAACCCCCAGGGCCATGGGGTCGTCGCAACTCAAGCACCCGAGAGTATGCAAGTACATCTGGATCAGACGAGTCTCATGAAGGAGACGAGCCTGAACGGAGAGGGTCGCCTGCTCCTCGTGCGTCGAGTGTTCTTCGAGACACCGTTCCATGAGGGCTCGGCGCACCCGCTTTTCCTGATCAAGGAGAGTCGCCTCGACTTTCTCATCCCCTGAATCGAGGAACCGATATCGCTCGAGCCGGCGCAGCAAATCTCGCAGAGGATGGAGCTGAGGCCGTGGGCTTTCTCGCCCGAGAAAACGACCGAGCTCGGCGAGAGCGTTGTCGAGAATCGCGTGCCGAAGTACGAGGGAAGGACCGTCTCCCTCCAGAGTGAGGCGTTCATCCTCCGCCAGGGTCAAGACTTCAGGCGTAAAGACAGGGTCCGAGGCTCCGATGCTGAGCACCCGGTCAATTCGACCTGAAACCCGCTTCTGGGCCGACTGGACCGATGGCAAAAGTTCGAGGGTCCGGGACTCGAAGGCCGCGTCAGCAAAGCTGGCCACCTCCAGATCGGAGCGGACTCTCCAGCCTCGAACCCAGGCCTCAAGAAGCTCCCCGAGATCATTCTCGTCGCGATCGAGAAGCTCGTGGAGGAACGATGTGACGTCAATCGCGTCTCGGATCAGGCTTTCCGGGCTAAAATCGGCCCCGATCGCCTGGAATCCTTCGGAAGATGAAAGTGCTTCGTCTTGCACGTGCTTCGCTGATCTCCATGAGACCGTCTAATGCCGGTCGTCCCACCGGTCTAACCCATTTCTGGCACCCACGCGTCTTACCACAATGACAAACCTGAAAACTGGACTTTCGAGACTTGACTTATCCTAGAGTTTTGCGCAGAATCCCTGGTCAGACTGCATAGTTAGGCTCAGATGGGGATATCTGTCATAACGCTGCGACCCGACAACAAATCACTGACAGCAGACTTCGGTTTGACAAACAATAGATTCAGTGCTTCTGGGTACATTTTCTCCAGAAGTTGTCACTCTGCTTCGTGAAGAACGATCACCTTGATCGACACAAATAATTGCCAGATAGCAAGTTAGACCACTTAAAAACACCTTCGAATTGTAGATACGGGAACAAAAGAAGTTAAGGATGAATCAAATGATGAAATGGGCCATGAATTGGGGAATCCTGCCTTCAATGCTGATCCTCCTCGCCGCTGGGTCTGCGAAAGCGGGACCGGGCGGATCGAATGAGATATGCATCGGCGGAACCGACTCTTGTAGCAGCGAGCAAACCTGTGACCCGGGCAAGCTCAGCGATGGGATCACTGCCCCAACCGGCGTGTTCTCGTTTTGCTACGACCCGGATACACCGTCAGGCTCGAACGACGGAACTCTCACTTTCATCGTGGAGAATACTTCCGATGACGGTGGCGATTCTTGCAACGGCGGTGTCACCCAGCATGCACTCATCGTTGGCTCTTACTTCAACGCCACGTCGGACGTGACCAGTGTTTCGCTTCTATCAGCGACCGATGGTAATGGCACCGACCGCACCGGAGAGTACAACCTTCAATTCTCTTCCCCACGGAACATCATGGTGGATGGGCTGGGAAAATACAGTGTCTGCATCACCGGAACATTTATCCGGAGCGCCAGCGCCACCCAATGGTCAAACAGCCCGATTCCCGGCCCGGTGACTTTCGTTCTGGACGTAGAAGGCGACACTTCTCAAATCACGACCGATTCCTTTACCACGGTCGAGAGCACATCCTCGAATGGACAGGTGATGTCGGTGGCAGTCGCCAAGTTCCAGTCCGGTGGTTGTCAGGGCGACTTCAGCGCCTTCATCACCGACGGAACCTGCGATGCCAGCTCCTGTGATCCTCCCACGATCGACTGTCCAGGACTCACGATGTTTGATTGCGATGGTCCTGGTGGAACGATCGTTGACTGGGATACGGTCATCGATTCCGATTGCTATGACGCTAACGAACTCACCGTCACTTGCGAACCTTTCGAGCCTGGCGACCTGGTTCCCGCAGGCACCGATGTCTGGGTTACCTGCACGGTCACCGACCCCCTCGGACAAACCGATGAATGTGAATTCCGACTCAAGGTTTGGGACTTTACCGCACCCGAGATCTTCTGTCCCAACGACATCACCGCCGAATGTACTTCCGAAAACGGCGCCGTGGTCATCTACGAAGTGACAGCTGACGACATCTGCTGCCCCAACGAGATCACCATTACCTGCACTCCTCCCTCCGGCAGCACCTTCCCACCTGGAACCACAACCGTCATGTGTGAAGCTGTCGACTGGGACGGAAGAAGAGCCGAGTGCTCCTTCGATGTCACCGTCAGCGACAACACACCTCCTGACATCACATGCTCGGATGACATCACCGTCGCTTGTGACGGAGCTTCTGGAACCGTTGTTGTTTACACCGTCAACGCTTCTGACGCCTGTGACACGACTCCGACCGTGGTTTGCGTTCCACCATCTGGAACCACTTTCCCCATCGGAACGACAAAGGTCACCTGTACCGCCACCGACGATGACGGAAACTCCTCTGAATGTTGCTTTGACGTCACCGTCACCGACATCCCCCCCGAAATCACCTGCTCCGACGACATCACCGTCTCATGCGACGGACCGGCCGGCGCTGTTGTCACCTTCAACGTCACCGCCACCGACGATTGCAGTACGCCCACCGTTGACTGTGTTCCTCCTTCTGGCAGCACCTTCCCGGTTGGCACCACCAAGGTCACCTGCACCGCTACCGACAGCAGCGGCCAAACCGCTGAATGCTGCTTCGATGTCACCGTCACCGACGCACCACCGGAGATCACTTGCTCCGACGACATCACCGTCCCCTGTGACGGACCGGCTGGCTCCGTTGTCACCTTCAACGTGACGGCGACCGACGATTGCAGTACCCCAACCGTCGTCTGCGTTCCCCCATCCGGAACCACTTTCCCGGCTGGAACGACCAAGGTCACCTGCACCGCTACCGACAGCAACGGTCAAACCGCAGAATGCTGCTTCGATGTAACCGTTACCGACGATCCGCCGGAAATCACCTGTCCCGCCGACATCACTCTCGAGTGCACCGGCCCTGACGGGACCACGGTCAACTACACCGTGACCGCCACCGACGATTGTGGGTCCGTTACCGTGTCCTGCAGCGTTGCTTCCGGATCGACCTTCCCTTGCGGAACCACAACCGTTGACTGCACCGCTACCGATAGTGCAGGTCAAACCGCAATGTGCAGCTTCGATGTCACCATCAACGACACGACAGTCCCCGAAATCACCTGCCCGGACGACATCTTTGTCGAGGGGAGTGACAAGCCGGTCACCGTCGTCTACGAGGTCACCGCGACCGATATCTGCGACACCGACGTTGCGATCTCCTGCGACCCGCCCTCCGGCTCCATCTTCAATCCTGGCGTGACGAAAGTCATCTGCGAGGCAACTGATGACAAGGGCAACCGGGCGATGTGCATGTTCGAAGTCACCGTTCAGATGTACGTCAACTTCGACGAAGACCTGAACTCTCCCATTCCCGACTTCACTTTCCTCACCGACGAATACGAGCCCATTGGCATCCAGCTTTCCGGTGTCTCCGACACGGGCAACCCGGGCGTCTTGGCTCGAAGAACCGGTGCACCAGGCTCCACACGGGAAGACCTCCTTCCGACGACCGGCCTCAACTACGCACAAACCTGGTCCGGCGCCAACGACAGCGATTCGGGCAAGATCACCTTCGGGTTCTTTGACCCGGCTACCGGAAGTCCGACCACGAGCTCCTTTGTACAGCTCACCTTCCTCGACATCGAAAGCTCCGGACAAGGACCGGGCGGCGAAGCACGAACTCGCCTCAAGGCCTTTGATGTGGGAGGCAATCTTCTCGATCGAGTCATCGTACCGTTCGGTGGAAACGCCAATCAGTTCGTCGCGACCATCGGATCACCCGGTGGCCCGATGCAAATCGCGACCGCAGAAGCAGTGATTGGAAACCCGGTTGATTCAGGGGGTGTGGATGAATTCTGCTACCTACCCAACCTCGCACCGATCACGGCAAGGCTCCTCGGCCCGGAGGTCGTTTACGCCGGCGAAACTCTCAACATTCGACTGTTCGCCCGAAACAACACCGACGAAAACCTCGACGTTACCTACAAGGTTCGAGGAACGACTCGTCTCACCAAGGCTGGCCGAACCATCGATGGCCCGCTTGCAATGACGATGCCGGTCGGATTCGATTCAACTCTGAGTCCGGAGACGATCAGCATTCCGATCCGCGGCGACCGTGAAATCTACTGGGGCCGAAGGGCGTTCATCGTCGTTTCCTACAAGGACAACGCCACCCAGAACTTCATCGGCATGGCCGTCTACGAGTTCGTGATTCAGCCCCCGAGAACGGGAAGCTAGTCGAACCCTTCACTCTTGAAGACCTTTTGCAAGCCGGGCCTTCCCGATCGGGGAGGCCCGGCTTTTTTTTGCGATCGACAGCTCGCGGAACGACGCTCAGGAAGACTCACTCAGATCGGGAGCTCGATCGGAGGGGATCCGCGACCTCCCCTTCCAATACGTGGCCCGTCGAAGGAGTGCCTCCACCGGCCCCTGCTGAAACGAACCCAACCAGAGGAAGCTGAATCCGGTCTGTAGAAGAAAGATCCCAAAAGCAATCGGTACGATCCAGACCGCTCCAAGGCGTCCCCAGAGACCCAATCCATAGCCATAGAAGACAGCAACGCCAAGGGCGGACTGGAGGAGATAGTTCGTGAAAGTCATCCGACCCGGTATGGCCAAAAAGCGGAGCCGAGATCGCCATCGATCCTGCTGGAGAAGCAGGAGAAGAGCTGAGCAGTATCCAACGCTAAGACAGGGGACAGCAATCGTATCGACAATTGCCCGGAGAAACCCGAATAGCGTGGGAGGGCGGTCCGGGATATGGGTGATGAGAAAGGCCAAGACGATATTCAAAGGTATCCCCAACCCCAGTCCCCAGGTTCGCAGAGTTCGGAAGAGTGGTTGATGGTTTTGCGGAGAGAGGGCAAGTCCATGTCGCCCTGCCCAGAGACCAAGCAGGAAGAACCCGAGAAGTTTGAACGGCCTTCCCGAGAACATGGCGAGAAACCATCTCTCGGTCAAGAAGGCCCAGTTTGCTTGAAAAGACTCTCCTGCCGATCCCGCACCAAAATATCCGAGAAGCGCTCCGGGACCATATCCGACTTCTCCCGCCGGAAACAAGAGCCACACACCGGAGAGAGCAACGGGCAAGAGAAAACTAGCTACGGACAGGCGCAGAAGGTTCCTCGAGGAACTCCCAACAAAGAAGAGAAGACCGAAGCCAACCACTGCATACAGGCTCACGATGTCGCCGAACCAGAGCAAGACCGCATGGGCAAGGCCAACGAGGAGCATCAGGGAGAACCGGCGAAGGAGCAGGATCCGAAAATCTTCTCCATGAGATTTTGCCCGTGCGCAAAGGATCGCCACTCCCGCTCCAAAAAGGAGGGAGAAGATCCCATAGAACTTGCCATCAACAAGGAAGTGAATACCCCAGGAAACAAGGGCATCCAGCGTCGCCGAGCTCATCGCTTCCCGTTCATCGGGGGAAAGAACAGCAAACCCGGTAAACCAGGTGAGATTGCCAAACAAAATGCCAAGGAGGGCAAAGCCACGCAACACATCCAGCGAGAGGACCCGGTCCGCACTCTTCATCGGCCGTGCGCCTCCGCAACATTCCGGCTCCCGCGCTCCCCTTCGCGGCTCGATCGGAAAGAACCCAAGAAGAGCATTCCTCCGTAGCAAACAGTACCGATCATTGGCAAAATAAGAACGATCAGGAGGACTAGAGGAACCCCTTGATGCTCCCAGACCCAACCAAGAGCAATGGGAGCGACCACCCCGGCGAGGCTTCTCATCGCGTCATTGAGAGCGAGGAAGCGTCCCTTGTATTCGGGAGCAACCCTTCGCGAGATGAAGGTCGGGCCAACGATCGAAGCTACCATCTCCCCGAAGGTCCACACGGCAGTGCAGGCAAGAAGAGCGACCAGCGAGTGTCCCAGGTTGAGAAGCAAGAGCCCCGCCGTCCAAAGGAGTCCGGCCAGGGTCATCATCATGAGATCGTTTCTGCGTCGCACGAGCCTCTCGATCAAGAAGCTAAAGGAGAGGATGCATGCCGCATTGATCGTATACACAACACCGACCCAGGTCAGCTCGGCGTCATAGACTGTCTTCACCAGCAGAGGCACACAGTATTCAAGGCCCATCAGGGGAGCGATGAGAAAGAAACTCACCAGACAAAATGCGGTCACCAGACGATGCCGCCGGAGTGTCTCCAGGATAGGGACCCGAGGGGAATTGTTTGCGACAGGGGATGCCACTCTCCTTCGAGTTTCTGCGACGCCAAGAAGAATCAGCACGAGGCAAACAAGAGTGGTTGCTACATCACCGAGAAAAATCAACCGGTAGGAAAACCCCGCCAGCAATCCACCCATCAACGGTCCGAGGGCCATCCCGAGGTTGATGCAAACATAATTGACGGTGTAGGCAAAAGGACGAATCTCACTCGAGGTCAAGTCCGCCACCACCGTGTTTGCCGCCGGGGTATACATCCCTGAACCCAGGTAGCCAAGAAAAAGGAAGGCCGCGTATCCGACCCCCGATTCGAAGTGCCCAGACAATCCGAAAAAACCGGCCGCATTGAGCAAAAGAGCAAGCAGCAAGGTTCGTTTGCGACTCCACCCATCCGCGAGCCATCCGCCCAGCAAGTTCCCCGAAAGAAGCCCCAGGCTCCCTACCGAAAGAATGAGCCCGACCCGATCCGCGGAGAAACTGCGAGCCTCGGACAAGTAGATGGTCAGAAACGGAAAGACAAAAGATCCCAGTCGGGTAATGGTCGTTCCCGCAAACAGAAACCAAAGAGGCGCCGGGAGTTTGGTCAGCCTCGAGATCATGCGCCTTCCTTCCTGAGCTCTTCAATTCCTGGACATCGCACCCTTTCTCCTGAACGGAGCGGCGTTACACGACCTGGCTAGCGGGAGAGAGCCAGGAATGCCTCTCCGGCGAGAATCTTCCAGCTTTCCCATCCTGCGCCATCGAGACGCTCCCCTCCAAGGACTTGAAAGCCGTGAGCCGTCAAGTCAGCCACGAGGGCGCGGCTCTGAGTTCTCACATCGAAGCTCTGAGGACGCCAGATGTCATAGCGATTCCAACCGATGAAGAAACGAGGCTTATCTCCCCGTACCTTGCGCAGACTCTTTTCAATCCACTGGGCTCGAATCGTGTCGGCCCGTCCGTAAGAGATCGCCACGCATTGTCCAAAAACCGTTGGATGAGCAAGAGCCGCACCCACGGCAGCGACTGCACCGCCACGCTTTCCAAGAATCGTGCGAAAGGCTGATGTCCCCCGGGTCCGATACCGACGTTCGAGCTCGGGAACAAGCTGCCGCGCAAGCATGGCGGCATAGCTCTTTGTTCCCATGCCCCCGAGTTCTCGGCTTCTCCCTCCATCCACGAATGCAAGAATCGTGGGTTCAATTCTGCTCTCGGTGAGGTGATTGACCGTGTTCGGGAGATTTCCGTCTTCTATCCACGCCTCTCCGTCGGTCACGACCGTCAGCCCATATCGGCTTTCGCTTCCTGCATAACCAGGCGGGAGAAAAACCCGAATTCGCCGGCCCTGGTGCCGAAACGAATCCATCTCTCCTTTCCCGTTCCCCTCGTAGGGATCGAGAAACGGCGGCGGGCTCCAGCCGGACGTAGCGACAACGGAAACCTTGCTTCGCCCTCCTCGTTCACCAGCAGCGGTTCGAGGATTCAGGGGATCTCGAAGAATGGTCCCAAAGTCCACATTGAACGCATACTCCCACCTCGCCCCCGGTTCGATGAGGTAGGTTCGATAAAAGAAGTCACTGCTGGAAAGTCGATGGAGAGGATCCTCTTCCAGGTGAGCAATCATGTTCCCCCGGATACCCACGTCAGTTGCCGGCCCCCGGTAAACAAAATGCACGAAACGGTCGTTCTCCACGACCGGGAAAGATGTCTGAGACTCCATCCACTGATCCAGCCTCGCCTTCACGTCCTTTGAGGCAGCAATCTCTGCCATCTTCCTGGCGAACCGACTCACGAGCGGCGAGGATTCTGCTACGGTGAGAGGAGCCTCATGGGTTTCGACAGCAGCAAGGTGCCGGAGATTCCTGACGTAGATGACCCCATCCGAAAAACTCGGCCAGCTGTAGCCATCGGCATCCGAGACTCCGTGCCGAATGGTCTCCTCGTAGCCTTCGTTACTGGCTTTCGCGATCACCACGTCACCTTTTGCCCCCAAAATGACAAGGTGCCCGTCCACGATGATGATCCCCTTTCCCCCTGGCTCCCGAGATCTCCAGCGGACCTTTCCTGATTTCACGTCAAGACAGGTAAGATAGTGCTCGGTAAAGCCAAAAAGACTTTCACCAAACGGCACGGGCATGGCATAGCTACTCCGGAACTCCCTGGTGCGAAACACCCGTTTCGACTTCCCGTCCGGCGAGATTCGATAGAGGACCGCACCCGACTGGACCGTAACGAGGACTCGATCGTCACCCACTGGAACCGGAGTTGCCGAAAAATGACCGGCGACGGGAAGTGACCACAAAACCCGCCCTGTGGACGGATCCACTCCATGAGTCTTACGATCGGTGGTCACCAGAAGTTGTTCCTTCCCATGAAGGGTCGCAACAACCGGAGACCGATATTCAACCTCCCCCGTCAATCCTTCCCAGCGTCGCACTCCGGTTTTCTTGTCCAGGGCAACCAGAGATTTTCTTCCTCCGGCCTGCACGACCACCATGTTTCCCACAACTACAGGTGTGGTGCAGAATCCCCAGAAGGGAGTCGAGGCCTGAAACTCTTGAACGAGGGAAACCCTCCAGCGCTCCTTTCCATCCTCGAGCGAAAGGGCCACCAAACTGCCGTCAGCACCCAGGGCGAAGACCCCACCTTCATCGGCAATCGGCGTACTCACCGGGCCATCGTGTCCTCCATCATGAGCCCGATACATCGGCCCCAAACGGTAAGACCACATCAGTTCTCCGGTTTCTACGGAAAAGGCACCCACGAAATCACCAGACCCGTCGGTGAACATGGTGAGAACTTTTCCTCCGGCGATCGATACACCGGAATACCCCGATCCAAGATCTCTTTTCCAACGGGTCTTGAGGCCAAATCCCTTTCTCGAGAAGAGGCCGGGCGCTTCAAGGATTCCATTCTGGTGTGGACCTCGCCAGCTTTCCCAATCCTCAGAAAAGGCTTGTTTTGCAGAAAGAAGAGGAACAATCGCGAGGATGATCCGGGCAAGGAACGCGGATCTCCAGGGGATCAGCTTCATAGGAACGACCCTTCTCGATGCCAGCCCCCATCCCTGTAGCGGGCTCAGCAAGAACAGTAGTCAGGAAACATCAACTACCAGACGAGAACGACGAACCGTTACAAGCTGACCCAGGCGGGCCAGAAAACCGGGATCTTGGCCGCCAGCTGAAGAGACATCACGAGGTCGCTAACTCCTCTAACTCTTGCACAAGCCGGCTCCAGCTGAAGCGATGGGACTCCTCCTTGATTCTCCGCGAGAACCTCTCGCTCAGACCCTCCCGGTAGAACCGTTGAATCGCCATTGCCAGAGCCTCCGGGTCATTCGGAGGGACAAGAAGACCGGTTTCCCCATCATCCACAGCCTCGGGGATCCCCCCGACCCGAGTGGCAAGGACCGGCCTTTCGAATCCGAATCCGATCTGGGCGACCCCACTCTGACTTGCCGTGCGATAAGGCAACACAATCGCATCACAAGCCTGAAAATAGCCCGACACCCGCTCGTTTTCGACGTAGCCTTCAAAGAAATGAATCCGATCCGTCAGTCCGAGTTCCTTGATGCGTCGCTTCAAGGCGTCCACGCACATGTACGATTCCCCGGCAATCACGAGCTGACAATCGACATCTTTCAGCACCGAAGGCATGGCCTCCACGAGGTCCGGTAGCCCTTTATATTCTCTGATATGACCGAAGAAGAGAAGGGTGGGACGATCAACAATTCCCAGCTCTTTTCTCGCCTCTTTCTTCGACAAGGGCTCACTGCTGGAGAAGGCGTTATACACGGGGTGAGGACTCACTCGCGCCTCCGCTTCAGGAACGATTCCGAGCAGTATTTCTCTGTCCTTTTCCGAGTGAACAACAAACCGGGAAGCACCGCGAAATGCAAATCGATTGAGGACCAGATCGACCCTTCCCCCCTCATGAGGAAGCACGTTGTGACAGAGAAAACAGGTTCTCGCCGAAGATCGGACGAGTCGCGCGATCGATCCAAAAGCCGGGGCAAAATAGGGGTGCCACCACTGAAAAAGAACAAGATCTGGTTTTGCCTCGCGGATCTTTCGACCAGCCTTTACCCAGCTGATCGGAGAAAGAGGATGAATACAGGGATCATTTTCGACCTTGAGGGGTGTGTCACTGGTATCCAGTTGACTCGTTCCAGGAAAGAGTATCGATGGATATTGCTTCTTGAGAGCGAGGAGAGTGACCTGGTGGTTTCGGTCGATCTCTTGAGAAAGGAGAGTGTTGTAATGGGAGATGCCCCCTCTGAAGGGATAGGTGGGGCCCACCAGAACAAACTTCATTGCCCGGACTCCTGCTTCTGGAGCATTTCCATACCCGGCACTTCTGGTGGCAGTTTCCGCCACGGAAGCTTCCTACCGATCAGCAAGGAAAGCCCGAGGCTTTGCATTCCAAGGAGAGCAGCCACCATCCCGGTACCGAGAAACAACACGGGATCACCTTCGGCCCGAAGGGAAGCGAGTCCGGCAATACAGGCAACGATGATCAACCCGATCCCCCAGATCGCAAAGGAGGCGGTGAGAAGGGATCGACTCCCGGTCAGCATGATGACGGCAATGAAATCCAGGAGTCCCCGTGGAATTCTCGCCAACCCGTACTTCGAACGGCCAATCCGCCTCGGGGAGTGATTCACTGGAATCTCAACGATGCTGAACCCTTTGTGATGAGCGAGAATCGGGATGAACCGGTGAAGCCCACCATAGAGAACCAGGCTGTCGACGACGGATCTTCGGTATCCTTTGAAACCGCTGTTGATGTCCCTCAAACTGAGTCCTGAAAACCGGGTAAGACTCCAGTTGAACACTCGAGAAAGCCACCTTCTGGATCGAACGTCCATACGGCGAGCCTTCCAGCCGTTGACCATATCGAAGCCCTTGTCGAGCTCCGCGATAAACCTGGGGATCTCGGCAGGATCGTCCTGAAGGTCCGCATCCATCGTCAGGATGTACTCTCCTCGTACCCGGGAAAACGCTACAGCAAGAGCAGTGGCTTTTCCCTGCCGTCGACGCAAACGCACTCCACGAATCCGCGGAGATCCGCCGCAAAGCCTCTCGAGAATATGAGGAGTCTGATCGGTAGAGCCGTCATCTACGATCAGAATTTCAAATGTCCTTTGAAGGGGGGACATTACCTCTTCAATTTGCGCGACGAGGTCCTCGAGGGTTCCGCTCTCGTCAAATGAAGGGATCACAAAACTGATTTCTGGCGACTGGCCCATCCCGACCTTATCGGCCAAGTCGTCATTTTTGTTCAGACAACTCTTCCAGGAAATGCATCCGCCCATGAATCGACCCGGTCCAAATCCGGTAGTCTTCGGCATCTTCGGGACGAATTCACCAAGGAAATCATCAGAACTCGCTGCTGGACATAAAGTTTCGACGGGCCGTCTGACGATAATCGCCCCATGGATTCCGATGGAGCACGCGGAGGATCAACCGGATCTTCCGCCTCACAACTGTGGACCGGGGAAGGCAGTAGAGGAAGGAAAGTTTTGATCCTGTCCTACTACTTTCCTCCTCTTGCCGGCCCTGCGTCGACCCGCGTACTCGGATTGGCACGGCATCTTCCCCCGATGGGGTGGGAGCCGACCGTGGTAACCGTAGAAGGCTCCCGATCCGTCTCGACCGACGCAAGCCTCACGATTCCTCCCGAGATTCAGGTCATTCGGGCCAGATCCGTTGAACCCCATCGGCTCTACGGATCGCTCACGGGAGAAAAAGGACCTCTCCCGTCAGCTCACATGTCCTCCACTCCGGCGGGCGCTACCGACCGTGTGCTCCGATGGCTCCGCAACAACATCGCACTTCCCGATGCTCGAGTCGGATGGATTCCCGGCGCCTACCACGCCGCCCGTCGGCTTCTGAAGCAAGAAGCGTTTGATTGCATTTACACGACATCGCCCCCTCATTCCCTCCAGTTGACGGGACGCTGTCTTTCTCGATCTTCGGGAATTCCCTGGGTCGCGGAGCTTCGTGATCCTTGGACCGGAATCGAATACAACATCGATTCGAATCGAACATCGGTCGCCCGGCGGATCGATCGCTGGATGGAGAAAAAATGCATCCTGGATTCGAACCACGTAGTGACGACCTCTGAAGGATTGCGAGATACACTCCTCAAGAAACACAAACTCCCGGATCCCGGGAAAGTTTCCGTCGTCGTCAATGGTCTTGATCCGGACGAGATCCCCCCTGCAAAAAACCCTCCCTCGGATCGTTTCAGGATTCTGCATCTCGGGTCTCTCCCGTCGCCTCGCTCTCCCAGGACCTTCATGAAAGCCCTTGGGGGTCTTCTAAAAGACATCCCCCAGCTCAGAGAGCATCTCGAACTCGCTTTCGTTGGCAAGGTAGCGGACGGGGTCAAAGAAGACCTTGAACGCTTCGGACTCTTGCCCTTCTGCCGATTCCTGACTCCCGCCACCCGACCTGCCGCCCTGACTGAGCTTCAGGATGCCAGCCTCTTTCTTCTTCCCTTGCCTGAAGGAGAAGAGAGCTCTCAAATCGTCCCCGCCAAGACGATGGAATACATGGCCAGCCGAAAGCCGATTCTGGCCTTTGCGTACCCGGGGCATGAGGTCGATAGGATTCTCAAGAACTGGTGTGGAGAGGGGGCAATCGCTCACAACGACGTGGAAGAGACAAATCGGAGAATCAAGAAACATTACGCAGATTCCATCGGGAAAGACTCAGCCCTCCTCCCGAAGCTCTCTCCGGAATTCCACCGGGAGCGGCTCGCCAAAAAAATGGCCGGAATCTTCGATCGAGTCAGGGAGCAAACAGGTCAGACCACCCGAGCCACAACAGGAGTAGTCCGTTGAAAAGAAGTACGGACCCCTCCAGAACAACGGGAGGGAAAACTGACGTCTCGATCATGGTGCCGCTGCGAAATGAGGCAGAGCACATCCTCGATCTCCATGAGATGATCTGCAGCTGTCTCACTCCGACGGATCTTCGATGGGAGGTCATCTACATCAACGAGGCGAGTCGTGACTCGACTCTCGATCTCCTTCGAAAGATCTTTGAACAAGACGACCGGGTCAAAGTGATATCGTTCAACCATGGAGATCGATGCGCAACCATTGAGGCCGCCTGCAGGAGCACAAAAAGCGAGTGGATCGTGACGCTTGATACCCGGGCTCAAGGTGCCGTGAAGGACCTCCCAAACATCCTGAGTGATCTTGGTCCTTCCCATGACCTGATCGTGGGATGGAGACAGGACCCCAAGCCCAGCTTCGTTTCCAGGCTCACGAAAGTTCTGGGAAGAATCCTCTCGCGAGTCCTGGCGGGGATCTCCATCAATGACCTGAGTTCCGAGTTTCGTTGCTTTCGCCGGACGGTCTGGGAAGAGGTAAGCCCCCAGGGAGAGATGCATCGTTACTTGCCCATTCTTGCGGCTCATCAGGGCTTCAGGGTCACGGAAACTCCGGTAAACCTTGGCCCCTTCAAACTGAAGAGCACCCGGCGACGACGCAGTCAGGTGCTTACCGGCCTGGACATCCTTGCCGTGGCTTATCATCTGCACCTGAGCCGCAGTCCGTTTCGTCTATTCGGGAGCATCGGGCTCACCATGATGTTTATCGGAGCGACCCTCGCCGCATGCTCCATTTTCGGGCTGTTTGACGACTGGGGAATCAAACCCATCGTTGTTTGCGCTCTTGTGGCCGCCCTTGGAATTCAAACAACACTCTTTGGCCTTCTCGCTGAACTGGTCCTTCACACGAGGATCAACCCGAGCAAGGCTCCGATTGAATCTGTTCTTCAACATCAATCAATAGACGTGAACGATGATTCGACCGAAGACGGCGCCGGATCTGGATCAGCACTTCCAAATCTGGGGCGACCATCGTGATCCAGAATCGATCGACCGTCGTCACGATCTTGCTTTGCCTGGCCATTGGCCTCGTCGCTTTTTTTGTGTATGCCAATACACTGGGCGCAGACTTTGCGTTTGACGATCGAGTCTTCATCGTCGGAAACAAGACGGTTCACGGTTTCAATAACCTGACGGATCTTGTCGACATCTTCAACAACCCCTCCTCAAGCTACCGTCCCATCCGCAATCTTAGCGTCGCGTTGGATCATGCAATATGGGGAATGGAACCCTTCGGATTCCATCTAACAAACTGCCTTCTCCATGCCATCGCCTCGATTCTGGTGTTCCTTGTAAGCGCCAGATTGCTTCATCATCAGGGCTACGGATGGCTCGCCGCCGCGTTCTTTGCTCTCCATCCGATTCATACCGAATCGGTAGCCAACGTCTCGGGAAGAAAGGACATTCTTGCCACCATATTCTATCTGGGAGGCTGGATCACGTTTCTTCGCTACAGGGCAAACAAAGTCGGAAGCCTGATTTCAGTTCCTTTGATCTGGATTTGCCTCACTCTGTCCGTCTTCTCCAAGGAAATGGGGATCACTCTACCGGCTACGCTGTTCCTGTGGGACATGGCCTTTCCGGCGAAGTCCGCTGCTAATGGAACTCCACCGGGCGGGTTAAGGCGGGGTTGGCTTGCGCTTCGATCACGGCCCGTCTTCTATTCTTCCTTTGCGACGGTAGTGGTGGTGGGATTGGTTTTCTTCCTGGTGCTTCGCAACATATCATCCCAGCCCTATTGGGGCGGAACACCCTGGACGAACGCGCTCACTGCCTGTCGCATTCAGATCCAGTATCTGTCCCAACTGGCTTTCCCACTCACCTTGATCGGGGACTACTCCTTCAACACCTTCCCGGTGTCCACGGATCCTCTGCACCTCGAAGGTCTCGTCAGCATGGGTCTTCTTGCCGTCCTTGCCGCCATCCTGTACCGTTTGTTTCGTTCGGCGCCGCTCATCGCATTCCTCGGCGGATTCTACTTCGTGACCATGCTCCCGGTGGCCCAGATCAAGCCCCATCATGAAATGATGGCGGAGAGATTTCTCTATCTTCCCTCGATTGCCCTGGCGATCCTGAGTGCGGTTATTGTCAGGCGATTTGCCCGCACCAAAGTGGGCTTGAGAGGAGCCATCACCGTTTCTCTCATCGTATGCTCCTGCTACGGGGTTCGCACCGTCACACGCAATTTCGATTGGAAGGACGACCTCACTTTTTGGCGACAGACCGTGGAGGTCGCCCCGAACTGCGTAAGAGCACGTCGTAACTATGCCTATAACCTCTACACTCAAGGCTCAAAAACCCAGGCTCTCCAGCAAATGGACGTCTGCCTGACCCTACAACCCGATTCCCCCGAGTCCCTCTACAATATGGGATGGATGCTGGAGAATACCGGCAGCCGCTATGAGGCCATCCAGCATTACCTCCGGGTTCCTTTCGACTGCGACCTTGGTGCCAGCGCTCTTCTCAACGTGGGCCGGTTGCATGCAATGCAAGGCGAATCGCGTGAGGCCGAAGAGGTCTTCAAGAAGCTGATCGAACTCGATGAAGAGTGCGGTAAAGCCTACTATAATCTGGGAACCTTGAAGAAGAGAGAGGGGAAGCTCAGACAGGCGGATAAGCTGTTCCGTCAGGCCAAAGAAGCAAAAAGGCCATTCCCCCAAAAAGGCTAGCCCGCCTGATTCATTCAGGTTCGTGGTGTCGCGCTACTCCCCGGCCCGAAAGAAAAGCTCCATCGCTTCCGCGATTCCATACCAGACTAGCCTGGCTGAGGTAGTGGGGTGAGTCAGAAGTTGTGTGGATAAGTTTCGAGGTCTGTGTCGTCGAGGTCAAGGCGCGACGACAAAGCATGTTAGGAGCCAAACATGTTGCGAAGGAGCAACGCAGACATCGGCGGCAATGGCCCAAAAATTATGTGCAGAACTTTTGACTCACCGCACTAGGGAACCACGGAGAGATTGGCGGCTCGAAGCTCCAGTGAGAGCCTTTCGCCATTTCGATCAATCATCACGGTACGATGGGGGTCGAGGAAAAGCGACGAGTTACCAAAATTCTCCGCCAACTCCAGTTCGAATTCAACCATCGGCCCCGGGAGGAGATTGATCGCTCCTCGAGGTGATACCAGATTCAAGACAATGACCCCGGGCTCAGTCGTGTCCAGATAGGATCGAATATCGGACCCAAACCCTTCTTCGCTATCGTCCTCCCACGAATCATCATCATCGTCATCGTCGCCTCGAGCGGGTCTCACCGGCCTTACTCCAGGAGCAGCAGAATCCAGAAAGTAGGGGGAGTCGAGCAAAACATTCGACATATCCCATAGATCACTGAGGTCTACAGAAGTGACGACCGCAGGATCGTAATGCAGGACAATTTGCGCCCGGCTCAACCGATGCAACTCTCGAGTCCCAACGGAAACAAGAACTTCGTCCGATCCCCTTCCGAAAACCGTAGGCTGCTTCCTCAGGTCCGTCACCTCGACGAGGAATGGAGACGACTCATCAATGATCGTGATGATTCCATCAAGCGTCTCAAACGGGCTCGGCAACAAATCCTCGTCGATTAGCTGAGTGGACTCTGCAATGACCGAAAGGTCCAGCTCCTGCCCCACGACAAAACTCGGGTCGGGGCTCATCAACAACGCCAGAAATGGGCCATGATCCTCGTTGATTCCAGCTTCAGCGGAGCTGAATCCCGCCAATAAATCCGCCGGTCCGGCCTGGCTCGTTTGAATCAATCCGTCATTTCGCCTGCTGAACACCACTGCCTGTCGAAGGGGCGACGTCCGACCATTTCCCCGTCGGATGAGAATCTGCCCCTGACTGATCCCCCGGGGTTGGCAGGTACGAATGCTGATAATGTAGGGATGACCCGGGCGAACCTGAACATTCCAGAGGGTCAGTGGGACAGGATCATCCGGCCCTCCGTCTGCCAATGCCCTCGAAGGAGAAACCAGGGACAAGAAGGCGACAAATCCAGTCCACACCGTTGCCATCAGGAAGGTTGGTGCCTTCATTATTCTGTGTCCTCGTAAGTCAGAAAAGGTATGCACGGAAACAACACGCGACCCTCAGGGCCAGGAGGTCGATCTAAAGGTATCCCACAAGGGACAATGGCACAAGGGAGGCCGTCTCTATTAGACGACGCTTAGCCCCGAACTGGCACACCCGACCAAAAAAAATTCAGGATAGAACTTACCTCAAGATATATTCGTTGATCTGTGTCAATCATCCCACCTCGAAGGTCTAACTCATTGAAAAAGCAAGGAAGTCATCGCTCCTCCTGGGATTGTCATCAAAACCGTATAATGCCCCGATGACCAGGAGCGACCTCGACGATGACACCCTGATTGAACTCTGGAGAAGAGGGCGCCTCCTTCCAGAGGGTGTAGACCCCCTCGATATGCTCTTGCGAAAGTACCAGGATCGCATTGCGCGATGGGCCCTTCACAACCTTGAGAACCAAGAGGAAGCAGCCGACTGTGTTCAGGAGATCCTGATTCGCATCTGCCGAGGACTGCCTCGGTTCAGGAACAAGAGCAGTTTTTCTACATGGGCTTATGTCATTACACGAAAATGCTGCTCGACATCCCTGAAACGAGTCAAGCGGCAACGACTTCATCGCGCATCGCCAGATGAAGTCATCGACCTCGAGAATGTGCCGTCAGGTGAAAAGGCAGGTAGTCGCCTCGAAGAGGAGGAGGAGACACGAAAGTTAAATTCCCTCATGGCGAGCCATATTACGAAGAGAGAGATGTGCATCATGAGAATGCATCATGTACAGGGTTACTCGATGCGAGCCATCACTGAAATGCTCAACCTTGTCAATGCATCCGGTGCAAGAGCATACCTCGCGAGTGCAAAAAGGAAGCTGCGCAAGAAGCTAAAGGAAGAAGACCTTCGGGCACTCGAAGGTCTCAAGAACCAGACCACCAAGAACTCTCAACCCCCCCGAGGCCAGGAACGAGAGGAATGATGAGCCCAAACAAAGTTAAACCTTCCGACTGTATCGATTCGGAGCGAATCGCTGCTTGGATTAACAACGAAGTTTCCCTCGATGAGGGAAAAGAGATAGAGTCTCATACTCACCAATGCTCGGAGTGTCGGGACGAAATCGAACTCTGCCGGTCATTTCACGATGCAAGCTATTTGACCGAACCAGAAGAAGAAGATCTCCAATCGGTTCGAAGCCATACAGAGGCAACAATCCAGGATCTCGTTGCCACAACAAAGCCGAAAAAACAGATCATACACTGGCTACCCGCAGGCATCATCGGAGTAACCGCAGCCGCGATCGCCTTCTTCTTGATCAACAGCTTCGGGGGCTCTCCCTCAGTAATCGTGGATCCCGCCCGGACAGAAACGATTCGAGGGGGAAACCTTGAACTCATCTCTCCCATGGGTCGCCTGGAAACCTCTCCATCCTCCCTTGCCTGGAAGATTGTCGAAGAGGCTGCTCGTTACCGGATAACGCTCGTTGATATGAGTGACCGAAAGATCCTCTCCGTTGAGACCCATGAGACAACTCTGTTGGTCGGGCATGACTTACTTCAAGAAGCGACTCGCTACACCTGGAGCGTCATGGCCATCAACGACAAAGGGGGTATCGTCGCTCAATCCGAAGACGCTGAATTCGTTGTTCCGTCAACCCGGCAATAGACGAAGTCAGATTTCTACTGGATCCCCCAAGACATGGCACCAACTCTACTGAAGATGACTGGAATTACCCTGTTCATTTTCTTCGGCGCGCAACCTCTTTGCTCTTCCCGAGTAGTGGCAGCTAGCCGGATTCAAGAACCCCAGCCGGGTGCCCAAAAACCAATCGACGCCGATGAGCTCATCGATCTCCTCAGCGAATCCTATCAGCGAATTCTTCTTGGCGAAGTCGGTGAGGCGCGCAAGCGATACGAAGAAGCCAAGCCTCACCTTCACGACTCCGCCTTGGTGGATGTTCTTGTCTACGCGGCAGCGATCGCCGAGCGCTTGGGACAATACGAAGAATGCGTTGAGTTCGCCAGCAAAGGCCTCGCACTAGCGAAAGCAACTCATGACGCGGAAGGCGAAGCGGTTTGCCTCAATAATCTAGGCCTTGGCTACCGATACCTTGGCAAAATCGAAGAAGCCCTTATTCATTACAATCAAGCCCGCGAGAAGAATGAAGGTCTGGGGCACACGGACAGAGCCGCCCAGAACATCACCAACAGTGGCCTCATCCATTTTCTGAACGGGGACTTCGACAAAGCTCTCGCCTTGTATGGTGAAACTAAAGAAATCATCAGCACCCACCAAAATGAAGGTTGGACCAGAGAACAGCACCACATCACTTCTAGCAATATTGCAGCCGTCTTCGAAAGAGTTGGAGAAACAAGAGAAGCTCAGAAAATCTACCGCACCATCCTCGAAGATCAGGAGCTATCACTCTCGCTTCGGGCGAATGTCCTCACCAATCTGGGACGGGTTCATCGAGATCTGGATGATCCCCACTTCGCGCTGGATCTCTTTGAACAGGCTGCCGCAATTTTCGCGCAAATCGGGGAGCCGGGTTCCGTAGCAAATCTTCTTCTTACCCACGGGCGCACGCTCTGCGACAACCTGAACCGGCATTCCGACGCTCAAGCCTTGTTGAGAAAAGCCCTAGCTCTCTCACGGGAAATATCCGACAAGACCGAAGAGATCTTTGATCTCTATTACCTCGCCCGTTGCTGCCTCCATACTCACGAATTGGAGGCTGCGAAGACCTATGCCAAAGACGCCGTTCAACTCGCAACAAAGACGGACTATCGGGAAGGCCTCTGGCTTTCCCTTTTCGCAAAGGCCCAGGTTGATGAGAAGCTAGGAGACCCCGAACAGGCTCTTTTGAACTACAAAGCTTGCCTTAGCCACCTGGAAGAAGTCAGACAAGAAAATGTAGCCAAGGCATATCGAGCCGGATTCCTGGAGGACAAGCAACACATTTATGCTGCAGCAGTGCGCCTTATCCTCGCTGGCAATCCTTCCGGAACGAAGCCGAGTGAGAACCAAATCGCCGAGGCGTTTGAGGTTGCTGAGCGAGCGAGGGCCAGGTCTCTCCTTGACCGGCTTCAGGCGCAACCGGCAACTCTCCAGACGGTCCAAGACAACCTTTCACCAGGCGAGCTGATCGTGGATCCGATTCTCGGTCCTTTGGGGACCACCATTTTCCTCATTACCCATCAATCATCTTCCCTTCTTCGCCTACCACCCCTTCCCGACCTGGAAAAATGGGTCCAGAACGGGAGGAGAGATATCTGGGAAACGGGAAACGACCATTCCTCGCCGGCAATTCAAAACATCACGCGGCACCTTCTCCAGCCCATCTTCGGGGCAATCCCCCCCGGAATCACCGACTTGATCTTGATTCCGGACCTCTCTCTCTCCACGCTCTCTTTTGCACCCCTAAGAATAGGCAACGCCACCAACTCACCCCGAATTGTCGAGCGCTATGGTGTGTCCTATGCCCCCTCCTCCTCCTGCCTTGTGGCTCTGCGAAGAAAGGCACCACCACCACCTCCCGGCAGCTCTCTTGAACTCACCGCATTCACCGCACCCCTTCTCTCCAACAGATTCAGAAAGGACACGACACTCCTGGATCGGCTCGTCACAAGACTAAGCCTGAAGCCCCTAAAGAACGCCGACAAAGAAGTCACCAGACTGGCAAAACACCTTCCTCCAAACCACCGAGTCTTTAGCCGGGAAGAAGCGGGATTCTCTCGCCTGAAGGGGATCCAGAGCGTCGGTTCACGAATCATCCACTTCGCCACCCACTCGGTTATCGACTCTACCTATCCCGATCAATCTGCACTCATCTTGGCTCCAGAAGAAAACAATGACGGAGTAGTCAGGCTAACGGATGTCCTGGGCCTACAACTGAATGTTTCCTTGGTAACTCTCTCTACCTGCGAAAGCGCACGGGGAAAGTTCATCCGAGGAGAAGGAGTTCAAAGCTTTGCCCGTGCATTTCTTAGTACGGGAGCACATTCCGTAGTGAGCAGTCTCTGGCCAGTAAGCGACGATCACTCTCCGGTCTTCATGGACACCTTCTACTACCACCTTTCCCGAGGAAACTCTACGGCTCAGGCATTACGAGAAGCGCAACTAGATCTCCTCGACCACCCGATTGCGAAAGACCTGAGGTTCTGGTCAAGCTACATCGTGGTTGGTGACGGATCCCATGCACTCTACGAGAAGAAGCTCCCCCACTATATCCGGCCATTTCTCTGGGCAACCGGAATCGGACTCCTTGCCTTCTTCATCACATCGATTGCTGTTCGAAAGCGACGAGCCGAACCTTGCTAGCGGATTTCAAACTCCACAAAGTCTTCATCAATCAGCGCCAAGGTATCCTGGTCTAGGATCTTGATCCGGATAAAGATCGGGATTCCCAAAAAATTGGGATTCACCGAACCTGGAATTCGAACCCTGGCACTCCCGGAAACCACCGTTCCTGTCGACGGGATCCCCTTGTTGATCGGTGGCCCGATATCTCGAAGAATCCCTCGACTCGGAACATCCGCTTGAACGATTGCCTGAATTCGCTGCCTCGAAGCCGTGTTGTTCAGCAAGGAAATTACGGGCCTATAGTTGGATCCGGTTCCAGCAACATGACCAATTGCGCCAATCGTCACACTCATGGTGCTATCTGCAAGCACGGGACCGAATACGACATCACCCGCAACGACAAAATCCTCCACAATAAGTCGTGCCGTACCTTGTCCAAGAGGAGGGGACCATTTCAAGTCAAATGTGCCGGCGGGTAGAATGAACGAATAGCTGCCATCCAAACCACTATTACTCTGAGGGATATGGACGCGATCTCCCGATGCTGCAAAGTAGGCCTCTGCGGATACCGACGGAGCAACTCCCTGAGAATCCTGAACAACTCCGGAGATCATGAATCCATCATTCAGCATAATGGACCCTAGATCTGTGTCTCCGGCGATGTCGATCCCTGCTTCTCTGAACGAAACTAGCCGCTCCGAGAGAGCTGGCTCCACCGAAAATTCCACGGTTCCGAGCGGAACGACAACTGCGAACTCTCCATTCTCATTCGAGTCATCCCCTGGAGTAACAACGCTTGCCCCCGAGAAGGAATCGGCGCTGTCCGTATCCGCACCAACGACCGGAGAGCTATCCGAGGAACGCAATACTCGACCAAACAGAAGAGCGCCACCATCAAGAGAAACATCCCCGAGGTTTGTGTCGCCCTGAACGTCGATAGCCAGAATCTCAGCGGCAACCAACCGATCAACCGTCAGGGGCTCCAGAGTAAGGTTGACAAGCTGAATTGGCACGACAACACTGAAGTTCCCCGAAGAATCAGAGTCATCCCCTGCCGTTGGAATCTTGACACCGGTCAAGAAATCGTCAACGTCCAGATCCGCACCAACGACCGCTGTTCCCCCCGATGATCGGACGATGCGTCCGGAAAGCAATGCTCCTGCTTGAAGCTGAATCACGCCGACATCAGTATCACCAGCTACATTGATGCCTGGCACCACAATCCCCACCAGACGATCGTCCTTCGCTGGTTCTATTGTCAGATCTACCGTGGTCAGCGGAACGATGACACTAAAGAAGCCGCTGCCATCTGTATTGTCCGAGGGGGTTTCAACCCGACTCCCATCCGAAGAGCGATCTACATCCGTATCTGCATCAGCTACCGGGATGCCCCCAACCAGTGCAACAACTTGCCCGGATAGAACCGCACCCGGCTCAAGAGAAATCACGCCAAGGTTTGTATCCGCGACAACGATCAGATTCGATACCCGAAGAGAGACCAGACGATCGGCGGACAAGGGGATAAGATTAATGGAGATCGTGTCCATTGGTACAACAACGGCGAAATCACCCGAGGCATCGGTGGTGTCTCCTGGCGTATAGACACGATCCCCCCCCGAATCATTCACGTCCAAGTTGACACTCTCAACAGCCGCCCCCCCCGCAAGGCGAGCCACATGCCCTTCGATGAGAGCCCCCGCGAGAAGTTGAACCTGGCCCAGACTCGATGTTCCCGTGGTGACCGAAACTCCCTCCAGAATCGTGGACACCAGCCGGACGCCAACGGGCGCCTCGAGAAAAATGTCATAGGTATCATCATCCGGAACCGCAAAACTGAACACTCCGTTAAGATCGGTCGTATCATTGATAATGGCGACGGGGTCACCCGAGCTTGAGACCTGAACATCAATCTTCACGTCGGGAACACCAGCGACCCCGGGATCGACAACCATACCGGTGATTGTCGCCGCAAGAAGCGCACGGGGAAAAATCACCAGAAGAGCCACCAGAAAAACACACCCTGAACTCATTTTCCTCATCACAACCTCCGTTTGCGGACCACCCGCTAGAAATTCCATTCAACCTGCAGCGCTCCAAACCAGGCCGGGTCTGCTGTCGACACAAACGCGGAACCCGGAACGAAGTACCCGAGAACAAATTCAATCTCGAGAGGAGACCACTTCTCGATCCCCAGGATCAGATCCAGTGAATTGCCAATGTCTTTCGAGGCACCTTGAGGGGTCCGACGCAATCGGCTCCCTCCCAGAAAAGAGGCAGCCTCTACCTGTCGATACCGGTGATACACAATATCAACCGAGTTATGGTCATTACTGCGCAGCCCCGTACCGATCGTCGTGACCGCAATGTTCGAGAGCTCCGGCCTGACAAGCTCTCCAAGGTAGCGAAAGCTAGTCACTCCATTCAACCGACCATTGTTGTCGTTCAGTCCGGTTTGCCGGAAGTTATGATCCTCGCCTCGAGCAGGATCATCATCTCCAGAGCCCCAGGCGAAACCCGCGTAGACGGAAGGGTTCATGTCAACATCGAACCGATGGAGCAGCATCTGATCGATACCGTACCCCTCCACGCGAACATGGTTCTCCTTTCCAAACACATAGGCTGTGTCCATCCAGTACTTGAAGCCATCAATCTCGACCTTTGCCGAAACCCCAACATGAGTACGGTCAAAGTCAGTCAGTTTCCCGTCTCTTCGATTCACCACATAGGCAAAGACTTCACTTCTTGGGCGTGGCTCGGCATGAATACCAAGAATCAGATTCTGAACGCCTTCCTGCTCCCGCGACTCCTGATAAAGAACCGAACTCCAGGAGACCTCAAGCAAAACCGGTTCCAGGTTGACGTAGAAGCGGACCGCATCGAGATTCTCATCAAAGACCCATTCCCGTCCATGATCGAAGTCCTGCCTACCCACCTGAACAGCAACTCCCTCGAGAAGAAAATCTTCAACAAGAACGAAGGCCTCTCCGATCCGGGTCTGATTGTCAAAGTCGATGTCTCGATCCTGATCAAATGCAACGTATCGATATCCCGACGAGACCTGAAAAAAACCGAAGACGGTGTCACTCACATCAAATGAAAACTCCAGCCGTACGCCAAAACCGGGTATCAACCGATCCCTGGCACGCAGGTCATTCAGATCGTGGTTGTCCCTCCATTCCAAATCAAATTGAACCTCCCCTCCCACCGTCAGGAAACCACCGAAAGTCAATTGATCCTCGGGACGTTGGTCGTCATCATCGACCCGCTTAATCTTCCTGACTCCCTTCGAGGTACGGAAAATGGAGGCGACCCCCAAATCTCCAACCCCACTCAAAGCTGGCGGATCGATTCCGTCTCTCTTCCACAGAACGGAAACATCCGAGTCATACACGACCTCCGTCTCTCCGATAAACAGCCGTCGCTTCCCTCGTTCCAGCTTGTTGATCAATCCCTGAAGCTCTTCTTCTTCCCCCTCTTTCTTCATCCTCTGGGAAAGTTTTCGTAGCACGAGGCCGTCGCTTCCCTCCCTGCACTCCACTTTCGCCCAACTCCCGATGGGCACCGCATCTCGGCCTACGCGTTCTCCATCGGACGAGACGATTTTCGATTGATCGTCCAGAGAAAAAGAAACCCCACCAACCTTTCCTGCGTGCTCGTTCAATCGGGTCACCGTCGACTTGGCCTCGATCTCATCATCGGGATCTTCAATATCAAACCTCTTGGCGTGGAATCGGTCGTCCTTGAACACCCCCTTCGCCTCCACCGTCTGCTTCTTCCTCAGGTACCTCCGATCAAGAATCAGGTTTCCTTCCGACGAGGGAACCGGAACGACGGCTTCAGGGTGAAACGCCTTGCAGCTACACAAAATGAAGCAGCCATGCAAAAGGAAAACCACGCAAAGAAGCCCAACGCTATCGCCAGTCATCGCCCTTTCCAGATCTATATCTCCCATTCTTGCTGGAGGGCATCGAGCAATGATGGAGTCAAAAAACGCCACCGACGACGAAACAAATAGAGACAGGACAGCCGAAAGAGAGTCGATTCAAATTCCTGTCGAAGAAGCCGCCGGTCTAGATTACCGCCCGCATCTTCATAGGAGTTCAAAAACACATCCACCCACCTACGCCCCCCTTCGTAGCTCTCACTTTTTTGGAGAGATCGAAGTACAAGATGAGCGCAAAGATTTCCCACATCAATTTCTGACGGGCCGACCCCAAGGGAATCGATGTCAATGATGGAGAGCTTCCGCCCTTTGACCAGGAGGTTGCGATCGTGGAGATCGCCATGCAAGAGACGATTGGTTGAAGTGGCTCCCGGAGTAGAGAAAAGACCGGCGGCCACCGTGGAATAGCGAGAGCCCAGACCGGGATAATGCTCCTGAATCAGCTCAAGCCAGAAATCGAAATCCGGGTGACACCGTGTCTCCCAGAAAAACTCTTCTCTGGACTCCAACTCATGAAAAACAGCTAGCCCCTGTGCAGTCGTCGTCAAACCTTCCCGAATGAACTCTTTCGAAGAATCCGGCGACACCAGGATTTCGTGAAGGGCAACTCCAGGCACCTCCTGAAAGCACAATGCACCATCAATAGAATCGCGAATGAGATTCGGGAACAAAGGTTGACGCGAATGCCCCCCAGGCAATCGTTGACTTGCCAACAGCGAGGACAGCTGGTCAACCTTGGACACCAGGCGGTGAGCCTTCTTCGGAGAGAGAATTTTTGTAAATCGACGCACTCCCTGCCGTTCACTGAGGAGTACTGCCCGCTTTCCGGGTCGATAAGCGACAAGCGTACTCTTCTCCAGCAGAGAAAGATGCTTCTCAAAAAGAGTATCCTCCTTCGGCTGGATCGGATTCAGCGAAAACGAGTCCCGATCGAATACGCCGAACACCAGATTTCCACTGCTATCGATCATTCGAGCCGGCCACACCGGGGATTTCTTCGGGTAAAGAACATCCCATTTCAAACCCGACCGATCCAACGGTTCAAATCGGTCCTCAGTACCCCATACTTGCAGACCGGCGGGGACGGATTGGCTTTGCGTATTATCCGCTATCTGGACACCTGCCACTCGTTCCCTCAAAGAACGACCCAACCGGAGGATCCCCTCACTCTTCCCCTCCCAATCTGGCTCCAATCGTCGAAACGGCAGCAGCGCCATTTCCACAAGCCCGACCGCGGTGTGGAACGCAAGATCAGACGACGTACCGGCTTGATTCCGGGAGTAATGAGAAACGAACTCCGAAGAAAACGCTTCGATCTTGCCCCTCTCTTCAGGGTTCCTTCCGGCAAGCACAAGCGTGTGGGCAAGGAGGTTTCCGAGATCTTGCCTTGGGTCTCCCTGTGTCATCCGCTCCAGGTCCACGATCTTGGCACCGTCTTGTCCCACGAGAATCTGGTGCAGATGGAGATCTCCATGAAGGGTCGCCATTCCGTCATCTTCGGGGCACCACCTCTTCAGATTCTCCAGAATTCGACACCCCTCCTCCTCGAGGAAAGAAGAAAACCTCATCAAGAAAGAAACATCTCTCCGGGCCTTCTCCAGAATGGCACCCGAAGTCATTCGGCGCTCAAGAGAGAGAGGAGTTGTATGGAAACGCGAGATCTTCTCCGCGATCTCTTGAGCCGGGTTGCCACCTCGAAGAATCACGTCGTGTAGTTCCTCACCCTCAATCAACTCCTCGGCATAGATCCGCCCGGAAAGAAGCGAACCGTGAGGCTGAGGGACAAGGTCCGCGTTCCCTTCCGAGACAAGTTTCCGAGAGAACCTTTCAATCGAAGAACCTCTCCCATCCGGATAGAATCGAAGAAACGTGGCAAATTTCCTCTTCTCACCGGACTCCACGTTCTTGTGTCCAAGAAAGGCCTTTGCGATGTATCTCCGTTCGGGTTTGTATTTGACGGGGACAATCCTTGATTTCTTACTGCCATAGATCCGGCATCCCTTGGCAATCTGGGGAAGATCCACCAGCAAACGTTTCGCCTTCGAGAGGTTCGAAACGAATCGAAGCTGACGAAGGCGACCATCATTCGGGAAAAGAAAGAGAATGCTTCGCCCCCCCGGGAAAACCCGGACTCCTTCCCCAAAGGGCGTTCTTGATGGACAATGCCGTCGTTCTTTTTCAAGAACCACGGTCGCGTTGTCCCCCACGAAGGTGCGCACATAGGCGGGCAAGACAATTGTATCCCCCTCATCATTCTTGCCCGTTATTTCGAAACCTACGAGAGCACTCACGCCTGGCTTAAGACGCAAGTATGTTCTTCGCAGGGATGTTATCGAGATGCCTGACTCAAGAAACAGTTGCTTGCTCTTCAAGGGATCCAGAAGAACCTGAAGATCTCCCACCTCCATCAGCCCCATTCCATTTGATTGCGTCCGAGAGCTCAAAGCCCCTCCTCCACCGAAGAGACGGAAATCAAGCTTCCGTTTCGGATCCACGCTACAAGGTCCGAACCTAGCTCCTCAACGGAGTCATGAGTCACAATGAAAGTGGTGCGGCCTGATGCAATTCCCCGGATCGCTCTTGCTACCTCGTCTCTTGCCTCGGGATCCAGGCCGGCCAGAGGCTCATCTAGTAAAAGAATTCTTGCTCCTCGTACCGCCGCTCGAGCCAGCATCAAGCGCCGCGCCTCTCCCCCGGAAAGCGTCGTTCCGCCCTCACTCAATTTCGTCTCGTACCCCTCAGGCAACTCCTGAATGAAGTCATGGGCCAGAGCAACGCGAGCCGCCTGCTCAACGTCCTGATCGGATGCATCAGGCCATCCGTATCGAATATTCTCCTTTACGCTTTCGCCAAATAGTTGCAGTTGCTGAGGCACGTATGCCAATCGCTCCCGGTAGGACGAAAGCTGAAAAGAGTCGATCTCCTGCTGATCAATCTTGATCACCCCACTATCGGGTGCATGAAGCCGAAGCAGTAGAGAGAGAAGAGTCGATTTCCCCGCCCCGTTCGGTCCAACGACCGTAACGAGAGATCCCGCCGGAACCCGAAACGATATCTCCTGGAGAGCGGGCGTTGCATTGCTGTACGAGAAATGCACCCTGTCGAACTCAATGTCACCTCTAAACGCCGGGGCCTTGCTTCCAACCGTGTCGTCCTCGGGTTTGAGGTCAAGAACATCGAGCAGGCGCTCCGCACACGCCGTGGCCTTCGAGAGGCGCGCACCCTCCCGAGCCATCTTGCGGAGGGGCTTGAAGAGAGAACGGGTGTAGGTCAGCACCACCAGAAGATCACCTGGACTCAGCTTCCCCTGCAATGCGCGATGACATCCAAAGAACAACACAAGAGCCAGCCCGACTCCCGTCATGAGCTCGGAGAAGCGCCCCATCCCCGCGGCAATTCGTTTGGCCTTCAGGTCCGCCTTTTCACTCCCTCTCACCTGTTTGGCAAAGAGACGGGTTGTCCGCTCTTCCGCAGCATAGGCCTTCACCAGCTCGATCTGATGCAACGTCTCGGAAGCAAATGAGGCAACATCCCCTTCTTTTCGCCGTTGCTTTCTCGTGGCAACGGTTAGCTTCTTCCCCGAGAAACGGATGCCCACAAAAATAAAGGGAAGTGGAGCAAGAGCTAAAAGCGCCAGTATCGGATCCACCACGAACAACAGGATGGTCGTCCCAAGAAACAATGCGCCGCGAGACAACACAACGATCCAGACGGCAAATAGGAGATCTCGAACCATGTTCACGTCGCCCATGAGGCGAACCAGCAAATCACCCGACCTCGACGACTGATGGAACGGGAGGGCGAGACGGTGAAGGTGTTCGTAGACCCTTCTTCGAATCCGAGTAGCTATCTTGCGCCCTACCCTACCAGCGGCAAGTGTGGACCAAACAGTAAGGGATCCAATCGAAGCACTGATCAACAACGAAGAGGCGCAAGCAAGCAAGATCAGAGCTTCGGGGGACATCCCCCAGGTTTCAGCTCGCTCACCCGACAAGTGGGGCAAAAGGACGGAGTCCATCAAGATCTTGATCGGCCAGGGACGTAGTAACTCGATCCCGGCCGCAAACAAAGCGAGCAAAAGGCCCACCTTGATACCGCTTCCTTGTCCCTCAAGAGTATCCCTGAATACCGAGAAAGATCTCTTCAAGGTGGAAGAGGAGAATCCCTTGGGAATGCGTAATGTGAATTTCATCCCACGTGCTCCCGCCCAACCAAACGGGAAAAGAGCCCCTCTATTTCTCGGGCCGATTTCTCCCAGGTAAGATGCTGAAATGCACGCTTCTTGGCCTGCTTCCCAAGATCTCGCGCCAACCCGGGATCGCGAACAAGGCTCATCACAGCTTCCAAAAATGCCATCGGATCATCCGGTGAGACACAAATACCTCCGTCACCAACGATCTCGGGTAAATCGCCCTGAGCAGTAGTCACGACCGGGACTCCAGCCATCATGGAATCGATTACCTTGAGGGGACAGAAGTAGAAGAGGGGCAGCGCAGGATAGGGAGCGAGAGAGATCGATCCAGACAGCAATATTTTCGCCGCTTCCTCGATCGGAACGGGCCCCGTAACTTGGATCGACGACTCAAGGCCACCCTCGATGGCTCTTTGACGGACTTGCTCGGCACCCGGACCACCCCCCACGATGACAAGCTTTGCCTGTGGCTTCAGAGCCTGAACTTCCTTCAAGACCTCAACAAGAAACTTTGCTCCATGCCAAGGCTTGGGATGCCCCAAGAACACCAAGACCGGGGCATCATTGGAACGAAAGAGGTTCGGCTGCTGCCAGAACAACTTCGGGTTGGATCCGTTTCGTACCACGACAGTACCAGAGTCGGTTCCTCGAACACTCGCGACATAAGACCGCAGAGGTTCTGAGACCGTTATGACCAGATCTGAGCAACAAAACAACTCCCGCTCCATTTCGGCGTGCAACGGACTCACCGACTCCGGGCGATGCGCCGTCGCTTCTTGAACAAGGGGGGCATTGACTTCAAGAGCAAACGGACAACCAATCTCCCTCGCAAACCCAAGGCCAGAACCGCTGTCCAGGGAGTAGCGCTCCAGAACAACATCGGGCATCCCATGTCTTGTCGCTTCGCCTCGCAGGGACGAAATCCCCTCCATGGTTTCAGTTTTTATCCCGTTCGATGCAAACTTGAATGCTCTTCGGTTTCGCGCCGTGAATAGCACGACTTCGATTCCAAGTAGATCAAACTGCAGAGCCAAGGAGCGCAAATGAACCGAAGCACCTTTGGTTCCATCCAGAGAAATTCCGCGATCCGAGCTGACGTAAAACAGCCTCATGACGAACTCACCCCTGCCGAACAGCATGTCCGAGTGCTCTGAACAAAAACGTCGACCAGTTCAGGGAGCGTCTCGCTCCGGTCAAATCGTTCACATGCTTTCAACGGCCCTGCTTGCGAAAAGCGATCCCAGAGGGGCTTTGATTCCAGGAGTTGTTCGATGGCCAGAGCCAACTCCGTGGCATTTCCTTCGGGAACCAGCAACCCCTCCTTGCCATCTTCGATGATCTCGGGAATACCAGTTACTGGTGTAGAAATACACGGAAGGCCGTGGGCAAGAGCTTCAATCAACACCGTTGGCAAAGCGTCCCGGTTCCCGTCCGAGCCCATCACACAAGGCGCCGCAAGAACTCGAGCCTGCTGCATCCAGACCGAAACTTCTTCTCTTGGAAGGGCTCCGAGAAACTCCACCTTTCCCTCCAAACCGAGACGGCGGGTCCGTGCGACTAGATTGTCTTTCTCATCTCCCTCGCCAACCAAGACACAACGAAAAGACACATCCCTATCGGCTAGAATCCGGCAGGCATCAATGAGCACGCAAAATCCCTTCTTTTCCACCAGTCTCCCCACGGCAAGGATCAAACGCGGGTCCCGCACTTCCGGCACTTCGCTACCGCGTGTGAGCTCGATGCCATTATAGATACGGGTCACGTTCTCCGCCTGATCATCCACAAGATGCTCCAAAATGAACTGCCTGTTAAAATCTGACACCGTGATAATGCGGGACGCGTTCCTCGCAACCTCACTGAAAATCCGGCGGTCTACCGTTTGACGGTAGATGTCTTTGGCGTGCGCGGTCACTGAAAATGGAATGCCCGTAAAAACGCTCGTGAGGTACGCTGCCCAGGAAGCGACAGTCATGAAGTGAGCATGAAGGTGATCCACGCCGCTCTCGGATACTTGACGGGCCAGATGAAGGGTCTGAACCAGAAGCGCCCCTCGCTTATGAGCCGGCAAAGCGTCGATAAACCGAAGAGCTTGATTCAACTTGCCGAGCCCGAGGCACCATGGCTCGACGAGAGTCCGGAAGGCTTCGTAGGTGACGTCGGACTTCAGGGGTGGAAGATATCTGACCCTCCCCCGAACCTGGGCTACATCCGCATGAAAACGTCCTTCATCCGGAAGATGAATGGAGAAAACAGATGTTTCCACCCCCATTTTTTCCAGGCCAAGAATCTCGTTCAGGATGAACGTCTCCGAAAGCCGAGGGTACTTCTTGAGCACATAGCCAATCTTGGGATAGTTCGAACTCACTCAATCAGGCTCCGTTGTCGTTTTTTGCGGTAATTGGTCGAGCCACGTTTTCGATTTCCATCAGCGCAGGGGGACGATCGTAGCCAAGAAGGAAGCGAAGCTCGGACACGACGCTGGAAAGTCCTGAGAAATCGAAGTCGGCGTCCACTGCCTCTTGTCTCTTCTTGGAACCCTCGATCTCTAGCTTCAGCGCAATCACCTTCGCAAGCCCCTCGCCCGTCAATTCTTCCGGCTCAATACACTCAACGAGCCCCATATCGTGGAAACGTTCGGCTCGAATGAGCTGCTCGCGTCGAGGGAAGTTTCGTGGAATCACGATGGACTGCTTCTTGAGCGCCAGAATTTCACAAAGGGTGTTGTAGCCCCCCATCGAAATCACGACAGATGACGCAGCAAAGTAGTCGAGAACACACGGAGAAAACCGAATCACTTTTACGGGTAGCTCAAGGCTCTCGATCCTCGCAGTCAGGGAAGAGCGAACGTGGTCGCTCATGAGCGGCCCGGTTACCACACAAGATTCAAACGGAGGCAGACCTTCCCAGCTCGAAAGTGCCTCGACAAAAGAGTCGATCACGTTTTCCCCATCTCCTCCACCGCCGACCGTGACAGTTACAAGTCGCCCGGTCCGGGGAGCCAATGTGGAAAGAATTTCTTCCTGGTTACGGATCGTTCCATTCCTGTACAGATATCCGGTGAACTTGACCTTGGCTTCGACCTCGGGAGGAATGTCGTATTCGGACACGGAATCAAAGACTCGTTTCATCCCATACACAAAGATACGGTCATAGTTCTCTTTGAGAACTCGATAGACATCCCCGTGTGTCCAGTCCGCGACCACGCTATCCCGATCATCAAGAATGTCACGCAAGCCCAAGACTACGATCGTCTCCGGATGATTCTTCCTGAGAAACTCCAGGGCAAGACGAAGCTCACCCTGCATCCCGATCGGGCTATGATCAACCAGAACAAGATGAGGGGAGAACTGCTTGACCGTTTCAAGAATAATCCCCGCCCGCAGAGCGGTCAGATCCTGAATCGACACGTCCAATTTCAGGGATTCATACCGTCCAAGAGAGTCTTTCGTCGCCCCTGGAAGTCTCACGCAATCAAACCGAGGCGGAAGCTCGAAAGAATCAACGCAAGAAGAACCGGTCAAGCAGAGAACGGAAGAGTCCGGAATCTCGTCGACGATCCTCTGACCCAGGGTCAGATTCCTACGATAATGGCCGAGGCCGAAAGTATCGTGGCCGTACAGAAGGATTCGTTTCAGTTCGTTCCTCACTTCCATAACCCTCTCTTCGCTCGCGAACTTGGACCGTACTATCGAATACGAAACTCAATGCGATCCGTATCACGAACCTGACCCGACGAGGGGTCAAGAACAGTGGTGACAAAGTGAAGGGGGAGCCCCAGGAGTCTCGGATTCAGGTTGGCCGGAATGCGAATACGGGCAATCCCACTCAAGGGAAAAACAGTCGGTGGAATCATCCGCTGAACAGGTGGCAGCACTTCGCTCGTTGCACCAGACCGAGGCAAGGTAACGGCAACGATCGCCCGGATCTCCACCGGGCCGGCAGTGTTGTTGAGAAGAAACACCTCGGGTCGAAAAAACCCTCCTCGATCGACAACACTCCCGGTAGAACCAACGGCCACGCTGATCGGAGTGGACGGAAGATCAATGTCCAGATTCGTTGGGCCGGACACCATCACTCCAAGCAACAAAACATGAGCGCGTCCGGAGCCAAGAGGTGGAGATGCCTTCACGGTATGATCTCCAACCGGTAAAACAATCGAGTAGAAACCCACATTGTTGCTATCACCACCTGGAGTAGGAATTCTTCCTCCATCAATCGAGGAAAAAGCATCGACCTCCACTCCTTCGATCGGAGGACCACCTTGAGTCACCGTTCCTGACACAAGAAATCCTCCCTGAAGAGAAATCGTTCCAAGGTCCATGTCGCCAGTGACACTAACGGCAAGAACCCGCTCCGAGACAAGAATGTCGGACAGACTCGGCTCCACCGTAATGTCATGAACCCCAAGCGGAACGATCACGCTGAAGTTACCCGCCGCATCCGAGTTATCGTCAGGAGTAATGACTCGATCCCCTGTAAACGAGTCATCGACGTCAAGATCTGCATCGAATACGAAAGATCCGTTCGATGCCCTGGCCACTCGACCGGCGAGCCGGACCCCGGAAACGAGGGGGATATCCCCAACGTCGGTACTTGGCTCAACAATGTCTATGTTGCGAATCCGGAGAGAAACGAGTCGCTTGACCTGGGGAACATTGAAAACAACATGGTAGAGCCCAACCGGAACAACGATGTCAAACGTTCCGTCCGGGTCCGTGGTGTCATTCGCCGTGGAGATCTTCATTCCCGTTGCGGCATCGAGGATATCGAGATCCACCCCCCCCACTCCCAGTCCTGCTGGATCTCTGACAACGCCAGACAAGATAGCGGCAGATCCCATGTCAGGGAGCGCCAGAATCGAAGCCAACAGTGCAAGAACTTGGAAAGTATGCCGCGAAAAATAAGCCGTTCGCATTCTAGTGCCTCATCTCAGGTTCAACTGGACAGGTCAACATTTTCGTACCTCTCAAGGGAATCCCCCGGGTCTAGAGTTAGACTGTTCGCCGAGGACACTTGGCACAACTTGATTCCATCTAGTCCGTAATATTCATGAAGGTCGGCAACTTCGATCTACTCGCCAAGGAGGAGCAACGATGTCAGGACGATCTCAGGTGGAATCTGGCAACGAACCCCCAAGACAGGATCTAATGATATCCAATCGACTCCAAACGCAAGAAAGTCTCTGCTGACAGCTCCTTTGGTGCACTGGGCCGGGAAATCCGGTCGGCGGACACCTCCTTGAGCCAACCCATCAACTTTTCCCGAAAATGGGTCATTCTCGCCCCCTCCGATTCGGATCGATCCGTCAGCTCACCCGGATCCTCGCTCAAACAATAGAGATGCTCTTCAATTAGAAGCCCTTCCTCCGAAGCGAGATTCTCGGGACTGAAAGGGTCAACCCCTGTGAGGTTCGTTCGTTGATGAACATCTGGATCCACCCCCTTGACTCGAGTGTCCTCAGTAACCCGAATAGGCATTTCTCCCAGCCAAATATTTCCGCTCAGGCTGGATGTCTTTTCCGTCTTCGTGATGATGCCCTCAACCTCGGACATTCGATCGTCCTCGCCCAACAATTCAAGCTTGTCGGCAAAAACCAGGTTCTTCGCCTCCAGATCCCCTTCCACCTTGATCCAACTCCCAACTCCGAGCTCAGGAAGAAGAGCCCTTCCCTTGACAAGCTGATCCAGGCGAACGGAGTAACCAAGAATTTCCAGGGATTGGCCGGTCAAGAGAGAAGCCACAGTCCCCGACAACTCAAGATCCTGATCGCTACTGTCCTTGACGCTGATCTTCTTCGCGAGCCGATCAAAAGAGGGGTCAAGAACAACCTTGACTCGAACCCCTGGCCGCAAGCCAAAGACACCCTTCGAGTCAGAAACAACTTCACTCCGACCTGAGTGGGGTTTGCAAACTCGAATGTATTTCCAATTCCCCTCTCGAATCGAGACCTTGTAAGTATTCTTATGTCTCGTTTCGGCTACGATATCTGGGGTCTTGGTTTCCTCGGACAGAAGATTGCGTCCAATACCGGCAGCCGGGGGCCTCGCATGAGAAAAGTGGGCCACCGTCGGGAATACATCGAGCAGTCTTGCCGTCTTCTGGGATACCCGAGCACCTTTTCCGCCAGGAAGTCGAACAAGAAATGGAACCCGAACCACCTCTTCAAAAAGAGTTCCGCCGTGCCCGACCTCCCCATGATCAAAGAGCTCCTCACCATGATCCGAGGTCAAAACAATCAATGTATTCTCCAACAACCCCATCTTCCTCAGGGACGAAAGAAGCTGACCGATCTTGTCGTCAAGCTCACTGATCCCACCATCATGGAGATCGATCATTCTCTGCCGATCGGCATCGGTTAACGACTCCTCTCCCTCATTGATGCGCTCTCGAAGGCCCTTCCACTCCTCGTCGCTAAACCCTCTTGCACCGGCCGGAGACGGAAATTTTTCATCGAATGGGGCCACCGGGCAGAAGGGCCAGTGCACGTCGAGATAATGGAGGTAGGCAAAAAAGGGCTCGCGGCTACTCCGCTCATCGAGAAATCTGTAGAACATCTGATGGATTTGATTCGCATCGTAATTATCCTGTTCGTAACGATCAAATCCTTGAGCCAGGCCCTGACTGGCAAGAAGGTGGGCGTTGTTTACGAACCCAACCGTTTCATACCCGGCCTCCCGCATCGATTCGGCCAGAGTAAAACACTCTTCAGACAAAACATCCGACTCACGCTGCCCCGTACTTCTCATCCTCTCCCCCTCGTAGACTCGATGCTGAATCGGATAGAGAGAGGTGAACAGGGTCGGTATCGAAGGCTTCGTCCAGGGCGACTGAGCAAACGCATTTTCGAACCGGAGACTCTCAAGAGCAAGCGCATCGATATGAGGGGATGTCTTGCGCTCATATCCATAACAACTCAAGTGATCGGCTCTCAGAGCATCAATCAACAGAATCAGGACGTTTGGAGGAGCTTCCGCCTGGGCATCTGGCCCCTTCCCACAGCTGGCCAGGAGCAGAAAGGACGGTGCCACGAGAACGACAAGGAATCGGGCCCAGGAATAGTACATATCTTGCCGAACCTCTCTTTCAGATCTCATCGCTCACCCTGATCGTTCAATTCCTCCGGACAAAGAGCCCCCTTCCGTGGCTACCACTTAGACCCCTGCCGAGAGACTTTGGCACAAATGACCGCATTTTTTATCGAAAAGGATCTCGCCGAACCCTGCCCTGCTTTTGCAACCAACACAGTATTTTGGCACAATTGAGAGAGAACCGATCGCATTGGCCCCAACAAAGAGGAGTGTGTTGGATCATGAAATCGACGCTTCTCGCCTTCGCCTTCCTGGCCTGCCTTCTCGGCGTCATCCTCTTGCCATGCCCCGGAACCTGCCAATGCGAACAGCAGATCTTTGCCGATGACGGCCAGATCTTTGATTCCTTCGGACAAGAGCTCTCGGTGAGCGGTGATTTCATGGTCGTTGGTTGCCCCCTTGACGACGACCATGGCGACGCTTCCGGATCGCTCTACATTCACAAAAGAGACCCGGCCACAGGCACCTGGTTTCCGGTCCAGAAAATCCTGGCGACAGATGGCGATCCGATCGATTTCTTCGGCATCTCGGTAGCCAGCCACAATGACGTCATCGTTGCCGGATCCGTCAATGACGACGACTTCGGATTTAACGCCGGTGCGGCCTATGTCTATCGCTTCGACGGATCCCGCTGGGTTGAAGAGCAAAAACTATTCTCCCACGACCCTGTGCCTTCCGATGAGTTCGGAACCAACGTCTGTGTTCGAGAAGACTTGATCGTGGTGAGCTCCCGTCTTGGCGATCACTTTCCGCGTAATCAAATCGATGCGGGCACTGCCTACGTCTTCCGATACGATGGCAACGCCTGGCACGAAGAGCAGAAACTTCTGGGAGGCAGTGCTCCAAGTGGAAGCGAGTTCGGAAGCGCCCTTGCCATCTCCGACGACAGAAGCAAGATCTTCATCGGGGCTCGCTTCGATAACGGAGCAAGTTCGGGTTCCGGAAACCTTCGGATCTTTCAAAGAAACGGGAATGCCTGGGAACTCCGTCAACTCCTCGCCCCGCCCGATGGAGCGCCCCTCGACGAGTTTGGTTTTTCAGCCTCGGCAAGCGGTGACTTCTTACTGGTGGGAGCAAGACAGAACGACTCTCAGGCTCCAGACGGAGGCGCCGTCTATGCCTACCGCTTTGACGGGATCTCCTACACCGAAGAGCAACGCCTGACACGAAGCAATCCGATGAAGGAGTCGGACTTCGGAATCTCTCTGGAGGTCCTCGGAAACATCGCGGTGATCGGAGCAAGAAACGACGACGACGCCTGTTCCGACCCCGCCCAAACCCGCTGCGATTCGGGCGCCGTGCTCTTGTATGAATACACGGGAAACACCTGGGCCGAAAAGAAGAAGATTCTTCCCACTCTTCCCGAAACGAGAGAAAAGTTCGGAACAGACGTATCGTTTGATGGAAAGACCTTGGTTGTCGGAGCGCCCGGCAACCGCACCATTGCCCATACAGCCGGGGCGGTCTATACGTTTTCCGCGAACGGGCTCGCTCGTGGAAACGTAAACGCTGGTCAACAATCCATTGAAGACGTCCTCCTCCTCAACGGAAAAACCGGCGCCACCACAAATCGAATGGTTGAATACAACCCACTTGGGTCCTTCGAACTTCGAATGAGAAGGCCCTCCTCCGTGCCCTCCAGCGCCTTTGCACCCTTTGCCGCCTACCTATGGCTCGAGCAGCCAACCCTTCAAACTCCGGTTGAGCTGCCGTTTGGTATGGGCTGCATGAGCCTCCCCATTCCCCTCGGTGGCAATTCCAAATCCCCTCAACCCTCGGTCATCTGGAACAACGCTCGCCGGTTCCAGAAACTCGGATTCCCCACCAGATCTTCCAGGCCGGCTCCCAGCACCTTCTTCGAAAGAACGGACGGATTGCCGGTCATCGCACGCTTCTTCATTCAAGGGCTGATCTACGACCCGGGATCGGCTGCCGAGATTCCCGCCAGCGTGACCAATGGAATCCATGGCATCCCGGTCTTCCAATAACCCCAAAGAAAAGAAAGACCTCCGGTGAAGATCGCAATCCTTTCGGACATCCACGACAACAAAGAAAAACTACAGCAAGCGCTCACCTTGATCAGGGACGCCGAGGCGGAAGTCATCCTCTGCCTGGGAGATCTCTGCTCACCCTTCATCGTAAAAGAGCTAGGCTCGGGCTTTCCAGGTCCAATTCACGTTGTCTTTGGAAACAACGACGGCGACCGGTTCCGCATTGCCCTCCAGGCCCGAAACTTCTCCCAGATAAAACTCCACGGTGAGTTTGTCGAATTGACTCTCGGAGAGAAGCTATTCTCACTGAACCACTTTGACAACATCGGCCGGGCCCTTGCGAGAGCAAAAAACGTTGATGTCGTCTGCTTTGGCCACAACCATCAGTTCGAAGTGAGCGATCCGGAAACCAAACCTCGGATCATCAACCCGGGCGAAATCTATGGCGGCTTGACAGGAAACTCGACATTTGTTTACTACGACACCAAGAGCGGTGCCGTCACCCGAGTCGATGTCTAGTCAGGCAAGCTTTCCTTGTGAGCAAAGAGAGAACGGAGAAAAAAGAATGGAAGTAGTCTGGTCCTTACTCATCGGTGGCGCAGCGGGTTGGCTGGCCGGTTTGATCATGAAGGGAAAAGGCTTCGGAATCCTTGGCAACATCATCATCGGTATTATTGGTGGCATCCTGGGCGGATTCCTCTTCGGACAGCTAGGGATCGAGATTGGCGGCGGTGAATTCGTCGGACCTCTCGTCATGTCCCTTGTTGGAGCCGTCGTAATTCTATTCCTGGCTGGACTGATCAGGAAGGGGAAGTAACAAACGGGCTCACCGGGCTGTTTCGGTTGAGATCATGACTTCATGCAAATGGATCCACTCAACGCCCCGGGGCGCATCGTCGTTTCGCCTCATCAATGCAGTGCTCAAACGCCCGGCTCGCACTCCACCATTTTCCTGCCATTCTTCGTAGGTCACCAGCTCAAGATCTGGCGTCACGCTACGACTCGTATGATTCTCGATCCAGATCTTGAACTCGCGCCCCGCAAGATGACCTTGAGCCCCCATGATTGCCGTCAAGACATCCTTCCTTGAGACCTTGGCACCTTCCGGACTGATCATCTCAAACCCGTCAGCCATGACCTTCGAAAAGCGTGAGTAATGATCCTCTCCCTCGATCTTTCCGGTGAACCAATCTTCAAAGAACTGATGAAGCTCTTTGACCTCAAGTCGACAGCGCTCTTCCATGAGTATTCCTTTGTTGAGATTCCTTGTTTCCACCCTCGAAACCCTTCCTGATCCCTTTGTCGGGACATCCGGACGACCATCGGCTTGCAATGACTTATCCGGTCCCTTCGGCGGAGAAGGAACACGAACCGGTTCCTTTTCCATCAATTCGAGCAAGTGACGAACGCCCGCCTCCAGCTGAGAATCGCGCCCCTGAAATGTTGCATGGGGTAGGTTATCGATCACCATGTCAGGGTCAACCCCATGCCCTTCAATCAACCATTCACCCTCCGGACCATAGACTCCAAACTCCGCAGCCGTGGCGACGCCTCGATCGACAAGAGTGTTTGAACCGGTGAGCCAGATTTCCCCACCCCAGGTTCGGGTCCCCAGGACTTTTCCCAACCCCAGACGCCGGAAGCCTTCACTGAACGCCTCTCCATCCGACGCCGTTCGTTCATCGCACAGCGTCACCATGTGACCCCGAAACGCATAAGGCATGTTCCAGTAAGGGGCACCAGTTCTTCCCTGCCAGTAAAACCAGGCCTTTCGGATGAGCTTCTCCAGGATCCAGCTATCGATGTTGCCCCCCCGGTTGTGGCGAACGTCGATCAGCAAACCCTCTCGCTGAAAGACAGGATAAAAATGCCGGGTCCACTGAGCCATGTCTTGGGCCCCCATTGCTCGGAGGTGTACATAACCAATGCGGCCCCCGCTCATCTTCTCCACCTGAAGGCGCCGGGTATACTCCCACTCGTGATAACGAAGATCCGCTGCGGCGCGCTGGGTAATCGGAATCACGATCACGTCACGACTCGTCAGGCCATCCTTCTCCCGAAGAGTCAGGCGAACCTGCTTCCCTGCTTGATTCCGCAGTAGCTTTCCCAATCCACCCGCATCCGAAAATGCAACACCGTTGACTCCAGCAATGAGATCACCGGCGACAATCTTCAGGTTTGGATGGGCAAGCGGCCCCCTCCGCTCGATCTCGTCAGGATCAGACAGGAAGATGTGGTCGATACGATGTGCCAGAAGATCGTTGTCCCAGGAGAGGTCCACCGCAAGAGATGCTACCGGAACATCGTCTTTCCCCGATCGAAGATCTCCACCCCGAACAAAAATATGGAGAGCGGAGAGTTCGCCCACCATCTGGGCGACCAGATCCGAAAGCTCAGCCCGATCCCGAACCCGATCAACAAGCGGAAGATATTTGGAGAGCATCTCTTTCCAATTCACCCCGTGCATGCCACGATCGTAAAAATAATCCCGCTCCAAACGCCAGGCTTCCAAAAACATCTGACGCCATTCTTCAGCAGGATCAAGAGAGAAAGTCCATCCAGCAAGATCGATCTCGGCCTTATCCAGTTTGGCCGGAGCTCCACTCGAAGTATCTACGTAATAGATCTTACTTCCCTTGCGAACAAGCAACCCTTTCCCGTTCGCAGTGAGCTCAACGTTCCGTACGCCTTCCACAAGGGTCTTGGGTTTGAAGTCTTTATTCTGAATCTTCAGCGTTTTCAACGATCGGTCTCGTTTGTGAAGATCGGCAAGCGCAACCCAGAACAAACGGTCCTTGGCCACCATCAAGCCGGAGTAATTCCCCGGACTTACCGGCACCTTGAAGACTCGATTTTGAATCCCTTCCAGCTCAATCAAAACCGCATCCGGCAGGCCCTCTTTGCTCTCCAGGTCATCCTTCCCGACCTTCTCCTTCTCGTCCTCCTCCTCCTCCTCCTTCTTCTTCTTCCTTTTCTCGGCGGTCAGCTCCGTATCCTTCGCAAAGGGAGACTGCAGGCCCGACCTCAGACTCACCTGGTAGATGTTCGTTGGCCGATCGAAGAAAGGTTCTGGCTGTCGCCGACCCCAGGGTCCTCTTACGACGGATCGAAGGTTCCGCTCGGACAAGAAATAGATCCACTCTCCCTTGGGATCAAATGCCGGGCTCGAACAACTCGTGCGATCAGACGTCAAATCGTGAGATTGCCCGGATTCAACGTCATGCAGCTTGATCTGGAGGTTCGAATTACTGGCGGTCGATACATACAGGAGCCAACGACCATCCATCGACCAGCTCAGATCCCTGAACCGGCTCTGATCCGATTGATCGATCTTCTTCTGGGTTCCGGAATCGGTCTCGAGCAACCAAAGCTCCCAGTCTTTATCGTGGTGAGCAATCCACTTGCCATCGGGAGAGGGGATCGCCTCCCAGCGCAACACCTTTCCATCGGTGGTCAGC
This sequence comes from Planctomycetota bacterium, assembly GCA_029260825.1. Lineage (GTDB taxonomy): Bacteria > Planctomycetota > JACOTG01 > JACOTG01 > JAJDCM01 > JAJDCM01. Next base: position 5,339 of record JAJDCM010000308.1, on the reverse strand, counting down.
TGTTTTCGCTCTCCGACACCATTCTTTGGCAGAGTCCAGAGCTCCACCTCTCCCGACTCATCCGAAAACGCCAGAAGACTTTTTCCGTCCGGTAGAAACCGAGCATCCCGATAGCGAACCCCCTCTTTTCGAGTCACTTCCACGAAACGACCGTCTTGTCTTGGGGCAACGAAGATCTGTCCTCGCGCCGTCAGAACCACGTCGTCCCCCGAAGGAGAGGGATGCGCCGACGTCAAATAATCGAGAGGTTTCTTCACCCACCTCTCCCTCAGGTGATCGAAGTCAGAGACAAGGGAGATCGAGAGTTTGGTTTCGCGCCCCCTCGCAAGGTCGTAGAGATAAAGGTCTGCCCCGACCTGATACACCGCCGTTCCCCGAAAAAGGGAAGGAGACTTGACGTCCCAGCCGCGATGATTCGTGTGCTGAGAGAGGCTCTCACCCTCCCGGTTCATCGACCAGAGATTCATCGTCCCATCCCGGTCCGTGAGAAAGTAGAGCCGATCGTTCCACCACATCGGATAGCTACTGGTCCCCGTGTAGTCAGGAAGAAGCGGAATGGCCTCCTCACTCCCACCCATCTGGAATCGCCAGAGGTTTTCCGCCGTCCCGCCGTGGTAGCGTTTGGTTTCACTTGATTGACGGCCAAACCGGGTAAAGAAGAGGGCCAGACCCTCATCATCAAACGACCCCTGAGCCGCCTGGCTGAGCGGGATCAACTCACGCTCGCCCGTTACGAGGTCAAGAAGAAAAAGCTGCAAATCCGGCAATCTGGAATAGCGATCCGTACTACAAAGAAGCTTCCCATCAGGAGAAAAACCCGCGACCGCGCAACGAGATTCCCCATACGTTCTCCGCCTGGGGCTTCCACCCTGGAGAGGCATGGTATAGACATCCGATTGCCCCTCATACTGAGCAGTAAACGCTACTACCTTCCCATCAGGAGATATCTTCGGACGGGACTCTGGCCCGGGGTGGGTGGTAAGACGAGTAGCAACGCCACCTTTTCTCGAGACACGCCACAGGTCCCCTTCCGACACGAACACGACGGTTTCTTCATGCAAAGTAGGCTGTCGAAAGAAACCCTGCTGAGCTTCCTTTGCAAGACCCGATGCGGAGAAGAAGAAGACCATCAGGGTCCAGAACAACAACTTCAACATGCCAAACCTCCAGGTGGGAACGGGCAATCGAGGCCCGGATCAAATGAACCAGGAATCATCAGATGCACATGATCATACGTAAATGACAGCAGAACATCAGCCAGAGGAGATCGGAATTCCGCTGTCGCCAGATTGACTGAGGCCGAAGGCCGGGCGGGTTGCTGATCAAGACGGGGGGGGAGGGAAAGAGGAAGGAGTCTTCAGGGAACGAGCTTGCAGTCGGAACCTCGGGCACCTGAGACATCCAAAATGGACGCACAGATCTCAAGTCCACTTGGAATCGGTACGTCGATCAAGACCTGAGCCTGAGTTGGCGTGCGAAACACAATCGTAAACAGACGATTTCGACGCAAGATGGGAAGAACTTCGGTTCCGTTGGCCGTGACCGAGAAACTCAACTTATCAAGGTCGCGAAGACCGTCCTGTTCGATCACATCAATCGTAACCCGACTGTCCGTATCAAGAGAGAGCAGAACCGTGGGAGGGGTATTATTCGGCACCTCGAGAACGGAGACCTCGTAGTGACCATAGCGTCGAAAACCCGAAGCGGCCTTGACCTCGGCGAAGTAGGTTCCGGGCCCCTCGGTCTGCACCGTTAGCCTGGCGTTTCTCCCCACTCCCCCACCATTGGTTGCACTAAGAGCCGTCACCCCGTCCCGGTCAAATACGGTCAGGAACGGATCCACCATGGACTGAAGGACACCATCGACATAACCGGTCTGAACGGTCAAGAGGGCGCGGCCCGAGACAGAAAAGGAAAAGAAATCCCGGTCACCCGAGCCAGGAGCTGGTTCCTTGTCGGGATTCGAAAACAAGGTAAAGGGCATCGAGCTCGAGCCGTCCGCAATCAACGGGGTCGGAATGCTTCCATCATTGTTTGGCTCGGCCTCATCCTCGAAGTAGTTCATCGACCAGGATTCAAAAACAGACCGGATCTCAACGTGTGCACCCTGGTCAGTCGGGGTATGCCACCCATCCCACACGTCGGCCATCGTAGCGTCAAGAGCGACTGAAAACGGATCGATCATAGCCTCCCAAAGAGCCCTCTCCGAGTTTGAGGAGCCAAAATCCAGATTGCTATCAAAGAGATCGTCGTCAACACCAGGTAGATGATCCAGCGTGTCTTCATTGTCGGCCAGGTCCCAGAGACAGCCAAAAATGCCGACCTCACTCGCATCACCAACGGATCCCTCGAAAGGATAGGCATCTTCAAACTGGCAATGGAGCTGAACCTGGGCCGACGTGCCCCGGCCATCAAAACTTCCGACCCCATCGGTTGCCACGTATATCCCAGGATTCTCATAACCCTCGGCTTTTCGAACTACACCAGAAAAGTAGGTGGCGAAACCTTGAACAACCGAAAGGCGGGGGTCTTGATCCGTTTCGCCAAAACCGTGGGCGCCACCAGGGCTGTCTCCGTCCGAGTACTCATTGAGAACAATCGCAGCAATTTCGTGAAGAATGACCGTGTCATCATATCCGTCATCACGCCCGACAAACACCGTTCTTCCCAGGGTCTGAGACTGCAGATTCGGGTGAGGCCAGTGCATGACAAGATCCCAGTAGGGCTTTGTCTCGTTCAGAATCGATCCAGTGAGATAGAGGACCGAAGCAATACCCTGATCAAAAACGTTGAAGGGGTTACCGAGCCTGTTCTCGCCGGGGACATTCAGACGCGGCGCCATGAATTTCCCCACGTCTAGATCGGTATCGACTCCGAGAAAGATCGGGGACGAGACCGCATAGACAGCATTCCGGGCCTGCTCCCGCACCCGAACCCTGGAGATCTGAGAGCTGTTGCTACTCGCCAGCAAAGAATCCGTCACGCAACGAACATAGATGTCCGTCGCAAGAACAAGGTTGATGGGTATCGAAAACAGGCCGGCAGAATCGGTGGATCCGGATCCAATGACAAGGTCGTCACCAGGATCCCCGCCAAGACTCTCCATCACCTGGACGTTTGCAAATCGAACCGGGAGCTCGGAGAATCCGGTGAAACCGTTGAGATCAAAATCTCGGTCTTCGTACGTGACGGAGCCCGTGATATTCACAGGAATCATGCCGGGTGGGCCATTGTTCAGATCGGGAAGAGGTCGCTCATTTGATAGCTCGGCGCTGGTGAAAGTCTCGCCCGCCGCGGGACAAAAATAGCGTCCCACCTCGATCGACTCGGACCGCACCCATGCGGGACGAGACGGCGAAACCACGGAGGCAAAGACGTCCACCATGACCCCTCCCTCGGTATGGAGAAGTTCCACCCGGATCGTATGAGACTGCTCGCCGCTCCACTCAAGAATGCCCTCGGTAATCGTGGCCTCTGGCGGAACCTCAACCCGAACGTGGAGGCTCTGCTCCGGATCGGAAAGGTTTGTTGCCCGAGCCGTCACCCGAAACCGAACGAAATCGTTTCCCGAGCTCAATCGGGTAATGTCGAGCCGACAGGCGGGTCCGGGCTCGAAAAAGACCGGTCCTGGGTTCGGTCCGTTGTCGCGAACAGGCTGGGACAACCCGGGGCAAACGCCCCCGAATAGGAGCACGCCCAAGGCGACCAAAGCGACACAACTCATTTTTGATGTTCTATTTACCTTCATCACTCGTGACCGGTTGTTGATGCACCGGTAGCTCGAGAGCCAGCGGGAGGTTGGCTGGAAAGCGGGATACCTACTCATTTTACGATAAGAAGGGGGAGGTGGTCAATACGCTGTAAGTCGCAGACGATAAATGCCAATCGTCCGAGCCGCCTTTCTCCCTTGACGAATCCAAACGTCTCATTAAACTTCGCAAGCCTACCCGCCAGCGGGAATTGGAATCGCCCCCCTTCCTCTCGACGAGTCCACTCGCCTCAAATCAATGAAGGCTTAAGAGAAGACCTCATGAGGCCTGAGGATCGCCAAGAAGGAGTTTGGCTTTGCAGAAATTGAACCCTATTTGACACGGAGAGCCGCTTGGCCATGAACATTCTCGGGATCTCCGCCTTCTACCACGATAGCGCCGCTTGCCTCGTCCAGGACGGCAAGATCGTGGCTGCGGCACAAGAAGAGCGCTTCACCCGCAAGAAACACGACCAGGACTTCCCCATCAATGCCGCCATGTATTGCCTGGAAGAGGCTGGCATCACGGTGGCCGATCTCGACTACGTCGGGTTCTATGACAAGCCATTCGTGAAGTTCCAGCGGATCCTGGAAACCTATTTCGGGGTCGCACCCGCCGGATTGCGCACGTTCCTGATGGCCATTCCGGTCTGGATCAAGCACAAGCTCTGGCTTTCCGACACGATCCGAAAGAGCCTCGACTATTCGGGGGAGATCCTCTTCAGCGAACACCATGAGTCCCACGCCGCTTCCGCCTATTTTCCCTCCCCGTTCGAGGAGGCCGCCATCCTCACCATTGACGGTGTCGGAGAATGGGCCACGACCACCATCGGTCATGGAAAAGGCGCGAACATGGAAGTGCTCAAGGAGATCCGGTTCCCTCATTCAGTGGGGCTCCTTTATTCCGCCTTCACCTACTTCACAGGATTCAAGGTGAATTCGGGTGAATACAAGCTCATGGGCCTTGCTCCGTACGGCGAGCCCAAGTACACCCAGCAAATCCTGGATCACCTCATCGACCTCAAAGCCGATGGTTCCTTCCGAATGGATATGAAGTACTTCAACTACGTATCCGGCCTCACCATGACCAACAGCCGGTTCGGGGACCTCTTTGGCGGACCCGCGCGAAAGCCGGAAACGGAAGTGACCCAGCGAGAAATGGACCTGGCACGTTCGGTTCAAGTCGTCACCGAAGAAATCATGCTTCGCCAGGCCCGTCACGTGCACGAGATCACCGGCTCAAAAAACCTCTGCATGGCTGGAGGTGTTGCCCTGAACTGCGTAGGCAACGGTCATCTCCTTCGCAATGGCCCGTTTGAAAACATCTGGATCCAACCGGCGGCAGGAGATGCCGGCGGCGCTCTTGGAGTCGCGCTTGCCATCTGGCACAGCTATCTGAAGAACGACCGCACCGTGACCAACGGCCGATCGAGTCAGGGGCCATCTCTTCTTGGCCCCAACTTCCCGGACGATGAAATCAAGAAGTACCTCGAAGCGAACTCGATCCCCTACCAAAAGTTTGGCGAGAAGGAACTCTGCCCCGCAGTAGCAAAAATCCTTTCCGAAGAAAAGGTCGTGGGCTGGTTCCAGG
>JAJDCM010000307.1 GCA_029260825.1 Planctomycetota bacterium | reverse complement strand
CTCAACGTTCAGCTCTTGAAGACAGTCTGTTTTGCTCGAAGCAAATTGGCCACTTCATCAGTCAGGAGCCGCGATCACTTGACCGTCAGGAGGTCCGTTCCATGAGCACAGCAAGGTGAGGTTTTCCTGGGCGGTTGTTGTCCTTGAGAACCAGGGCCGGTTTCGTTACTTTTGTGCTCTCATCGTCGGGCCGTAACGGCCTTTGCTGAGCTCCCGAACGGACAAGGGTATTCAATATGTGGGGTCTGAAGCGCTGAGTGATGCCAGAAGGAAATCAACATCGATGCGCTGCCCGATTCGAGCGCTTTGGAGTCGATTGTGCCGAACACGGCTCTCCGTTCTATGGGCAACTTTCGAAGCTGGTCGCAACGGACGAGGATCTGCTGAGGATTGCTGCACACGCATCCCGAGAACCCATTCCGAATGTCTTCTTCGGCGCGGTCCACTATCTGCTGTTGAAGGGGAAAGAGCACGAGCTGAGGGAATTTTATTCGACAACCACGGGGGCTCAACCACGAGACGATGACGCCCTTTTCGATGTGTTTTCGAACTTCTGCTCCCTCTACCGAGACGAGCTGATCGGTCTTGTTTCGACCCGGCTGGTCCAGACAAATGAAGTGAACCGTTGTGCAATTCTGGCGCCCGCTTTTTCGGTCGTTTACGAAGCCGGTCATCGACGACCCTTGTCGCTGGTAGAGATTGGTAGTAGTGCGGGGCTCAACCTCCTGTGGGATCGCTACAGGATCTCCTATTCCGACGGATCTTTCCTCGGAGATCCGACTTCCACGGTACAGATTGAGTGTGAGAATCGAGGCGCTTCGCTTTCCATGGACGGTTGCCCGGGACCGGTGATTGCGGATCGAGTGGGCATTGATCTTCATCCGATCGATTTACACGATCTCTCGGAACGATTGTGGCTTCGAGCGCTTGTATGGCCGGATCAACGTCGTCGTGCCTTTCGACTCGATGCTGCGATAGCCCTTGCATTGCAAGACTTGCCGGTAGTCATTCGGGGGGACGTGCTGACGGTATTGCCAGATATCCTCCGGGGTATACCTGACCCATCGACCCTGTGTGTCTACCATAGCTCCGTCCTCTATCAGTTCTCACCAGAGGAAAGAGAGCAACTCGCTTCTATTCTTGCTAGAGCGTCGATGGATCGACCCGTCATGCAGGTTTCTGCGGAAAGCGAAGAAGGGCTGCGCCTCCTTGTCTACCGGAATGGGACGAGAGTCGAGGAGCGATCTCTGGGATCCTTTGACACTCACGGTCGCTGGCTCTGCTGGGGGAGATAGAGTCTGGCCATGAGAAAGCGATGGCCCGGCAACAGTTCGTAGCTGCCAGAATCGGCGATTCTCGTCCTCACCATCCTGACGTTCAAATCAAATTCACCGGGGTTCGTTGCTGCAATTCGCTCGTTCGCATCATCTCGCGATCAGGACGCTGTCCCTGTGATAGGGTGATTTCGATGTCGCCCTGAATACACACCGAGAGCACTCCCATGCCTGAGCTATCGCAAGAATCAACCGAACGAATCCATGCCGTTGATGTGGCTCGTGGCATCGCCATGGCCCTGATGGTGCTGGACCACACAAGGGTCTTTGCTGCCGTCCCGCCGGGGGGAACCGAGGCGGGAGTTTTTCTGACTCGATGGGTGACTCACTTCTGTGCACCGACGTTTCTTTTTCTTTCAGGGGTGTCGGCTTTCCTGTCCTCACGTCGTCGGAATCGGGCGAATCTCTCCCGTCATCTTTTGTCTCGCGGTCTTGGCTTGCTCGCCCTCGAACTTGTGGTCGTGCGCACCGGGTGGACGTTCAACTTCGGTTTCGATGAGTATCTCCTCGCAGGCGTGATCTGGTCCATTGGGTGGAGCATGATCTTGATGGCGGCGCTGATCCGTCTGCCAACCGCTCTTCTTGCGACCTTTTCTGGCATCGTGATTGCAGGTCACAACCTGCTCCCCTTTGGGAATCCGTGGGTGGAGTCTTATTCCTGGCCATGGCGCCTTCTGTATACCGGTGGGCTGATCCAGATCGGGGAGCAGGGGCCGGTGCTGGTGGTTCTTTACTCCGTTTTTCCCTGGGTGGGCTTGATGGCGGCTGGTTATGTTTTCGGGCGGATCTTCACCTTCCAGGTGGAAAAGAGGGCGCGGATCTGCTGGCTTGTTGGCGGCGCTGCGATGCTGGTCTTTGTTGTCTTGCGTGGTTGCAATCTTTACGGAGATCCTCGGCCTTGGGAGATCACCCCCGAGTGTCCGACATGGATGTCGTTTCTGGGTACAAACAAGTATCCGGCGTCTTTTCTCTTCGTTCTCATGACTCTTGGTCCGGTCATTACTCTGTTGCCTTGGCTCGATCATGCCCGTGGTCATGGCGGTCGTTTGTTGGCTCGTTTTGGCCGGGTACCTCTCTTCTTCTATCTTTTGCACATCCCCCTTATTCATCTGGTGGCGATTCTGATTTCTCTCGTGCGGACTCCTAACGCCACGTCCTGGCTATTTGGAGACCACCCGGTAACTCTTGACCCTGTTCCGGAAGGCTATCGGTATGGCCTGCCGCTTCTTTATCTCGTTGCGGCAGCATGTCTCGTTGTCCTTTCTCTTGCTTGTCGCGTCTACGAGAGGTTCATTCAGGGGAGAAAGGTTCAGTGAAAAAGGCCCCCGGTAGGCCATTGCGGTCTACCGGAGGCTTCAACGGTGTCAGATCAGTGGTCTATTGGAGCTTTACCTCGATCGCGTTGGTGATCGAGAAGCCACGGCCGCTGGTATCGCTAGCGTCCTTGATCACGCCCTGGAAGAAGATGGTTTCGCCGGGGATCAATACGCCCCCCGAGATCCCCATGATCGTCGCCGGGGGGATGGCATTTGTTGCTTCAGGGGTCGAGCACAGGACCTTGGCACATTGGCTTGGTGGCAGCGTTGCTCCCGAATAGATCGGGCATGCGGTAGCACAGCTATTTGACAAGGGATTGGCTCCCATTGAACCCAGGCTCATCGGGAGAGTGCGAAGAGAATTCGCACCGGGAACAAAATTCCAGCCCCAGATGGCATAGATAGGATTCTCAGGCCCGAATGGACTGGCGTCAAGAAAAACGTTCAAAGAGGATGATGCGTTGTGATTCAGAACGCGAGCCGGGCCGGAGCCGATCTGTCCGTTGACGTATAGGACATTGAAGGGTCCCTGGCCATTGTCGAGGCCGACGTTGCCGGATCGATTATGCACATCGGCGATATCAACCTGATGAGGTGGGGAAAAGGGAGTTTCGAACCCGTAAGGATCTCGTGCCTTGACACGAATTCCGTAGATTCCTTGATTTCCGTAACTATGGGTGACGTTGACGGGAATGCCGCTGGAGCGAGGGCCCACCACGGTTTGGGTTCCATCATCCCAGTCAATGGTGTAGATCAGGCTGTTGAAATCCGGATCGGTCGTGCTGACCGAAACGAGGAGACCGGAAAACTCCCAACCGGTGGGAGACCCGGTGGGTGCGGCGGGGGTAACCGGGAAGCTGTTGGGCGTTACGCTCACGTCGATGTCGTACTGGTTGCAATCTCCCGAAACAAGAACGACTTGAGCGCAGTAGACCTGAGAGGAATCGAGCGGATTCACGATCGAGACGCTCTCGTTGTTCGTCGTGGTCAGGGACTCATCGACCGGTGTGCTTCCACCGAGTTCGTACAATCTCAGATCCAGGTCGTCCGAGAAATGGCTGAAGAAGATGTCAAAGTTCAGAGTGCCTCCCGCGGGAACAATCACTTTGAACCAGTCCGGGTCTCCGGGAAGGCATTGAAGGTTGTCGATGCGTCCCTCTCCGATCAGTGTTCCTGCCGTGCAGGTGTCGTCAGGCTCGTAGGTATCATCTTCGACACAACGATTGTTGGTAATCGTCATGCGATAGGAGCCGCATTCCCTCGGGGAAAATGCATAGACAAAAACACGAACGTAGGCATTGAACGAGGATCCTGTCGTGTTCAAGATCTCAACGGATTCCTGTCCGGTGTCCGTCCTCGATTCATCCACGATGGAACCACCGCAGGTGTCGTAGAGCTCGAGGTCGAGGTCTGTTGCGTTCCCGGCAAAGTCAAGGTCGATTGTGGTTGAAGAGTATGCCGGAACCTGGATTCGATACCAGTCCTCATCGAGTTGAAAAGCGACCAGATTCTCATAGGTTGATGCGCTGAGGAACCTGGCGGTGGAACAAGAGTCATTGTCTTCCCAGAAATCGTCCGAGATTCCACAGTCTGTGATCGTGAGGTCGATGGAATAGTCTTGCCGTGTGTCGGAGAGCAGGTAAACGTGAACATAGAAAGAGGTGAGTGAGCCGGACTCGTTTCGTAGAATGATGGATTCATTGTCCGTAGAACTCGCCGACACATACTCCACCCGGCCTCCGCAACCTTCGGTGGCGCGCACATCGAGGTTGCCGTTGGCGTGGATGAACCCGAAGGAGAGATCGGCCCTCTCGTAAGGATTGAGTCGGATCTCGTACCAATCTTCGTCATCGATCTTCACGACCAGGTCAGGGTAGTTTCCGGGGACGAGAACCGTTGCCTGGGCACACGTGTCGTTCGTTTCGAATCCATCATCTGTTCCGGCAATGAACCAGTGCCCGATGCTTTGAAACGCCGTGTCGAACCGGCCGTACTTGTCGGTTTCTGCAGGATCTGCGCAAGTCGAAAGGCCGGTGCTCAAGACTCCACAATAGGCGTCCGCCTCATTGTAGAGGGGAGAGCCAGAAGAACCTTGGTCCGTCACACCTTGAGACCATTGGACGCAATACCGATTTGCAGTGCAACTCGATTCGATGTCCCCGAACGAGATGCGCTGCTGGGTTGCCTGGGGATGATGAATTCCAACGACGTCTTCAAACGCAGGTTGTGCCGAGGCATCCCACCCGGCCCAGTAGAGATTACCCGGCACGGAACCATCGAGGAGGAGCAAGGTGAAGTCCGTCAGGGAGTGGGTATCTCGGATGGTGGCGCCGAGAGTATGGGTGAGGCTGTTCAAGTTCGGGACCGTTCCGTTGCAACTGCTCGTCCAGTACCTCCAGGCGACGTCCACGGTTGAAGCTGCCGACGGATTGTTGATGCAGTGATAAGCCGTCGCCATCAGCGGAGTGCGATCAAAAGCGATGGTCGTCAGAAGCGATCCGGAACACGAATAGGAAACACCACTGTCGATGAAGAAGATCAGGCCGGTAGCCAGTCGGATCGTTCCGTATGCAGGCTCGCACGAGCTATCGATGTGACAGTTTCCGGCGCGAAGTCCTGCGGCTTCCGATTTGTAGCCATAGATGACCTGATCGATCTGGAAAGGCAATTTGGCCAGATCGCCCGGTGTCGCCGGTCCTTTTGGCTCATGGTATTCAACGATCACGTGGTTGCCCTGGATGACATGAGACCAGAACTCACCGTTTCCACGGACGCCGAGCCCCTGGTAGGGACCGAAGACGGCCTCGGAATCGGGGTCGGGATAGACGACAACCCGAGCGTTGCCCGGGAGCTCGAAACCATCAAAATGGAGTCGGAGTGAGTGGGCGCCGGGAGCTATGATCTCGATGGACCAGAATCGCCCTCCTTCTCCGTCGTCGATCCACTGCCCCGATGTATAGGGCTCGTGCCCAAGATCCACCGCCACCCCATTGCGGTTGCGAGGATCTCCGTCCTCCCGGCGTTGTTCATCCTCATGGAGCAGGAAATCGACATCGGGAGGAATCACGAAGTGCTGCTCGGACGAAGCTTGCCGCTCGCCAAAGAGCTCCTTGCTGAGGGCAGGGGGGCGTGTCTGTTTGTCCGGGTCCTCTTTGCCCTGAAAGCCCGTTGCTTGCCGTTGAATTGCCTCAGCCGACTGAACCTGAGCCTCGACTCGGTTCATCGGGAGGAGGCTCCCGGCCAATAGAGTGAGCCCGACCAATAGGGATCGGTGAATCGTTGTCCCTGACTGCCTTCCAACCATCGTACCTACTCCTTAATTCGTGTTGCCTGGTCGAGATCGCACCGGGCGCGGTGAACGGAGCCGGCCGGAGTCTTGAGAAGTCCGGCCGGATCGACTTGTTTCCTGCTACCGCGGAAAAGATGGTGAAAGAACGCCAAAAAAGTTCGGGCGAGGCTGATTTAGGAGGGGCGATGTCGGCTCATATTAGTACAGTGTTAGGTGTTCGGGGGAGCTTTCTTGTCTCATCGCCACAACCTCTTCAGCGATCTTGGATTTCTCTTGTTGAAGCCCGGGATCCTGAAACGATGCAGCCCATCGATTTTGATTCCGGATTGGTACCGCCCTGGTCATTAATAGTGAGTTCGATTTCAAGTGGACCCACCTGCCCTATTCCTTCGAGGGATTGATCGAGGGCGGCGGCAGTTGGTGAGGGCTCTCCTGAAAATAGGCCGGCGGTTCGTTTCAGTAGCATCATCTATCTCCTGTCGACCCAGCTAACTCCCACTGTCTTCGTTCAACGAAGCAACCCAGGCAGGCCTTGGGTAGCGAGAGCGACAACGGTGAATTGTTCGGGATCGAGTCGGGTTGGCTTCGGATTCGAGTCGATGATCCTCCGAATTGTCGATCGTCCTCCAAACACAATTTGGGGCGCGCCGTACTGTAGTTGACGCGCCCCTTCAGTCCTCTCGTGGAAAGATCGAGCAAAAACATGAACTACAGATTTCTGACTTCAGTCCTGGTGGCACTCATTTTCTCCGGTGGTTCTGCGGCAGAGCCGGGAAGGGATATGGAATGGCCGACCTGGAGAGGTGGTCAGTATGGCGGTCCTCGAAAGCCCCGTGGGGCCTTTGATGGAATCGGTGATCTGAGAGTGGTTTGGCGGAGTTCTGTGGGTTCCGGGTATTCTTCCGTCGTTGTTGCCGATGGCAAGGTCGTCACGATGGCATCCGATCATTCAAAGGACTATGTCGTAGCCCTTGATGAGCAGAGTGGGAAGGAGCTGTGGCGAGAGCCGATTGCCGGGACTTATCCGGGCCGGGATGGCGCAAACGACGGCCCACTCTCCACTCCGGTCATCAGCGGAGACGCCGTCTTTGCTCTTGGGCCCCTGGGCCATCTCGTTTCTCTCGATCTTCAGACGGGCAAAAAGCGCTGGTCTACCGATATCGCCAAGGAGCACTCGGCGCTTCTTCCTCACTGGGGCTTTTCGACGTCGCCCCTCGTTTATGAGGATCTGCTCATCGTTGCTACGGGTGGCACACAGAAAAACATGGTGACTGCTTTCGAGAAAGGAAGTGGTCGCGTTGTCTGGACGGCTGGAGATGATATTGTCAATTACCAGTCGCCCCTGGTGATGTCTCTTGATGGGGATGATCACCTCGTTTGCGCTGGCGACAAGACTTTGTACGGACTCCGTCCCATGGATGGCGAATCTCTCTGGGAGATCCGTCATCGAGGGCAAGACTTCTATGCAAAGATCGTCAATCCGGTTGTGGTCGATGAGGGGCGGTTGTTCATGACCTACCGGAGCTTTGAATCCAAACTCATCTCGGTCGAGGCGGATGAAGACGGATATACAGCTTCTGATGTGTGGAAGAGCCGGGATATCAAGGGAAATTACAACATCGCTGCGTACCATGAGGGCTACCTCTATGGATACAGTGGCGCTTTTCTCGTTTGTATTGACGCCTCGTCAGGCAAGCTTGCCTGGAAATCTCGTCCTCCGGGAAACGGGTTCCTGATCGGTGTGGACGGTCATCTCATCATTTTGACGAAGAAGGGGGCTCTCAGCGTGGTGAAGGCTTCTCCTGATGCCTATCAAGAGGTGGCGAGGATGAATGTCTTCAAGAAACGAGCCTGGACTCCCCCAAGTTTTTCCAACGGGCACATCTACGTTCGATGCGAGTTCGACGAGGTAGCGAAGGTGGCGATTGTCAGGGGGGAGGAAGGGAAGAGCGGGGAGGTGAGTCGAGAAGTTCCGCTGACCCTACCGGGATCGGAGTTCTCGAAGTTTGTTGCGTCAGTGGCCCGGGCTACCGACAAGAAGAAGATGCTTGACGAGTTCATGGGGAGGCAGGAAAAGTTTCCCATCATCGAGGGTGACCGCCTGGCACACATCGTCTATCGGGGAGGAGCAAACGATGTGGCGATCCTCGGGGACATGTTCGAGCTGCAAACACAGGTTTCCATGCTTCGTGTTCCTGACACGGATTTCTTTCATGCGTCTTTTGAGTTTGACCCCGCCGCGATCCTGAACTACCAGCTGATCGAAGATCTTGGAACTCCCGTTGCGGATCCTCTCAACAAACCTGGTTCCTCCGGTCTCGGAAGTGCTTCCGTTATCCGAATGCCCGCCCATGAAGAGCCTTCGGTTCTTACGGAACGACCGTCAGTCGAAGGAGGCCGCCTCGATCAGGTGCCATTTCGAAGCGAGTCAATTCAGGTTGGCGGCTTGACCTGGCAGGGAGGTCGGAGGCTGAGAGTCTACCTCCCTGCTGGCTATGATGACGGGGATGAGCGTTATCCGGTCATTTACGTCAACAACGGGAACCCCGCCCTCAACCAGGGAAAAATGAAGACCGTCCTGGATAACACGATCGGAGAGACGGTCGCTCCGCACATCGCGGTCTTTGTACCCTCCACTTCGGCCTACGAGTATGCGCGCTCACAACGAGACGTGTATGCAAAGGCCTTGGTGAAGGAAATCGTGCCGCTGATCGATGATCGATATCGAACGGTAGCGGAGCCGTCATCCCGGGCCATTCTGGGTAATCATGAAGGTGGTTTCGCAGCTCTTTACGTTTCGCTGAAGTTCCCGGGTGTTTTTGGAATGATCGCCGCTCAGTCGGCAATGCCGATCGGGGAAGGTGAAGAGCTCTTGCTTGATCTTGTCAAAAAGATGCCAAGGTCGAAGACCAGCTACTACCTCGATTGGGGGCAGTATGATCAGCGGATGACCGCCACCGGAACGGATGTTGCCCGCTCAAGTCTCTTGCTGGCGCAACGCCTGGAGAAAGCTGGCAACAAGGTCAGTGGAGGAATGACCCCGAACGGATCCGGCTACTCGAACTGGCGATGCCAGACCCATCGAATCCTGGAGACTTTCTTCCCGATTCGCTCCAAGTGACATCAACGACGAGTCAGGGTGTCGAGGATCTTTTGTTCTTGCTCCTGGAGCATGTCCCCTTGCCGTTTTGTGATGGCCAGATAGATCCAGCAGAGGCCGGCAAGAAGGGCGGCATGGAGGAAAAGATAAATCAGGTTACTCGCAGGAAAATCCGCCGATTTGGCCAGATATTCCAATCCAAGCGGAAGCATCAGGGGTGAGATCGCGATGGGAAGGAAGAGCATGGACCCGAGCTGCCAGAGGATTCCGTTCGCCGTGATGTTGGGTTTCATGCCTTGATCTTTCAATCGCATGGGACCCAGGATCGAGACGAGGTTACAGAGCAAACAGAGGATCAGATAGGCTGAGATCATCTGAAGGAAACTTGCGAGAAAGCTGGACAAGCTCATCGTGACGAAAAATTGAAGGCCGATGAGCGCTATTCCCCCGATTCCCAGAGCCACCGGTGCGACGGCAAGATTCTTGGCGCGCAGGATTTGATGCCTTGGCACCGGGCACAAGACGTAGGCGCAAAAACCACCCCGGTCCAGACCGAACTGATTCTGGATGAGTTGCATGGTGCAAAGGAGAGCCAGCATGGTCACGGCCAAGACGATGAGTGGGGCGAAATCCTGAAGATGCTCGGACTTGTCCGCCATCATGAATGCGCCCATACCGAGAAGAATGACGGGAGTCAAGAGAAGCAACTTGAGCTCAGGCATTCGCATCAAGGATTGAAGCGATGTGGTGCAAACAGAGGACTCCATCTCGGTGACCCAGGGAAGCTTCTTTTCCACGAGGAGTGGCTTCTTTGGTTTTCCTGCCTTCGATGTTTGGTCCCGAGGAGCCTGTGCCACGGTTCCGCTTTGCTTCCGGGTTACGCCTGTTGCCATTGCCAGCGCAGCTTTGTAAGAGCGACGTAGACTGTAGAGTGCGATCAAGCTCATTCCCAGAGCGCAAAGAGCGCCTGCAGAAAAACGTCGTTCTACCGCTGCTCTCATTCCGTAGGAGAGCCAGCCCGGCGGGATGTAGAGAGTCCAGGGCGAGATCTGTTCAAAGTTGCGTTTCGTGGGCTTTTGCTGCTTGTTGATTTGCTCGACGGCCTGTACCAGTTCGGATATCCTCTCCTGGATCTCTTCCGTGGATTCTTTCGTTTCGCCTTGGGCGTCCGGGCTGAGTCTTTTCAGGAGTGCTTCCATCGCCTCTATTTTTGTTTCTTTATCCGCGGTCAGTGCGGCCTGATCCTCATCGTCATCATCGGATCTCATCGAGGCGACATTCAGGAGGTTAGGTAGCTGGGCCAGGCCCACGAAGAAGAAGGTGAGGATTGCGATCACATACTGGCGACGCCGCTTGTTCTGCATCAGCTTTTCAAGCCAGCCCCGGAACTGATAGGTAATGGCGGTGACCATGGCAACAAAGGACAGGATGAGTGGAAGGCCCATCAGCAATGACGGGCCGTAAACGATGGTCATTGCCAGTCCAAGACCCAGCATCGCCGGCAAGAAAGCGGCCATGCTCAGCGTGAGATAAGAACCGATATAGTTGTAGAGAAGGACGCAGATGAGAGGGGCGGGTAAGTGCAGGAACTTTGTGAACGACATGCTGTCGGATCGCTGAAGAGCCATCACGAGTCCCAGCGCCCAGGTAAAGAGGAATACACACGTCATCCCGACCCAGGCCAGCATCACATGCACGGGTTCAGCTCTTGGGAGTAGTGCAACGCCAAGGCCAAATGCCAGGAAGAATGCACCGAGGATGAAGACCGATCCGAGGATGAGTAGAACCAGGCCAATCACATGGCTGGCGGCGCTTTTCCGTTTGATTCTGTTTCTCAGCAAGCACCATTGCAACCAGATCATTGCAGTAAAGTGAGCCCATTTCATACTTCTTCCTCGCCGAGCCAACCAAGCTCACGATCCTGTTTGGCCCCGGAGCCAGCGAGATCCACGAACCGTTGTTCGAGAGATGAATTCTGTCGGAGAGACTCCAGGGTTGTTTGCTCGACCAGCGTTCCCTTGACGATCATGCCGACGTGAGAGCAAAGCCGTTCAACGATCTCAAGAACGTGGGAGGTGACAAACACGGTTCCGCCCCGTTCAACATAGCTCACCAGGATTTTTCGAATGGCTCGTGATGCGACGGCATCGACTCCCTCGAAGGGTTCGTCGAGGAAGAGGAGCTTGGGGTTGTGGAGCATTGCCGCTGCCAGTGCCAGCTTTTTCTTCATCCCATGGGAGTATTCAATGACGAGCTTTGAAACCTCGGCCGAAAGATCCATGAGCTGGACGAGCTGATCGATTCGTTCGTCGAGGGTGTTCTTGGGCATGAGGTGCATGCGCCCGATGAAGGTCAGATATTCACGAGCGGTCAGATTGTCAAACAACGCCAGGTCTTCGGGGACAACTCCGATGTCTCGTTTGATGGCCAGAGATTGATCCGGAATCTTGGGGTCGAGGCCGAGGATCGAGATCTTTCCCTGGGTGGGTGCCATGAGTCCGGTCAGCATCTTGATCGTGGTGGATTTCCCGGCTCCGTTGGGGCCGAGGAATCCATAGAGAGTGCCTCGGGGAACGGCGAGGTTTACCTGCTTCACCGCGTACGCATTGCCAAACGAGCGGGAAAGGTCGGTGGTTTGAATGGCGAGTTCCATGGATGGGTGATCCTTCGTCGTGGGCTTTTCTTTTGTGCTTTCTTTTGAGTCGGGGGGCACGTTCTCAGGTTCTTTTTCGTCGTGTCGTGATGATATACGATCCTCCCCTTGGTTGGTGCCGAATCTCGGAAGTTCGTGTGACCTTCGATCCCCAGATCGCAGATTTCCAGAACTCTCATGGCTGAGTGGACACAGTAGGGCGCCCGTGTCGATGATTCAGTTGAGTCCACTGCTGAACGCGAATCGGGCAATTTGGTTCAGTCGGAAAGAAGGTACACCGATTTTCAAGGAGATTGCGAAGTGATCAGAGATGCCCAACGAGTTCTCGTACTTTTTCTAGTCCTACTCACATCATTGTGGTTCCCGAGTTCTCCGCTTCTTGGCCAGGTGGGGCCGGGACGTCCCCAGGTCAATGGGGAACCGTATTTCACCGGGAACATGGTTCTCAACAAGCAGGCCAGTATTTTCGAGACTCTGTTCGGGGTTCCGTATGACTCGAACGAGTGGACCCTACCGCTTTCGTCAGGGATCTCCGGCCCGGGTAGCTATTCCGGGACAAACCATCTGGGTCAGCCCTTTACTCTTTCGGTGGTGAAGGATTCTCCGATCGGGCTTCGTGCGCTGAACCTTGATCCGGCCACCGAGGGATCACTTACGGCCGGTGGCTTCCAGTTCGTGGGAGTTATCGGTTCACTCACGACGAACCTTGCCACCGTGGGAATCACGGGTCTTGTGATCACCCAGCAGAATAGTCTGGTTGGTTTTGATTCTCGGCTCATCATCAGTTACTCCGTGTCGCAGAATGGGTATCTTTTTTCGGGACAAGATTCGGCGGGGGATGCTGGGGATGGGGGAGAAGAAGGAGCCAGTTTTGGGTTCTGGATTCCGATTCCTTACAGTTGCTCGGATGATGAATGTGCGGAAGATTGTGATGATGAATACGAAGATGAAATCGATGCGGCG
>JAJDCM010000306.1 GCA_029260825.1 Planctomycetota bacterium | reverse complement strand
ATGCTCAGCGACGCATTGAGCGCGGGCGGTGGCGTGTTCTTTTTCCCGAGACGCGACTTCCGCTTCTTCTTCTCTTCTCTTCTCTTCTTTTTGTTTCTCTTCCCTTTCCCGCAGGGAGGTGGATGTGAGGTTGATGGGTTTTGGGATGGGCGATGGGTGTTTTCTGGTCTTTTGGGGATGACCAGTTTGACGTTGTAGGTTTGGGGGGGGAGGCATGCTCAGCGACGCCTGGGAGCGCGGGCGTGGCGTGTTCTTTATCCCGGGACGAGATTTCCGCTTCTTCTTCTTCTCTTCTCTTCTCTTCTTTTTGTTTGTCTTTTCTTTCCCGCAGGGAGGTTGATGGGTTTTGGGATGGGAGTTGGGTGTTTTCTGGTCTTTTGGGGATGACTGGTTGACGTTGTAGGTTTGGGGGGGGAGGCATGCTCAGCGACGCATTGGAGCGCGGGCGTGGCGTGTTCTTTATCCCGGGACGAGATTTCCGCATAGCGGTATTAAGGAGCGAGTATGCCTCCCCCCCCAAACCGTCCCGGACAACCCTTTCTCCCCCAAAACCCCAAAAAACCCCAACCCCCCATCCCCACCCTCAACCTGACATCCACCGACTACCCCTCCCGGATGAGAGCCCGAAGTCTGTCCATTGGAAGCAGAGAAACCAGACCTTGCTTGCAATTGACGATTTTGACCGAAACACATCGCTGACGTAGTTTGTTCCGCTGAAGAAGAATTGCATCGAGACTCCTTTGATCGAGCTCGACCGCCGAGCGCAGGTCCACATGAACCGTGGACACCTTGTCCACAATTTGCGAACACGCATCCGATAACTCGAAACAAAAATTGGGCCCTATGCCGCCGACGATCTGAAGAACGCGAACATTGCCACCCTCAAGATCGTAGGTACGAAATTGCGCCCTCTTCCTGGCCGATCTTCTTGCGAAGCCTTCCTCCGTTGCCAACCCGTGTCCCTTTCAACATGGAGACATCTACTACCTCCAGGTATGCTTCGAACTCACTCAATTCAGAACACCGACGTCGGATCTCGTTGTAGGTCATTGGTGTCCTGAAACCCGCCCTCTTCCAGGCTCGGACCAGTGGTGATCCAAGAATAGGGAGAGATTCTCCGAAGGATCCGAATCGAATGAAATGGGGTGAAGTCCTGATTTTGGTCAGGGCCGGGTGATACCTTCTCGAATTGCATAGCGAGCAAGGTCGACTCGGTCGTGAATGTCGAGCTTGGACATGAGGTTTTCGGTGTGCTTTTCGACGGTTTTCACTCCGACGTTCATCACCGTAGCGATGCGCTTTTTCGCCATGCCCGTTGCGATGTATCCCAGAACTTCCTTTTCTCTTACCGTCAAGCTGGACGCTTTTGACATGGAGGGGCGAATGGAGGGTTGGTTCCGGTCATAGACGAGTCGCTCCGCGATCTCATCGGAGAAAACGGACCGACTCTCCACGACCTCGTGGATCGCCGCTATGATTTTTTCCGCCGACTCGTCCTTGGTCAAATACGCAGACGCTCCCACCCGGAGCGCCTCTTCGATGTAGTGGTCGCTGGAGTACGCACTCAAGAAGATGAACCGTACATCCGGCAACGCTGACCGAATCCGACGTGCCGCATCAAAGCAATTCAACCCTGGAAGCTCGATGTCCATGAGAATGACATCCGGCCGATGCTCACTTGCGCGGAAGATCGCGTCGTCCGCCGAGCGGGCCGTCGCAACTACCTCAAGCTTTTCTTCCAAACGCAAGCGTTCTGACAGTAATCGCCGGATGAGCTCATGATCATCAACGAGCAGAATTCTCGTTTTGTCTGAGGGCATAAACTCCGTTTGCCTCCACCTTCTCTACCAATGAGTATGGCAGAGGTACTTTGGGCGCGTCAACGACCCAAACCGAATTGCCATCCCCAAGCTCGCCCCATCGGTTGTTTTTTTGCCTGCTCCCCTCCCCATTTTGGGGTATATTCTGGGCCAAGAGAGCTGGCGAATGCCATATCCTCAACGCGCGATCCACACCGACTCTGGAGACAAACATGAGCACCTGCCCCTGCGGCACAACCAAATCCTATCAGGAGTGCTGCGAACCCTTTGTAATTGGAAAACAGCTGCCGACCACGGCAGAAGAGCTCATGAGATCTCGCTATACCGCTTACGCAAACGGCAGCATCGACTACATCAAAGACACCATTCATCCTCGCAAAATCAAACACCACAACGAGGAAGAGACCAAAGATTGGTCCCACAACTCAGCATGGCATGGCCTCGAAATCGTGAGCACCGAAGACGGTGGAGCAGACGATAGCGAGGGCGTGGTTGAATTCGTCGCCCGCTACACTCCCAAGAAGGCCGAGCAGCAAGTAGAACATCGCGAAGTCGCTACCTTCCAACGAGTTGACAAACGCTGGTACTTCACCGACGGAAAGACCGTCGGACCTCCGCCGATCACCCGAGAAGCTCCCAAAGTAGGGAGAAACGACCCGTGTCCCTGCGGAAGCGGTAAGAAACACAAGAAGTGTTGCGGCTAACTCCGACGCGATGAGATTCTGACGCCAACCCGGTCGAGAACATCCAGCTGTAACAAATCGTTACAACGGTGCTGGGGATCTAAACCCGGCGCCGGGTAAGGGCTTAACCTCCCAAATTCACCAGATTCTCCCAAGGTGTCAGATATCCCGACACATTGAGTTCGGTGGGAAATCGGACAAACTCCCCGACAATCGTCACGCCTAAAAGACTCTGCCCAAAGAACTTGGACAGCTTCTCCTGGACTCCCACGTTCCTTTGATTCCTCGGCACATTTCTTGTGTTAATGATCCCTGCCTTGGGGAAGGCAAAGGAACGCAAGATAGGCAGGAATTGGGTTTTGATAGATCCGTGGTGATGGGAGCGATCTCACTCGTTGCTCGAGACCATCGAGGAACAGGAGATTCCTCTCCATCCCGCGTGTCGGCAGATTGGACCGCCGATAGTCCGGATGATTCTCATCCACGAATCATCCGGGCAAGGCCAGTCTCAGGCTTTCCGTCTCTTGATTGAATTACTGCCAGATGATCAAACCGAGGTCATTGGTCGTTCCACCCAGTGGGTTTGAGGGCAGGATTCGAATCGAATATCCATGGAGCCCACTCTCTTCAAGAGGCAACGCCCCCACATAGACGTGGTTTCCGTTCGAAAGCGCCTCACTTCGCTGCATGGGAATCACTTCGGCATTCGTAATGGCACCCGCACTATCTACCGGACCGTTGTAGATCTCAACAGCCACATCCTCCGGATTCAAATCACCGAGTTGAATCTTGGCTCGTACCTCAACCGTTGCGCCAACGCTCACCTCTTCGAGCTTCCCAGCCTCAACCTCTTCGATATGAATATTGGCCCAATGCTGCCGCAGTCCCTGTTTCCATTCCGCAAGGGAGCGAGCTTTCTCAAAGCCATCGGTGCCAATTGCCACACTGTTCCGGGCGGCCGGACCATAAAATCGATCCGCATACTCCCGAACCATTCTCTGGGTGTTGAAAACGGGACAGAAGGCCTTCATGGCTTCTTTCATTCTCGAGACCCAGCCCCGTGGAATTCCCTCGCTATCCCGGTCGTAGAATAGCGGAACGACTTCCTGCTCGAGCAGGTCGTAGATCAGTCGGGATTCGACGAGATCCTGGTAATCAACATCGTCGTAATGCTCATCTCGGCCGATCGCCCACCCAAGTCCTGATTCATAGCCTTCCGCCCACCAGCCATCCAGAACACTCAGATTCAGAACGCCGTTCATCGCCCCCTTCATGCCACTGGTTCCACTTGCTTCCATGGGACGTCGCGGGTTGTTCAACCAGACGTCGGCTCCGGAGAGAAGGGCCTGGGAAACATCCATGTCGTAATCTTCCAGGAAGACAATTCGACCTCGAAGATCAGCACGGCGAGCCTTCTGAACGATCTCACGGATGAATTCTTTTCCCCGGTGATCGCTTGGATGGGCCTTGCCGGCGATGAGAAACTGAACCGGTTGCTCCGCGTCCCCGACGATGCGGGAGAGGCGTTCAATGTCGCGGAAAATCAAAGTGGCTCGCTTGTAGGTCACGACGCGGCGGCCAAAACCAATGGTCAGAGCCTCCGGATTGAGCATCTCCCGCACGGCAGCAACTTGAGCCGTAGTTCCCCCCCTACGTTTGATCTGATCTTCCATTCGCTGACGGGAAAAATCCACAAGCATGTGCTTTCGGCGCTGGTGAATCTGCCAGAGTTCGCGATCCGGAATGGAATCGATCCCTTTCCATTGGGCCGGATCTTCCGGTGAATCCCGCCACTTCGTACCGACATACCGCGAGAACAGACCCGAGATATCTCGACATGTCCAGGTCGGCATGTGAATTCCGTTTGTAATCGGGATGATCGGAACCTCATCAACCGGATAACCAGGCCACAGGCCATGCCACATCTGTCTGGAAACCTGGGCATGGAGCTTACTCACACCATTGGTCTGGGAGGCGAGACGAATGGCGAGAACCGCCATGCTAAACCCTTCGACTTCGTTTTGAGGGTTTGTCCTTCCCAGCGATGCAAACTCCGGCCAGGAGATCTTGAGCGCCGGGAGAAGATGGGAGAAATGCTGCTCCACCAGAGTCGCCGGAAAAACATCAATACCCGCCGGTACCGGTGTATGAGTGGTAAAGACATTTCCCGCCGCGGTAGCCTCTCTGGCTTGCGAGAAGGAAAGGTCCGTGTCCTTCAACATCATGCGAATCCGCTCAAGAGCGAGGAAAGCCGAATGCCCCTCGTTCATGTGAAACACCTTGGGATGAATTCCGAGCGCGGTCAGCGCCTTGACTCCACCGATACCAAGGAGAATCTCCTGACGGATTCTCGTCTCCAGATCGCCACCATAGAGCTGATAACTGATGTTCTGATCTTCGGGAGTATTTTCAGGGATGTTCGTGTCAAGAAGCAGCAGTCGAATCCGCCCCACGACAACTTGCCAGATTCTGACCTTGACGTGTCGTTCCGGATATTCGACCTCGATTGTCACCGGAGACCCGTCTTCTCCACGGACAAGAGTCAATGGAAGATTATGGACGTCGATCGACGGATAGTGCTCTTGCTGCCAACCATCCGAACTCAGGTACTGACGGAAGTAGCCCTTTTGATAAAGGATTCCGACTCCGACAAGGGGCAACCCAAGATCGCTTGCCGACTTCAAATGATCCCCGGCGAGAACCCCAAGACCTCCCGAATAGATCGGGAGACATTCGGTCAAGCCAAACTCCGCCGAAAAATAGGCAAAGCTCGGGGAATCCGTTCCGCTGCAAACCGGACTCGCCCATGCGGGCTGACGTGACATGTACTCATCAAACTCATCCAGGACCCGCTCAAACTGGGCCATGAACGCCTCATCCTTGGAGGCTTTTTCCAGTGCCTCCTGGGAAATCCGACCAAGGAGAAGAACCGGGTTGTGCCCCGTTTCAGTCCAAAGTTCCGGATCAAGACGAGTAAAGAGATCCCGGGTCCAGTGATCCCAGCACCAACGCAAGTTGAACGCGAGCTCAAGGAGTCGGGAGAGCCTCTCGGGTAATCGAGGAACGACCTTCAGAGTTTGACGTGCCTTCATCCCTGAGCTCCTGATGATGTTTCTTCCTCGATCCAGCCTGTACTCACCGACTTCGGTCGCTCGATCGGACTGGCAAGACCTCGATTCAATACAGATTGGGCACAGAGGCCAAGAGCACGGGATACACTGAACAAGACGGTATAGAACGAAAACTCGGTCAAACCGAAATGATGCAAGAGGGAGCCCGATCCGGCGTCCACATTCGGGTAAGGGCTCTTCGCCTTCCCGTGACCTTTGAGGACACCTGGAACAACCCGATACATCGAATCAACCAGCTGGAAGATCGGGTCAGCCGGACACGCTCTTTTTCCAAACTCAAGAAACGCGAGAAAACGAGGATCGGTGCAACGAAGAACGGCATGGCCGTAGCCGGGAATAACCTGCCGATTGCGCAGCCGCTTCCAGACGAATTCTTCCAGATCTTCTTCGTCGGGAACCTTCCCGAATTCCTCCCGAACAGAAAGAAGGAATTTCAGACATTCTTGATTCGCAAGACCGTGAAGAGGTCCAGCAAGGCCATTCAGCCCGGCCGACACCGAGTAGTAAATATCGGAGAGTGCAGAACCCACCAGATTGCAGGCATGGGCGCTTACGTTGCCTCCTTCATGATCGCAATGTACGACCATGTAGAGTCTCATCAGCTTCTTGAACTCTCCTGTCGGGTCATCGATGCCGAGCATGTGGGCAAAGTTGGCCGCCCAGTCAAGATTCGGATCCGCAGGGACTCGCTCACCTTTTCCAAAGCGCATCCGATAGATCCCGGCAGCGATCACCGGAAGCCGGGCGAGCAAGTTCAATGAGTCTTCGAGCGTTGCCTTCCAATGATCATCCCGATCCATTCCCTCATCGTAGCGACGAGAGAATACCGATTCCCGCTGCATACTGACGATGGCAGTACTCAGCATGCTCATCGGATGAGAATCTGGCGCCATCCCCGACAGTACGTCCCAGACATACTCGGGAACCGTGCCTCTTTGACTCAGCTCTTTTTGAAGATCACGACAGCCGGCCTCCTCCGGGAGCTCCGACGTCAAGAGGAAATGGAACACTTCCTCGGGCAAGCGATCGGCAAGATCGGCTATGGGGGTTCCACGCACCAGAAGCCCAAGATCGGGATCTACCCGCGAGGTGTCGCAGACGAGAGCCTTGACTCCCCGCATTCCGCCATAGACTTGAGCCACGGTCACATTGTCGATCACCGTGCCGGCCTGTCGCGAAAGCAGTTGCTTCACCTGCTCTCGGTAGGCTGACATCTTGTGAGCGAGCACATCAAAAATCCCTTCCATCACCACCTGTTCCTCACCTTGACTAAAGATTTTCTCTCCGCTCATACCGCCTCCGAGACTTCAAACGCTGACGCAATGGATAGCTCAAAAAGAGCAACCGGTTGGACGATGGAAAACTTCTCCAGCACTCCCGGCCGAATCTCCCCGATCACGCCAACAGGGATCCTCTCCTCGTCTCGTACCGCACAAACCCGGGCAATGCGGCCGGGGATCATGGACTCATGCTCCCCTGGCTCAAAATCAACCGGAATGTCGAACTCCCGGAACAAAGCTTCTACGATCGATCGGACCTCTGCATATCCGGTCTTGGGCCCCGAGACGGCCGCCGTCAATCGACGGGTTTCTCGAGTACCGGTCTCTCCGGCCGAATCGAGGTGTACAACATCACCAATCTCGAAGAAACGCTGGGGGAGACTGTCTCCCACCGACAGAGAAAAGCTCTGCAAGATTCCTTCCAGAAGATGGGTGCGCAGCATGGACTGGTCGCTTGAGGCCGGATTATGAGTCAAAACGGCCTGATCACTCGGTTCCATGAGGAGGCGACCGTAGTGGCTTTCCGGGCTCGTCAACATGAGGGACAAGGTCTCAAGGAACCCAAGACCGATCATCGAGCGCCGGGCCAACGTGCACGCGCTCTCAAGAGGAAGCTCTCCACCGGGGGTGTAGGTCTGACAGACCTCCTGGACGACCTTGTGGAATCCGTGCCCCATCGCTACGTCTTCGATCAAATCAACCTCGTGGAGGATGTCGGTTCGGTAGGGAGGAATTGCCACTGTCAACTCGGTACCCGAGCCGGTCGATACGTCAAAACGCATTCGCCGGAGAGCCATCGCAACCTCTTCTGTGCTGAGAGGCAATCCGATCAGCTTCGCCGCGGCAGCGGCATCGAGCTTCTTATCCGTGACGCTCATGTCCGGAGTACGGACCGTCTCGTTCGGGTACTGAATCTCAACCGATTCGATCGAAACTCCGGGGTCCATCTCGGCAATGCCGGTGACAACGATGTTCAGACACCGCCCCACCAAAGTGCGGGAAAAGCCCGTCACGTCGATGAACAGATTGCGGCTCGAAGCGGTCACTTTGGTTTCATGGCTATTGATGATGGGAGGCATGGATAGTACTTGCCCATCTCGATCCCGAAGCAAAGGGTAGCGGTCAGAATTGGCGAGCAGGTGAGCAAAATCCTTCCCCTTGGGGTGTCCGGCCAAAACGGACGCCGGGGTCACCGACACGAGTCCATCTCCGGGCATTCCGTTCAGAGGAACGAACTCGATCTCCTCCGGACCAATGCTGTCATAGCGAAAGTCGGGATGAACGGTGTCGAGGTCATAAACGCCGATGGAAGCGTGCTTGCGGTTTCTACCCAGAGCCCAGTGGAGGTTTTCCTGCATCTTCATGATGGTCTTCACGAACTCATCGTCGAGAGTGACATTTCGCACCACGGCGCAGGCAATCGCCGGCCGAAGTGAGGTTGGTTCGGAAAGCTTCGAGTCGACGGCTACCGCAAACGGCCCCTCCGTCACCTCGTAAGATCTCGGTCCGGTCTCGATCTCAAGGTAACCCTTCAAAGCTCGAGCCAACCCACCCACGTCAAAAAGATCGGGTCGGACCGGAAGGAGTTCCAGTCGGATCACTTCAAGGGGAGTCATCTCGACCCGAGATGCTTCATCGTCTTTGTAGGAATGCTCGCAAGATCCACATTTACCCGGCACCTCCTCGGATTCGGTGAGCTCCATGATGTAGGAACACCGGGTGCACCGGAAGCGCTGTAGCTTCGCGATTCCATCCACGTCATTGCCAAGACGCTCCAGATGAGTGAACAGTTCTTCCGCCGGAATCTCCCGGCCCAACAACTCGTTCAAAGCAATGATCGGAACTCCAACGACTGGCATCTCAACTCTCCTCAACCTAGCCCGGTGGCCGGTCAGCGAACCAATAACTCAAAAATTATCTCTTACCAGCTGAGCGGCGTCTCCCGCAGACGGCTTGCGGTCGCCCAGTAAAGGTGTCGAATATCGGTATAGCCATAACGCAGCATCGCAACTCTCTCCAACCCCAAGCCCCAGGCCAAAACCGGAACCTCACAGCCAAATGGTCTCGTAACCTCGGGACGGAAGATTCCACTCCCTCCAAGTTCGAACCAATCCTTCTTCTTTTCGAAGTACACGAAAACTTCCACACTCGGCTCGGTGTAGGGGAAGTAAGACGGTCGGAACTTGACCTTGTTGAAGCCCATGCGGCGATAGAACTCACCCAGGGTCCCAAGAAGCATGGTCAGGGTGGCGTTTTCATCCATGATGATCCCGTCAACCTGAAAGAACTCGGGAAGATGTTTGTAGTCGACCGTCTCGCGGCGAAAAACCCGAGAGACGGTGAAGTTTTTCTGGGGTGCCTTGGGGTTCTCGGCAATCGCCCGTATCGAGGTAGCGGTGTTGTGGGTGCGCAAGATGGCCTGCCGGGCCTTTTCCGTACTCCAGTCATACCCCCATCCAAGACTCCCCGTATCGCCACCGTGTTCGTGGCAATCTTTGACCGCTTTTACCCATTCACTCTTCTTGGGGAGCTCGGCAGTCTGAGGTCGATCGAGGAAAAAAGTGTCCTGCATCTCACGAGCCGGATGATCCTGCGGCTGGAACAAGGCCTCGAAGTTCCAGAAGGCCGATTCCACGTAAGGGGAGCGGCGCTCCTGAAAACCCATCTCGATAAAGACCTGGCGCGTCTCATCCACGATCTTCTGCAGTGGGTGAGTCTTCCCACCAAATTCGGGGGCGGCACCAAGCTTGATGTCATACCCCTTCAGGATGACGTTCTTCCACTCACCACTGGCGATGAGATGACTGTCTAGCTGAGTTACTTCCCGGGCTGTTTCAATTCCTTCCTCGACGGCAAGAAGACCGGACGGAGTGATGGAAAGGGTGCGCGTCTTTCGCTCTTTTACCCTGAAGACTTTCTTTCGAGAGCGCAGGGATTCGTAGTAGCTGACGTGTTGGCCGCCCAGCTGATCGATCTCACTGGCCAGGATGCTGCCTCGTCGATCCACTTCCTTCAGGAGATCCTCGGCGCCACCATTGGCGTCCAGCCAACCGCTTCCTGCTTCGGTCAGGGTCAACTGACTCCCGGCTTTGGCCGCAATTCCTTGGGCTGCCAGGACCTTCAGTGATTTCCCAACTTCAGAAGCGTCGATTTCAACCCCCTCAGGGGCGACACCGGGAACTTCGGAAATGGTGGCCGTCCCCCCGGCATTCCGCAGCGCCAGGGCAATCCTGCGCTCGGGGAGCCCTTTTTCCGCGTACAACGTTCCAAGAGCATCCAGGGAGATCTCCTCCATCACTTGTTCACTCAAAGTGACGAGGTTTTCCTTGGTCAGGTAGACCGCCGCGGCCGAAACCTGTGCCTGATCGACACCTAGATGGGCCGACAAGTCGGCGACGGATCTCGATTCGCTGTCGCCGGAAAGTGCCTCAAGCACCCTTCCCTGGGTTTCTTCCATACGCCTCATCGAATCTACTCACTCCAACAAGTCTTTGGCACATGGCCGGGGTGTTTGAACGGACAGACACCACCATAAATGCAGCTTAAGGAACGCCTTAACTACCAAGTCCCATGTTGTTGATCACATTCAGGACCGGTGACAGCGCGTCAGGCGGATGGGCTCACCCGCAGAGGTGTCTCAAGGAGCGATCATTATAGTGGATTGCACCCCGAAACTGAAAGCCGGTTGCGTCCCCGACACTTCTGCGTTGACGACAACGACAACTTCCGCTCCTTCTTCGCTTTCGGTTATCGGACAGGGTTCCGTTTAGCTCAGTGTTGAAAAAAATCACCACATAAAAGCCGAGTCTCGTTAATGTTGGCCCATGGGCTTCATCAATCGAGTCATCACGAATACGCTTCCCCTCGTTCCCAAAGGGGTCATCCGCCATTTTTCAAGGAAGTACATCGCGGGCGAGGCCTTAGAGGATGCGGCACGCGAGATGGAATCCCTCAAACTTGCCGGGTTCATGGCAACCTTGGACGTTCTCGGGGAAGATGTCACTCGGGCAGAAGAGACGGAGCGCGCGGTTGACGAATACCTCGCGGCCCTGCAGCTCATCGCCAAGAGAGGCCTTCCTGCCAACATCTCCATCAAACCCACCCAGCTCGGACTCAAGGTCGACCTGGACCTCTGCCACAAGAATTTTTCTCGGCTTTGCGAGGAAGCTCAAAAGCACCAGAATTTCGTGCGGCTCGACATGGAGGATTCCTCCTGCACGTCGGAGACCCTCGACCTTTACTTTCGTCTTCGAGAAACCTTCGGGGACCGGGTCGGAGTCGTCATCCAGGCCTACCTTCGGCGAACTCATCTCGATCTTGACCGACTCATCGATGCCAAGGCAAATGTGCGACTTTGCAAGGGCATTTACATCGAGCCCCCGGCCCTGGCCTTTCGCGACGGCTCCATCGTCAACCGGAGCTACACCCACCTGCTCGAAAGATTACTGAGAGGTGGGTGTTACGTGGGGATCGCCACTCACGACGATAAACTCGTCTACGAGGCGGAGCATCTGATCCGCCAACTCTCCCTGGAACCTGATCAATACGAGTTTCAAATGCTGCTGGGCGTCCAGAGACAACTGCGTGATGTCATTCTCAGCAACGGACACCGACTTCGGGTCTATATTCCCTACGGACGGGATTGGTACGCCTATTCCACTCGAAGATTGAAAGAGAACCCAACTCTCGTCTCCCACATCCTCAAGGCCATGTTCAGGAAAGACGAGTGAGCTGCAGGTGAAGCCAGAGGACCACGAAACAGACTTGCGCTGCTGCTCCTTGATGCAAGTTGCCCCCCTCTTTTTTCTCGGAGCAATCCCAGTTTTCTTCGGGGTGGGAATTCACCTCATGAGCCCGCCCGTAGTGACGGTCATCGTCACCTACGTTGGGCTATTGATCGCCGCCGGGTTTCTGGGGGCCTTGCAACCACCGCTCGGTTCGAGAGCTCGGGTCATCGGACGACCCTCAGCCGCGATCATCGCGACCTGCTTGGTTCTTGCCGGGATCGAGTGGATCTTTCCCGTAGATGAGGCCGGATTCTCCGAGGAGGGTCTCCCCCCGTCCCCGATCTGGCTCCTTCCTCTTTGCCTGGCCGCGCTGACGGTTTGCATGGCGGCTATTCCTTCCCCCAGCTCGGCAAGACAGGGAAACGGAACGAGGGCATTTGAAGCCAGCATCCTTGCCGTAGTTGTTCTAGCGGCTTTGAGTTACATCCCGATAAACTTCTTCCCCGATGACCGCGGGATGGCCTCCGCCTTCCAAAACACCGGGTACTTCATCTACGTCAGCGCGGTTCACTTCGGTGCGTTGATCGCCGCCTTCTTCCTCGCTCGAAGGAGTGGGTGAAACAGACTGTTCCTCGAGCATCTGGGCGAAGAGACGTTTGATCTGAAGAACATCAAGAATCATGTCGTCGAGGGTCGTCCCAAGGCCCTCCACCTCCTTCTGGACAAGCTCGAAGTCCTGGGCATAAGAGGGGGCGTTTTGGATCTGATCGAGGCGCGCGATCAAGGATTCAAAACTGACACGGGAGGATTCTTTCCTCTGTAGATCCCGCGCCTCCTCTTCCAATGTCTTGCTCTCAAGACCCGAGCAAACGTCGTGAAGATCACTGACTTTCGCCAGAACCGGGGTCATCTTGCTTTCGAGCCCCTCGATCCTCCGGGTCAAACCCCTGAGCACCTGACTCGATTGCTCCATGGCTCCATGGCTTTGCTGGACTCCTGCGTTTAACCGGTCAAGAACCCCCAAACGGAAAAGAATGCCATCATCTCGCACCTTGTCTTGACCCGCGGAGACGGTCATTTCTTTCAGAGTCAGTTTGACCCGGTCCAGCTCTTCTTCCAGTCTGAGAGTGTTCCGGATCGCAAGGACCAGCAGAAGAACGACCAACATGAACAGGGACACGGTGAGGAAACGGCCAGGAACCCGATCGGCCTGGTCCTGGATTCCTTTTTCGAGATGGGGGATGCGCTCCCCTAACCGCGCTGTGCCCTGATGGATGGATGAGAGAATCTCCAGTCGACTGCCCATCGCGGTCGTCTGTTTGGAAAGCGTTTCTATCTTCTCACCCAAGGAGCCAAGAAGCTGATCCCTTTCCTTCTTCCTTCCATTTCGCTCTGCTCGAGCTTCCGTCTTTTTGACCTGCTGCTTACTTTTGGCCATGGAATCATCCTTGTGAAGAAAACGGCTCCTTCGGTTTCAGCCCACCGCGCTCAGGACCGATTCGAATCCTATCGGTCAGAATGGAGCAGAACCGTAAACCGTGGGCCTACTACGTTCTCGTACAGACCTAACCTCATCCGGGCCCAGAACAGATGCCGGGAAAAACAGACCCCACAAGCAGGAGAGAAGTGAACCAAGGCACACATAAGCGTCTACTCAAAAACATCTTACATATATTCGCATTCAAGCTTTCCAGCGGTTAGCAGGATCGGTCCTACTCATATAAGGTTGCCAGTTCCCCATGCCTCCGTTCCTCGTAAAAGGCGTGGCGATGTGGTTCATCATAAGAATTCTCTTCATCCAAACCCTTCCCCAGAACGATATTCCCCGTTAGACGGGGTGGTTCCGACAGAATTCGGGAACGCATTGTTCCCGGACCGGGACCCAAGAAAAGGAATGCGGTTCTTTTCGGAGGTGTTCATTCATGAAGGCTTTGCCACGCAAGACTTCAAACTCGATTCTGCGCTTGTTGCTCCTCTGGCTGGTGAGCTTGACGCTTTTCAGTTGCGGATCCATGGGGCCCGCTCCCTTTGATGAGCAACCATCCTGGGACATCTCCCGCATCAGCGAACGAACAACACTCGAAGGTGTTCTGGACCGCCGGTGTCGGATCGGCGACGCCATGTATGCCGCTCGAGAGATCCTGCTGTCCGGTCCCCCCTTCTATGCAAAGTTCGATGAGCTCGACTTCGAGAAAACTCTTCTCGAGGAAACGACTCTCACCAGGTACGCACCCTGGTATGCCCGCTACAATGTAGAAGCGGCTCTTCTCAGCTCGGGGGCAGGAATCCATCTCATGCACGGCCCGACTCTTCGTCGCGCACCCATGAACATGGCCGAATCGTGGAAAAGCCCTCAGGATGCCCTTGAAGCCCGACTCGAGATTTTTCGGAAGCGCGCGGGTCTCGAGACAAGCTTGATGACCAACATGTTTCCCCTCTTCCTCGAATTTGACTCCGCAGATCCTTTCTACACCCAGGCCCCGGACTTCGGCAACGCAGGAGAGGGAATTCCGCCGGACGGCTCGAGTCTTCTCTGGGATCCAAAAACGATCGACCAAACTTTGAGCCCCCGAACACTCGGGATGACTCTTCATGCAAACGTCGATTTTGCCTCCTACTATTTTCGCTCGACCCGCCTAAAGGAAGATCAAGCGGCGCGGCCTTATCTTGGAGCAACCCCGGAAGAAGGCTACCTCGGCGCAATTCTGATGGAAGCTGCAGCAAGCAAGCTCTTCACTCTCGCCACTCAATTCGCCTACAACCCCCTGACGGGCTATCTTGGTCCCATGCAGCTTGACGGGTACGATCCGGAATTCGAACTCCTCTTCTTTCCGTCAAAAATTCGCCCCATCTTCACCGACCTGGAAATCTCAGGAGAGGTGAGTCCTCCCAAGCCCGCTGAGATCTTCCTTCCGGTTGACGAAGAACCAAAAAGCACGCTGACCGACCAGGTAAGCCTTCTTCTCGGTCTGTGCGCGTTCATCGAGGCGTCTGACCCAGAAGGAGAACTTGCGAGTCAGGGTGTGTTTGGATACGCGGAGGCAGGAGGCCCCCTCTTTCCCGTCGAGTACCACGGATTGGCACGAGCCCTTGCTCGATGCGTCGTCAAGAACATCGATAGCATGCATTATCACGAGGATTGGCAAACTTTCGTGAGCTACGCCATCCCCGGCGAAAAGGGAAACATCGTTCACACCGAAGATATAACCCAGCTCGTCATTGCTTTTGAGAGATATGCTGACCTGCTATTAGACGGCGATCCACTCCGGGATCGTGTCCTGGAACTCTTCGAGGCCCAGGTAGGCTATGTACTTGGCGCCCAGCGGTTTGACGGAATGTATCCAAGAACCATGATCGCTCAATCCGCCTTCACCACCTTCCCCGTCGTTTGGCCCCTGGAGGTTCAGAGCCTCGCCATCCAGGCTCTCCTCGCCGGCTATCGGGTGTTGAAACACCCCGACTACAAGATGGCTGCTCTTCGGACGTATGACTACGTCGAAGAGAATCTATGGGCGATTGACTATCAGCTCTATCGCTCGGAAGAAGTGACGAACTCCGGAACGAAATACAGCATCTACACTCCGTTTGCCTACGGAACAACTCTTGGCGCTCTTCGCAGCCTGGCCTCTGCCACCTGCGACAGCCGATTCGGCCAAAAAGTAAGGGAATATATCGACGGTCTCCCCAAGTCGAAACTCCTTCTTTCCGAGCTTGACCCCACCGAGGATCAGGTCTTCGCTGGCGGAAAGAAAATGGATCCGGATGGAGATGGGATTCCCTACGCACCCATGGCTTGCCCGCCCTTCGGGGCCGCTCCCGTCTTCGTCTCGAAGACGATCGTGAGAATCCCTTGACCCGCTTGAAGCTCGAAAAGAGATAGGCGGGGCTACTCGACTTTGACGACCAGGGCATTGGTGACCGCAGCAAGTCCCATCACGGAAGCGTCGTCACAGATGATCCCCTGGACCGTGAACGTGATGTTCCTTCTGATCCCCTGAGGCCGGTTCAAGAGTACGTAGGGTGCCGGGCTGGTCGGGCCAGTTGGCCAGTTTTCTTCACCCAGTGCGGTTTCGAAGCCGAGATTATTGGCGACAAAAGACGGCTGGGGAGTCCGGCTGCGAGAAAGAGGCGTCGGGAAACAAGTGAGTCCAACGTCAAACGGAAGTCGATCCTCCGTTCCTGGAGTCGGCTCTCCTGGCCACACGTACATGACATAAGACGCGGTCATCTTGGAAGGAGGGGACTCGATCCGTAATACGACGGAGTCAGACGGGGACAAATCGACGACCCGAGGCACTCCTCTCCCGAAGGAATCATTGAGGAACAGGACGTTGGCCATTTCTCCTTGGGTCGCATTCACGTTTCCCAGTCGACTCGAACAGTTATCGTCCACGAACCACCGACCCAGGCCCGTGGAAATATTTCCGTCCGAGACATCAAACTCGCCGCCGGCAAAAATACCGTGGCCCGTACTCCCTACAAAATTTCCCATGGCTTTGGCAGGAGCGTTCATCCCCGCATTGAGAGGCACCCAAAAACCAATCCACTTCGCGACTCGGTTTCCCGGACTGGTGAAGTCCCCCCCGACGTACATGCGGAACTGATCCGGCACGGTGATCGCTCGGACCGGATCGTTCATCCCCATCTCAAGAGGTGCAAACCTTGCCCCGTTCCACCGAACAATGTGATTGGCCGCGATCTGTCCCCCCGCATCCATGGCGAGAGTCATCGACCCTCCGACGATCAGTTCTCCTTGAAAAACGTCGAGAGCATGGACCACTCCAACGATCCCGTTGGAAGCGGCCGTTCCAAGAGGGGCCCAATCTCCTCCGGTAAAAGATGCGATGCGATTGACGGATTGACCATCGGCCAGAGAAAAGCCTCCCCCCGCGAAGAGAGCACCCTCATAGACAACAAGAGCTTCTACGTCCCCATTGAGAACACCACTCGCAACCGATGACCAGGCCGTGCCATCCCAGGCCGCAATTCGGAGAATCGGTTGGCCGTCTACCTGGGTGAAGCTTCCCCCCACATACAGCTTCTGCCCCGAACCATCGTCATACACCTCGAGAGAATGGACAGGTCCGTTCACTCCCATGGAAAGTGGAGAAAAGGACGTGCCATCCCATTTTGCAATTCGATTGGCGCCGGTTCCTCCGGCCTCGGTGAAGTCACCCGCCACATACAAAGCCGGGCCTCCGCCATCATCAAAAATCTCAAACGCCTCCACCCGACCATTGACCCCGGAACCCACCGGAAACCAGGAAAATCCATCCCAACGGGCAATGTTGCTCGACCGCAGAGTTCCAGCCGACGAGAAGGCGCCTCCGACGAAAAGTGACCTTCCCTCCCCATCATCGAAGGTCTGGAGGGAAAGGACCTCGCCGTCAAGACCACGGGAAATCCAATCGAACCCGTCGAAACGAGCAAGCCGATCCGCCGTCACCCCCGAAGCCTCTGTAAAGTCTCCGCCCGCAAATAACCCGGGACCCGTCCCATCGTCGTGGTTGGCAAAGGCACGAACATCACCGTTCATGCCAAGCCCCAGGGCCGACCAGCTGTTTCCATCAAAACGAGCTACATGAGGATAATCCGAGCTGAACACCCCTCCGGCGACCAGCTCAAGCCCGGAACCCAGATTCACCCCATGAAGAGCATGCACCGTGTCAGAGAGCCCCGAAGAAAGCGATGACCATTGCGCCCCATTCCACCGGGCAACTCGAACCGCTGGCGATCCTCCGGCGTTCTGAAAATCACCTCCAAGATAAAGATGATTACCCGTTCCGTCATCAAACACGATGGAGCTATGGACGGCACCATCCACGCCAAGGCCCAGAGGCCCCCAGGTGTCGCCCGTGAGGGCAGCGACAAAACTGACCCCGGTCTGTCCTGCGTTTTGAAAATTTCCTCCGGCTACAAGCCTTGTGGCAAGACCGTCGTCCAAGACGGAAAATGTTCGGACCGTTCCATCCAGCCCGGAAGGAGGGGAGGCAAAAGAGCTTCCGGTCCACTTGGCCACGTTGGCTGCAGGAGTTCCACCGGCGGTGGTGAAGCTTCCTCCCACGAACAGAGCACTCCCGGTTCCGTCATCAAAAACGGCAAGAGCGCACACCTCCCCATTCGTTCCGGAAAGAAGTGGCTCCCAGGCGGATCCAGTCCACCTCGCCAAGTGATTCGCCAAGCCAGAGCCCGTCCCGGTGAACCTGCCTCCAGCGTAAAGCTCGGGGCCCGATCCTCCATCAAAGAAGGCGAGACACGTGACTCGATCGTTCAACCCCTCCCCGAGGGCGGACCAGGTGGTTCCCGTGATCCGGCCCACATGGGAGGCCACCACTCCGGACGCCGATGAGAAATCTCCTGCCACATAGAGGTCGGGGCCTCCGTCGGCAAGAAGAGCGTGAATGGACCCATCTGTGCCCGGCAAACCGAACAGTCCTGGACCCCACTCGAAACTACAGGGGTTCTGGGCACTCAAGTTCCGCCCCCATAAAGGGACGAAGAGAACGGATAGGATCAGAATGAAAAGCTGTTGAGAAACAGGAGAGGTCTTTGAAGTGGCAATAGAGTCCCCGTTCATGTGCTTCGTCCCCCGGTCTTGATTGGGCCGTTCCCAGCCCGGAAATGCAACGAACCCTGCCCTGAGATCTATCGTATCCTCCGTTGTAGTTGCCAGGCAATGGAAAACAAACCTCATCAGGCCCCGCTCGGGCCGGGGAAATGAAAGCTAGGTGAATGTGCTCATGAGCCAAAGAACGACAATTTGCGGGATCCTCACTCTGATCCTGCTTCCCTTACTTGCTCTCACAGCGCCCGGCGCCCAGGCCGACCCGACGACGACTCAGGTCGAGGAACACTGGTCTCTCGTGTATCTCATCGGAAACGAATCACCCCTGGGTGCGGTCAGCGAAAAGATCTACCGGGAGAAGCGAGATGGCCGCGATGTGTTCCGGACTCAAACCTCGATGAAGATGCGTATGCTCCGACTGGATGAAGCGCTCGAGATCAACATCGATAGCGAGCAAGTCGAGGATGCAAGGACAGGAACACTCCTCTATCTCACCCAGAAGCAACTCATGTCCTCCCAAGAAACCGCCTACGAGGGATCTCTTCAAGACGGAAAACTTGAAGTTTCCATTTCCCATTACGGGCGGACGCAAAAACAGACCGTCCCCTGGAGTGCCGATATCCTTGGTCCCGTAGCGCAGGCCCGAATGCACGCTGAGGCACTCTTGCACGGAACAAAGGAGTTTTCTTGCAAGACCTTCACGTTTGATTTCATGCGCGTCACGACCGTAAAGGTCTGGATCCTCGACAAAGAGACCATTTCGGTCGGCGACAAGAAGATGGATCTGACCCGGGTCGAATCGGAGGTGGACGCCCTTGCGGGAGTTCGGATGCAATCCTGGGTCAACGAGGAAGGAGAGGCGGTCAAGACCGTTGTTCCCTACATCGGCAACATGCAATTTCTCCGGGTCGACAAGAACGAGGCCATGGAGTTTCTCGACTCAAACTCCTCCTCGGCACCGGAATTGCTGATCGGGCTTTCCGCCCCTTCCGATCGATCCATCCCGGATCCCTACCGAACGAACGAAGCACTGTACGAGATCAAGCTGACCGAAATGGATGGAGCGACTCTCGATCCAAAAGACTTCGAAGCAGATAACCATGACGTCACGGTCCTGGGATCTCGTCGGGTCCAGTTGAGAGTTCGAAGTTTGATTCCAGATCCAATGGCTGAGCTACGAATCCCGGTGGAAGATTCGTCCCTCGGCGAGTACCTCTCGAGTAACCTCTACATCGAATCGGACGATCGGGAAATCATCACTGCGGCTCGAAAAGTAATCGGAACCGAAACGTCCCTTTGGTTGGCAGCGAAGAAGCTCGAAGAGTGGGTCCGCGGCTCCATCACAACCAAGAGCCTGGCCATGGGATTCTCCAGCGCAAAGGAGGTCCTCGACACCCGGGAAGGGGACTGTACCGAGCATGCCGTACTTCTTGCCGCCCTTTGTCGCGCAGTCGGCATTCCAGCCAGGGTCGCCGTTGGTCTTCTTTACTATGAAGATCGCTCTTCGCCCCATCCCTGGAACTTCGTCGGCCATATGTGGACGGAGGTCAATGCGGGAGGCCGTTGGTGTCCCCTCGATGCAACGATTGCCCATCCATGGGTCGACGCTTCCCGGATCCGTTTCGATGCATCGTCCCTCCAATCGACCAGCATCGGGGATGCATTCCTTTCCCTCAGTCGACTTATTGGAAATGTGAGCATTGATGTCTTGGAATACTCTCACGGCACCAAGGTCTGGAAAAGAAAGCCAGGTCCGGAAGGGATCATCGAAGGAGACAAGTGGGCAAGCTCTAGCCTCGGGATCCAGGTTCGTAAGCCGAAGGGATGGGCTTTTGTTTCTCCGACCGAGGCCGGCTCCTCAGCGGTTCTCATCACTCTCTCCCCTCCTGACGGAGAGAATCATGGGAGGATCGTCCTTTCTTCCCAGGTAGCCCGGACGAAAGCCGCGCAAGAGACGATCTTGACCCATCAAGAACTCGGGGGCTACAAGGTGCGCGAGCGAAAAGAAAACCAGGTGAATGGCCAGCGCCGGGTTCGGCTCGAGCTCGAACGAAAAACCCTGCTTCTCTTCAAGAGCCGACGCATCAAGTGGTTCGTGTTCGAGGGAGACCAGGCCTATGTCCTGTCCATGCTTGTCGAATCGGACTCGGATCCCGTCCTTCTCGATGAAGTGGCAAAGTCACTCGAGGTCGCTCCACGGGGCTCGTCCGAATAGCCGGGTCCTACCCTTCTCCCCCGATTTACGCCGAACTCACGAATCATCCGGGTTAAGATCCTCGGATGAACTGGATTCAAGAAGGCCTTCGATTCGAATGCACCCAGTGCGGATCGTGTTGCAGCCAATCAGGATATGTCTGGGTGAGCACGGACGATGTCAAAGCCCTCGCCGAGCACAAGGGTCTTACCGTCGATGAATTTGGACGCAAATACCTGATTCGGTGTGGAACCCGACTGAGCCTCGGTGAAAACTCCCGGGGGCATTGCGTCATGCTCGGGGAAGACAACCGGTGCTCGGTGTATGACATTCGCCCCCGGCAATGTCGCAGCTTTCCCTTCTGGCGGCGCAACGTCAAGACCCGAGAAAACTGGGAAGAACTGACCGACCTTTCCCCGGGGAT
The DNA here is from genome assembly GCA_029260825.1 of Planctomycetota bacterium. GTDB lineage: Bacteria > Planctomycetota > JACOTG01 > JACOTG01 > JAJDCM01 > JAJDCM01. The sequence goes on along the minus strand of JAJDCM010000306.1, from coordinate 25,591 downwards.
CAACAAGGGACGCCTCTACACCACTGCCGAAATTCAAAAAATCATGCATGAAGGCGGGCAAACCGGAGCAAGCGAAAATGAAGACTGACGACCCTCTTCTCTCCAGGGCTCGAGTCCTTTTTGAAGACCTTCATCGACATCCCGAACTTTCCTGGAATGAACACAGAACATCGGGGAAGGTCCGGGAGTTCCTGGTTGCTCACGGAGTCACGGTCCAGGATTCCCAGGCATCTCCCGGGCTCATTGTTGATATCGACGGCGGGACACCGGGAAACCGGGTCTTTCTGCGAGGCGACATGGATGCGCTCCCCATCGAGGAGGAAACCGACCTGCCGTACAGCTCGACCAAAACGGGAGTCATGCATGCCTGCGGCCACGATTTCCACACCACGACCCTCGCCACAATCGCCGCCTACCTTCATCAACACCGGGACGAACTGGCGGGATCCTTTCGGCTCGCCTTTCAACCCGCGGAAGAGATCCAACCCAGCGGAGCCGAGGCGATGGTGAAGAACGGTGAGGCGGACGGCTTTGACGCCTTCGTGGCCCTTCACTGTGATCCCCTCATTCCTCTTGGCCAGGTAGGATATCGTCACGGCCCCATCAACGCCGCCGTTGACACTCTGATGATCAAGATCATCGGGCAAGGGGGTCACGGATCAAGGCCTCACCTGGCCGTGGATCCGGTCCGCATCGGCTGTCTTCTGGTGACCGAGCTTCATCATCTCGTAGGAAGGGAAGTCTCCGCACACGACCCTACCGTACTCACCATGACGGTCTTCCATGCGGGAGACGCCCACAACATCATTCCCGACGAAGCAGCGCTGAAGGGAACCTTGAGAAGCTACAGTCCCGGACCGCGAGCCGAGATGAAGCAAGCGATCCACCGGGTTTGCGAGGGAGTCGCTCATGCTCATGGAGCAAAAATTCAGGTTGACCTTCGGGATGGGCACTCGAATGTGATCAATGATCCAACCCTCGTCCACATGCTCGAAGAATCCGTCCGGGACTCCTATGGAAATGATGCCCTTTTCGAGATGCCTGTTCCGACACTCGGGGGGGACGACTTTGCCTGCTACGGAGAAAAAGGTCCTCAGCTTCTCTTTCGCCTCGGCGTTGGCGATCCAAAAGCAAAGCCAGAAGATCTTCATTCACCTCGATTCATCGCGAGACCCGAGGCACTTCCGATCGGCTTTCAGGTGCTCTCGAAAGTTGCGATCCGAGCCGGAGCGGGAGTCAAATCTCCGTGAATCATCCGGGTCAGGCAAGCTCCGGGATCCCGCCGGGGCCGGCGAAAGCGTCAGGATCCTCCTCGGGGGGATGAAGGACCATTTGTCGCACAAGCTCCGCCAGGCTTTCCACTCCCATCTTGGCCATCACCCGGGCTCGGTGACATTCCACCGTCTTCAGGCTGACTCCAAGCTCAGAAGCGATCACTTTGTTGAGCTTCCCCGTCACCACGTGGGAGAGAACTTCTCTCTCCCGAGGGGTCAGGGAGTCAATTCGCTTCCGGAACGAGAATCGATCGGCGAACTCACGTCCATCGATGAGATTACGAACAACGGCTCGTCGAACCGTTTGCAGAAGGTCCTCGTCTCCAAATGGCTTTTCAATGAAGTCAAAGACCCCCGCCTTGAAGGCCCGAACCGCGGTCGCAGTATCTCCATGACCGGTAATCAGAATCACCGGTATGGCGGGGAATTGACGCTTGATCCGGTGAAGAAGGTCAAGACCACTCATTTCCGGCATCCTGACATCACTCAGAACGACGCCAGGGCGAGTCAAATCTGCCCGCAAGAAAAGATCGCAGGCCGAAGAAAAGGTCTCGACCCGAAGACCAACGGAACCTATCAAGTCAACAATTGAGTCCCGAAGAACCGGATCATCATCGACCACGAAAATCGTGGCCGGTTGATCTGGCAATCTCTTGCCTTGAGGTTCTCCGTCCAATCCTGACTCGTCCCGCAGTCCTCGGGCGCGAGTGTTTGCTCTATCGAAATTCACAGACTTTTTTGCTCTTTTCCGGTTTCCTCAGGAAAGCTGAGGGATGTGTTTTTCAATCGTATCGAGTAGTTCTTCGTTGTTGACCGGTTTCTGGAGAAAGTCCCTGGCTCCCGCCGCAAGGGCAAGCTCCTTGAACGATTCCGCCTCCCGGGCAGTAACAACTACAACTGGAACACTGCTGAGCTGAGCGTGATTCTGGAGCCAATCAAGAACAACGAAGCCATCACCCGCCGGAAGTCCCAGGTCGAGAAGGATCAGGTCGGGTTCTTGTTTGAGGGCTTCACTGATGACGGAGATTCCGTCGGCGGCATAGGCCGTTTCAAAGTCACTGGCTCTGAGTCGAACGTTGACTCCGTATCGCATGTCCGGATCGTCGTCGACGATGAGAATCTTTCCTCGGTTCATGATGATTTCTCGTTGAGGGATTGCTGTTCTTGGTCCGGTGAAGAAGCACCCGGGCCAGACTCGCTGATCAAGCCCTGGATTCTGGATCCCATTTCCCGGGCAGCTCCATGGAGCTGGCTGCTTGAGGTCTTCGGGGTCGATGATGAGCCCTGAGTCGTAGCCAATGGAAGAGTGAAGGAGAACTGACTCCCGACACCCTCCGTGCTATGAACCCAGATTTTTCCTCCCTGACAGGTTACGAGCTCCTTGCAAATGTGAAGACCAAGGCCGAGCCCTTTCCGTCCTTCGTCCAGGCTCGGATCCTCCTGGTAGAGGCGATCAAAGATCCGCCGCGTTCCCTCCGAACTGATTCCGCTTCCCGTGTCCTCAACGTTGATCTGGACGAAATCGTCGTCTTCGCATCCGGCGGAAACCACGATTTCTCCCGGAGCCGGAGTGAACTTGATCGCATTGTCGATCAGGTTCACCAGGATCTGAAGAACCCGGCTTGGATCCGCCAGGATCTTGGGAAGACCGGAGGAGAGTTTTGCTTCCAGGGTCAATCCCCGTCCGTCAGCCCTGGCTCGAAGGTCTTGAACCGTCTCCCTGATGAGGGTGGAAACGGAGATGGCGCGAACCCGCACCGGCAGTTTTCCAGCATCCGCGCGAGTCACCTCAAGGAGATCACTGATCATTCCTTGCAGCTGGTCCGTATTCCGGAGGGCGATCTGCAAGAACTCAACTTGTTTGGGAGTCAGATCTCCTCCGAGGCCATCCAGAAGCAAGCTCAAGAACTGATTGACCACGGCTAGCGGAGTCCGAAGCTCATGAGAAAGGTGGGAAAGGAAATGATCTTTGACCTGCATTTCCTTTCTCAGGACTTCTTCAAACTCACTGCGGAGCTGACTCTTTTCCACCACGTGGCGCAAAGACTGAAGGACGCGATCCGAATCGATGCGACCCTTCATCAAATAGTCCTGGGCTCCCGTTTCCAGACTCCGCTGGGCAAGATCCTCCTGAGAGTCGCCCAGAAGAACGATCATGGGACACTGTGTCACGTTCCGGACCCGTGAGACAAGATCAAGCCCTACCGATTCTGGAAGAGAAAGATCGAGCAGAATAAGATCGAAACTCTCGGCTCGTAGAGCACTCAGCGCCTCCTCCAGATCACCAACGAGGGTAAACCGGACGGTAAATACCGCGGCGGAGGATTCCAGAATACGCGCCAAGAGAGCTAGAGCGTCTGCCTGGTCATCCTCAACGTGGAGTACGTGGAGGTCTCGGGGCATGAGGTCCATTCAACAGGTAGGAAACGGGGGGAAACAAAGGCAAAGCCCAGTATTTTGGCCTGGCCAGAGAAGTTTGTGTCAGGGACATCTAGTTGTCTGAAGTATACGCCCCTCCCAGGCTTATGGCAAATCGCCACCTGATTTATTGCCCCACCTGACCAGCTTCTTCGCGGAAGGCCAAGATTCGGAGCGATGATGGATCAAGATCTAGTCCAGAGGGCGACGAAGAAGAAGGGCTCCCATGTTTGAATCACTCATCGCATATCAGATCATCGCTGGGTTGTCAGGTGGAGTGGAGGCTTTGCTCCTCTGCTCCGTGCTCCGACGAATTCGTCGTCGCCAAACCGGGTTTACGGCGACCGACCTCCTTTTAGCCATGATCGTTCAGATTCCCGCCGGGATGCTTCTCCTCCTCCTTGGCTACATCGCCTTCGCAAAGTTCGAATCATCCATGGCGTTCTTCCTGATGGTCGGCACCGTCTTTTACGCGGGTTTCTTCTGGTTTCCGCTGGCTGGTCTCCGATTCGCTCTGAACCGACGAAACCTTGTCGGACGAAGCCCGCTACCTCGGGTCTCCGTTCCCATGCGGCTCCTCTTCCTCTCCTATGTGCTCATCGCCTTTTCGCTCGGCTTTTACGCCTGGTTCATCGAGCCGAGCGAAATCGAAATTTCGGAGCATCACCTCACTTCAAAGAGATGGACCGCCAGCACAAGGCCTTTGCGCATCGTCCACCTCAGTGATCTACAGACCTCTTATCTCGGAAGTCGAGAGATTCAAGTTGGCCCCATCGTTGAAGAGTTGGCGCCGGATCTGATCCTGTTCAGCGGGGACCTCTTTACTCGAGCCCTCTACGGCGACGGGCCACAGCAGTCCGCTCGGACGGTACTGGGTCGAATCTCCGCACCGTTTGGTTTTTTCGGCGTGACCGGTGACTCGGAAACTCCGAAACAAGCAAAGGAACTCCTCGACGCCTTCTCGATGTCACTTCTTCGGAACGAAATCCGAAGGCTCAACGTCCGAGGGCAAGAGCTCATCATCATCGGTCTGGATCGCAAGAATCCGGACTATGGCCTTGTATCCGGGCCGTTTCCCGAAGAAGCCGTGGTCATCGTGGTTGCTCATTCTCCCGATGTGATCCTCGGTATGGGCTACGACCCTCATTCCACAGGCGAAAAGCCATCTCTTCGCCCTGATCTCATCCTTGCCGGGCACACCCACGGAGGACAGATCGTTCTTCCCTGGGTTGGCGCTCCCGTGACCTTCACGAAGCTGGGTACTCGTTTCGCTTCGGGCCTCTTTCATCTTGGCGAATCGGTTCTTCACATCTCCCGCGGATTGGGGATGGAGGGTCATTTCGCTCCTCGAGTTCGCTTTCTTTGCCCTCCAGAGATCACCCTCTTGCAGATCACATCCGATCACGACTCCCCGTCAGACCCGGAAGCAATCCCCCATCCTGGCCCCAAGGGAAGCTGAATCACCCATTCGTGAATTCCGCTGGGCTTTCTTCCCTGGATTTGTTTATTTAGGATAAATACTAAATTTACTGATCCATTCATCGAGGCTAAAACGTCTTTTCGCCCAAAGGGCCGATCGGGAGGGACTCTCATGATTCCGAATCTATGGACTCCGTACGGCTTGAGATCGAGCCCTTTCTTTCAAGACCCCCTCGATCCCAACGAGGGAGCTCTCCATCCCATCTCCCTCTTTGTGGGCCGTAAGACAGATGCCACCCGGCTCACCACCCGAATCGGCAGCAATGAGGGAAGCCGAGCAACCGTCGAGGGACAGGCGGGCCTGGGGAAGACAACCTTCATCCAGTTTGTAAAGAGTCGCGCAACCGAGTCATCCCAGTATCTCTCCCATACCCGGCACATCAGGGTGACAAGCGGAATGACCCAGGAGGCTTTCGGCATCGAGCTGGTGAAGACGGTTCTCTCGACCCTCACTTCCAATCTTCCCGAACGCAAACTTCGGCGTCGGGCGGCCATCCGGGCTGCCCAGAAACTCGTGGAAGAAAACGAGAAGAGAAGCTGGTCCGCCGGTGTTTCGGCTTTTGGAGTAGGCGCAAGCCTTGGAACAGCAAAGTCATCCGACCGCCCCACGTTTCCGCCGACCCAGTTCTTCGAGGTTCTGTCTGGCCTCGTGGCCTGCGCTCGGAAGGAAGGGGTAACAGGGATGTTGATCCATGCCGATAACATGGAGAACCTCTTCGAGTCCGATCTCGATCTGGCTCAGCATCTTTTCCGAGATGTCCGGGACTATCTCCTGATTCCCGGCCTGCATTACCTCTTTGCCGCGACCACGGGGTTTCAGGCAGAAGTCCTTTCCCGATTTCCCCAGGTTCTCAGCATCTTTCCAGACCCTCTCGTTCTCAGCCCCCTCTCCCCCAACGAGGTCGTCGAACTCCTACACAAACGCTACCGACACCTTCAAATTCCCGGTTCGAAAATCGTCCCACCCGTCACCGATGATGCGGTCCACACCTTGTTCGGAAACTACCATGGCGATCTGCGAGGTATGCTGACTGCACTGGGGGATGCGTGTGAAGAGCTTCTCTCCTCTTCGAACACAAAACCCATGACTCTCGATCGAATCCAGCCGGCTTTGTCCCCCTCCTATCGAGATCGTCTGATGCAAACCACCACTCCATCAATGTTTAGTCATCTCGAGACGATAGCCGGGAGCGGGCTCAAGGAGTTCCGCCAGACCGATCTCACCGAGGTCCTCAAACTCACTCCGGGTCGCATCAACCAGCTTTTTCAGGATCTGATCCCGGCTCGCGCCATTCGACTCGTCGAGACCCGTGGCCGCAGCAAGATCTTCTCCCTCACCGGTTATGCGCGAATTGCATTCGGAGTGGAGGAACCCGGATCGACTCCATCTTAAGAGAATTCCCTAAATTTAGACATCTTCTCATCCGGGCTATCATTTCCCTCGATCCGGGGCAAAACCTGAATCCGCGCCGGAATGTCTCATTCTCCGTGCCTACTTTTTCCGATAGGAACCTCCGCAGTCTCTTGTCGGGCCCCGGGCTCGACGAAGGAGATTTCGGTACGAAAAGACGGGCTAAACGCATTGGATGCCGGAGATACAACCAAGTGAAGAGCGTAAACCCAGAAGAATCAGGTGCTATTCCCGCTGGCGATGAGCTCACAACCTTTCGTGTCTCATTCAAAGAGGGTCTAACCAAGTTCAAAAAAGGGGACATGGAGGGTGCTCTCCGGTCCTTCGAAGTAGCTCTTACGGGCTTTGAGCGGTATGGTCGCGCCCAGGAGATTGCGGCTACCCTCATCAACATCTCCACCATCTTCTATACCTGGGGAGATTCAGCCAAGGCCTACGACCACGGCGTTCGCGCGCTTGATCTCGCACGAAGTGTCAATGCCATCCGCGAAGAAGCAGATGCCCTTGGCAACGTTGGTCTGTTCGTAAGAGCACTTGGAAAGCAAGACGGGATCATGTATTTCCGTCAAGCTCTGGAAAAATACCGATCTCTTGGAGACTCCCACGGAACCGCGCGCCAGCTCGGCAACCTGGGTCTTGCCTATCTCAGCACCGGCGATCACCTGAACGCTGCCCAGCATCTCACCGATTCGCTCGACGCATTCGAATCGATTCATGATGTAGAGGGAGCTTGTCGTGTCATGGGTGTTCTCGGGGAAACCTTCCTCCGATCCGGAGAACTGGATCGAGCACTTCAGACCTATCAAACCCACTACAATCTTCTCAGGGCCAACGACGGAAGCCCCCGAGATATTGCGAACACCCTCCGATGCCTCTCGACGATTCATCACATTCAAGGCGAGTCAGAAAAGGCCCTGAAACTGTGTCACAAAGCGTATCGGATCAGTTCAAAGAGCAAGGACAAGATCGGGCAAGCCCTGGCGCTCAAGTCTACCGCCTCCCTCCTCTCCCGAGAAGGTGAGCAGGATCAGGCGAGGGGTTACTACAAGAAGGCCCTCTCTCTCTATCAGCAAATCGATGATGCCGAAGGACAAGCGGGCATCCTCATGAGCATGGGACACGTGGCCCTCGTCCGTGGAGAGGCAAAGGACGCCGAGGCGTACCTTGGCGAATCCCGGGACATCTATCACGAGACCGACGATCTCTGCGCAGAAGCCGAAGCCATCCTTGGACTGGCCCAAGCCCAGCTAGAGCTCGCCAAGCCAAGCCCTAGTATCTTTTCCTATCGCGCTTTTCGTGCCCTCCTGAAGGACGATTTCAGCCCCGACGCCCGCGCCGCCTTTGAAGCGGGGCTTGGTGAAATTGATCTCTATCGAGGTCGCACTCGACTCGCCGTGAAGAGATTCGAACGAGCGATTCATGGCTATCGAGAAACGGATCAACATGAAGGTGAAGCGGTCTTGCTTGGTCTTCTTGGAAACGCCCTACGAGTCCTGGGTGATTTCGACACCGCATGGCAAAAGATCTCCTCCTCGGCCGCCTTCTTCCATTCTGAAGGAGATCTCCCGGGAGAAGCGGACGTACAGGTCCTGATGTCGACCCTTCTTCGCGACCGTGGAATGGTCAGGGAATCCCGGGAAGCAGCTGATCAAGCCCTCAAAATCTACCGCCGCTTTGGCCTGAAGGCGGGAGAGCTGGCTTGTCTACTTGTTCTTGGTCAACTTGCGGCTGATGAAGGTGCCCCCGACCTTGCTCAGCGGGATTTGACACGAGCCAAGGAAGGCTTTGAGTCTCTCGGCCTTCTTCAAGGAAGCTGCGATGCCGACATCGCTCTTCACGAAATAGCGATTTCCCGGGGTGAAGCCGCGGATCGAGCAGAGCACATCAAGGAAACCATCGCCTCGTGCGAAGAGATCGGGTACTTGCCCGGCCTGTCACGGGCTCACCGCGTCCTCGGTCTCTACCACATGGAGCACGGAACACCTGGAGCAGCACTCGCCGAATTCCAGGCCGCCCGGGATCTTCAACAGCGCATCGAAAACGATGGTGAAATCCGAGACCTGGAAGGTTTACTGGAAACCCGAACCGGTTAGCTCTGAACTCAAGACAGCTCTGAGCCTGATCAAGTGCCGTTCGGAAAACCCGTAACGATATATGTACCGCTTCTTCGATCCCGCTCAAGTGAGAGGATCTTCGAACGCTGGGCGTCTTCGAGGAGCTGTGAAAACGTCTGGTAGCCGTAGTATCCCTCGCTGAACGATGGGTTCTTGCGCTGCATCTGCTGCTTGATCATTGAACTCCAGAGAATCTCTTTGTTCTCCCGCATCAACGCGGAAATGGAGGAAATCAGCAGCCGGAACGCTTCGGCTTTTTTCTTATCGAGGTTCCTTGGCATCTTCGGAGCTTTTTCCGGCTCCCGCACCAGGTCCTCATAGAAAATGAACTCATCGCAATTGTCGATCAAGAGATCCGAAGTTGAGTTCTTGACCCCAAGACCGATCACGGTCTTATCGTTTTCCTTCAGCTTGGACACCAGCGGGGAAAAATCGCTGTCCCCGGACGCTACCACAAAAACATCGATATGCTGCTTTGAGTAGCACATGTCCATCACATCCACCACGAGGCGAATATCGGCGCTATTCTTCCCGCTGTAGCGGGTGTGAGGGACATCAATCAACTCCATGGCGGACTCATGAAGGGGTCTCTTGTACTTGGAGTAGTTCTCCCAGTCCGCGTAGGCTCGCTTGACGACGACTTTGCCCTTCTCCAGAAACCGTTCCAGGACGAGCTGAATTTCAAAAGCTTTGTATTTCGCCTCGCGAACTCCCAAAGCGAGATTTTCAAAATCCATGAAGACCGCGATCTTCTTGTCTTCTTGCTTTTCTTGCTTCTTGTCTACCTCACTCATTGCGTGGTCTGACTCCCCTTCCGCTCGTCCATAGTTTTCCTGATCAGGAGCGCTTACGCTTGAGCCGACGTTTGTTCTTGTCGTACCACTCCCGCGCCTTTTTACCGTTTTCAAATTTTTGCCCCGTGAGTTTCTCGATGGCATCGCGGCATGGTTTCTCAACGACTCGCCATCGCTTCCAAAGTTGTCTCCAGTACGATCCCGGTGGATCTCTGGCTCCTGGCGTTTCGGGCTGATCATCGGGATCCTTCTCCAGGATCGTGATCAAGGCCTCCAGAGTTCTGACATCCTCCAGAGCCCCGGACGCAATCACCGCGCCCTTAACCACTTCAGGGTCTTCCTCCAGGTCTTCAAGAACGTCCATCAACACCTTCAAGATGTTGGTAGCGCCCAAGGAACCAAGAGCCTCAAGAGCCGCCCCACGGACCTTGGGCCGATCCTTGTTTGGCCTGGCGTAGTAGGAGGAAAGGAGCGGCTTCTTCGCGTATTTGGGTTCTTGAAGCCTCAGTGCCTGAATGGTGGCGATTTGCACCTGTTGGTCATTGGACCGGAGTTTCTTCGCCAAAGCCTTCGCGACGAGCTTGTGTCGGACGTCACCAAGCCGACGAATTGCGCCAACCATCAAGGTCGGGTCATCGTCTTTTGACATCTTCTTGAAGAGCTCCAAGGCTTCCCTGGCTTCACTCTCCGTGACTTTGGTCCTGGCCGCCTCGGCGCTTTTTTCATCGGACTTCGTCCGGCCCGCGGGGGTCTGGGCCCCCAATCCGGATGCGTTCATGACAATGAAAAGAAAAACCCCTGCGATACCGCCCCCCCAGATCGTGAACTTGAAGTCGATCTTGGGGGTGTGTGACCTCATCGGCCTTTACTCCTCTCCGGACGATTCGTCGGAGCCCTCGTCCGGTGACTCATTGTCATTTGTGGGTTCGGCACCTTCCTGAGAGGCCTGGGGTCCATCCGGGTCTTGTGGGCCTTCCAGGCCGTCTGTGTCTTCCGTGTCTTCCATCGCGACCTTGGCGACAGAGACGACGCGATCCCCGTCCTTGACTCGAATTAGCCGGACACCTTGGGTAGCTCTTCCCACGAGTCGGAAGCTCTTGACGGCTGTCCTCACAGCCATGCCCTTGGATGTGATCATCATGAGTTCATCGTCTTCAGTCACTTCGAGAATGGCCACCACTTCACCATTCTTATCACTGACCCTCATATTGATGATTCCCTTGCCACCTCGATGCTGAATGCGGTATTCGGAAAGAAGAGTTCTCTTTCCGAGGCCCCGCTCCCCGACAGTTACAAGGGCAGCGTCTTCACCTGCAACGACCATACCGGCCACCGAGTCACCGGAAGAAAGGTTGATCCCTCGGACTCCGTGAGCTGCTCGCCCCATGGGACGAATATCGCTCACCTCGAACCGAATCGCCTGCCCCTTTCGGGTAGCAAGCACGACCTGCTCCTCTCCCTTGGCGACCTGGACGCCGATCAAGTGATCCTCATCATCAAGCTTGATGGCTCGAATTCCACGCTTGCGGATGTTCTTGAAACTCTCGAGGGGAGTCCGTTTGACCGTTCCCTTGGAAGTACACATCACGAGATCGCCGCCGGCGAATTCAGTAACAGGGATCATCCACGTGACGTTCTGGTTCTTCTCGATTTCCAGAAGGTTCACAAGAGCACGCCCCTTGGCAGTTCGTGAGAACTGGGGGATCTCATAAACCTTGAGCGGGTAGGCGATCCCGTCGTCGGAAAAGAAGAGTAGATAGTCATGGGTCGAGGCGTAGAGTACGTACTTGAGGAAGTCTCCTTCCTTCGTTTCAGCAGTCGTAACACCCCTTCCACCACGAGCTTGAGCTCGATACGTGTCCACCGGAAGCCGTTTGATATACCCTTCGTGACTCGCCATCACGACAACGGTTTCCTCCGGGATCAGATCTTCCCGGACAAAGTCTCCGACCTCGCCCGAAATCTCGGATCTCCGGTCATCTCCATGACGTTCGACGAGCTCATCCATATCCTCGACGATCATGCCGAGAACAATCGCTTCGTCGGCAAGGATTGCTCGATAACGCTCAATATCTTCCATGAGTCGCGCATGCTCTTCGCGCAACTTTTCCTGTTCGAGACCGGTGAGACGGGCCAACCGCATCTGCAGGATGGCGTCACTCTGGATCTCGCTCAGATCGAACCGGGTGCGGAGTCGCTCACCGGCAATGTCGGTCGTCTCGGAAGTCTTGATGATCTCGATGACTTCATCGATGTTCTGAAGGGCGATCATCAAGCCCTCAAGGACGTGGGCTCTTCTTTCTGCTTTTTCCAGCAAGAACCGGGTACGACGTCGAATGACCTCAACCCGATAATCCCGGAAATGCTCAAGCATTTGCTTGAGGGTCAATGTCTCCGGCCGATTCCGAACAAGCGAGATCATGTTTGCCGAAAAAGTAGTCTGGAGAGGGGTGTGCTTGTACAGCTGATTGAGCACGACCTCTTCATTTTCACCCTTCTTCAGCTCGATCACGAGACGCATGCCGTCCCGATCACTCTCATCCCGGATATCCGAGATGCCCGAGATCCGCCCGTCCTTCACCGAATCGGCGATCTTTTCGATGATTCTGGTCTTGTTGACCATGTAGGGAATCTCGCTCACCACGAGCTTTACTTTCCCCGTCTTGGTCGTTTCCTCTCCCACCTTGGCCCGAACCGTGATCATCCCCCGGCCCCGGGTGTAGGCATCGTAGATTCCGGCTCGGCCGCAAATGATGCCGCCGGTCGGGAAATCCGGTCCCTTCACGAACTCCATCAATTCCACCACCGTGCATTCCGGATGGGCAACCAGGTGCTTCACCGCACTCGCAACTTCCGTGAGGTTGTGAGGTGGAACGTTGGTGGCCATACCGACCGCGATGCCGGACGCACCATTACAAAGAAGGTTGGGGAATCGAGACGGAAGAACCGTTGGTTCCAGTCGGGTTTCGTCATAGTTTGAGACGAAATCGACCGTGTCCTTGTCGATGTCTTCCAGAAGCTCCATCGCCGGACCGGAAAGCCTGGCTTCCGTGTACCGCATGGCGGCGGGGGGATCCCCGTCGATCGAGCCGAAATTCCCCTGGCCTTCTACAAGCATGTAGCGCATGGAGAAATTCTGGGCCATTCTGACCAGGGTGGGATAGATCACCTGCTCGCCATGAGGGTGATAGTTTCCCGAGGTATCGCCAGCGATCTTGGCGCACTTCCTGTATTTCGCGCGAGGACTGAGATTGAGGTCATTCATTGCCGTCAAAATACGGCGTTGGGACGGCTTCAGGCCATCCCGGACATCGGGAAGGGCTCGCGCCACGATGACACTCATCGCGTACGTGAGGTACGAGTCCTTCATCTCCTCTTCGATGAGAAGATCGTCGATGCGCTCATTCGGCTGATTCATCGGTCCGGATCACTCCTTCTGGGTTCGATCAGCGAAGTAGTGTAGCAACGGCAGATGGTTAAGAACAGGGAAGAGAAACCATTCCGGATCGGGAGACTGACTGAGACCCCAGATTGTTCCAGGTCGTTGCTGACCACGAATCTAGGTGATTTCACAAAGTTGGCTCCGGCCAGCTTCGAATCGTGGATCCAAGTTGACGCGCAGATGTGCCTTAAGGGAGGGCAGGGGTGGTTTTCACCGTCATCGAGAGAAATCGAGCTAGATCAGCCGAGGGTCTTTTCCAGCTTCCGAATTACTTTTTCCAGGCTCCTTCGGCGATCATCCTCCCAGATTCGAACACGCAAAAGAGCACTGCGATAAGCTTCAAGAGCTTCAGAAAATCTGCTCTGGTCCTCCAGAACGTTCCCGAGGAGCTGCCAGTACCGGACATCGTTGGCATTGACCTCGATCGCTTCAAGGCAGTGAAGCTCCGCCTTGCCAAGGTCTCGGGCCAAATACTGGCGTTGAGCCAGGCCGAAAATATGCTGGCGGCGAATGTCAACGACCCCAAGGATCACGGTCGCCAGGGTCAAGATCCAAAATCCGGTCATCATCCAGATGAGACCCGCCTTGAATCGGCGCCGCGTGGACCCATCTTGAAAGTAGTCCTTCAGGAAAGCCACACGATGCGCCACGCTGAAATGCCTCCATGATCTCTTGGTTCTCACGTTTCCGGTGAGAGCCGAAATCTTCTCCAGAGCATTGACGAAAACCGTGTGGTCCTCGACGGCTCCAGCACCATAGAGGTCGGCCTGGCACTCGAAACGACGCGAGATGTATCCAAGGAGAAGACCCCAGTAGAGAACGAAGATCATCATCCAGAACAGGAGATAGAGGCTCAAGTGCCAGGGGCTGGCACTACCCCCGGGCATGAAATGTTCTTCCAGGGAAAGGAAAAGAAAAATGAAGGAGATGGAGAAGATGAAGTAGTAGAAAATGTGCCTCTTCTTGGCGTGACCAACCTCGTGCGCAAAAACGGCGCGGATCTCATCCATCTCCAGATGTCGAATGAGCCCATCGGTCAGGAGCACATATCGAAGCGGTCCGATGAGACCAATGATCGCCGCATTGATGAGGTCGCCCTGGGTTTCCCAGACAAGAATACCCCGGCAGCCAAAGCCAAGCTTCTTGGAAAACGCCGACAACTCATCCCGAAGCGGTCCCTCAGGCAAAGGCTTCACCGTCCAGATGCAACGGAGAGCAAGGGGCATGAGCAGGAAGATCAAGACCAAGAACACCAGAACCGCCAGCCAGACCAAATACTGAAACTGCTCGAAGAGAACCCGCAGAGGCTCGATGTTTTCCACCACATCCACAAGAATCACCACGAACCCGAGGGGAAGAAGCGGTAGGGCGGTCATGCGAAGTTGAAAGATGAGAAACCGAAGAAAGCCATCCTTTGAATGCCCATAGACCCTTTGAATCCGATAGGTCGTCAGCCAGGACATGAGAAGTGAAATGCCAAAGGGAAGCAACACGACAATCTTGTCGAGAAACACCCAACCCGTGATTCCCAGATTCTCGATCACCCGGGGCCAGTGCAGGAAGTACACCGCGATCAAATAGCAGAGGACGACCGACATCCGGTAAAGGGACATCAACCGGCCCGTGCCCCGGCGACCGTCGCTGTCACCGTCCGAGCTGGCCACCCGAACTCGAAGACGACGGATCAAGAGCTCCCCGAGCAGAGCGGGCAAGAAAGACAGGCAAAGAGCAAGAAATGGACTCAGGTAGGGATCATAAACATCGAGTCCAAAAAGGTAGCCCGGCTCGACTCTCAAGAAGAGATAGCTCGGACCGATTATGATCGCCAAGATGATAGGCAGAATGGGAATCATCGGAGATTGGGGCTCATTCCTTGTTCTCGTGTCGTCTCAGTGATTCTCTTGGGCCAGAAATTCACTTTCCCTGGGTTGCCATTCCGACCACCGCATCTCGAATCTCGTCCTCGGTGCGTCCCAGAGCCGTCGCGGCGAGGGCCACATCACCGGAAGCGGCCGAAAGCGCTTCGATATATGCACGGCGCCGAATGTTTTCCGAAACGGCGGGTTCTCCTTTTCCTTCCTCTGATACGAGAACATGGGGCGGAAGGCTGAAGATTTCGATTTCCCCATCCCCATGGTGGAAAGCAGCTTGCTCGATGACCGCCCGCAGCTCCCGGAGATTGCCCAGGAATGGGTAACCAGAAAAAGCACTCATCGCTTCGTCGGAGAACTTGATCGGCGATCTCCCCAGAGCCATCGAGGCCTGGGTTGAAAAATGCGCGATGAGTTCCGGAAGATCTTCTCGACGCTCCCGCAGTGGGGACAGGTTAACGCATTTCCCGGCAATCTCGTCCCGCAGGTCCTTTCGGAAAACTCCACCAGAGACCGGATCCTGCAGGTCGGATGTGGCGGTCGCCAGGATCCTGATGGTAGCTGGGATCTTGCGAATCTCCTCGAGTAGGCGGTCCTGCTGGTCACTGCTGAGGGCCTGAACCTCACACAAAACAACGGTCGCCCTACCTTCAGACGAGCTGGAGTCTGTTTCAGCTTCTTCCGCCGTCTCGGACGCATTTTCCTTCCTGGCCGACTGGCCATCCAGGGAGGCTCCCCCTGCAGTGAGTAAAGATGGGATCCTGTCGTCGAGTGATTGACAATGAATGTGGATGAGCGGTGACTCCCCGGCCACTCCCATGAAATGGACGGATGCGGCCGCATGCTTTCGTCCCGAGCCCGGCTCCCCCACGAACAGGACGGACCCTGACTCCGTGGCTAGCTGAGTCAGCTGATCCCGAAGTTGGGTCATTCCGGCGCTCTTCCCGATCAAAGCCAGATGCTCGATGCTCGAATAACCAGGAATTCGGATTCTCCGCCAGTCGGGCCGGATCTCGGCTCGGGCCCGAAGCAAATCCGATCGGAGACGCCTGACGTAGTCAATCTGACCGACGGCAATGGGCAGGACCTCTCCTACGTAAAGCCCCTTCTCAAGAAAAGCGGTAGCTCCCTTCCTGACACTCTGAACCACCTCTTCCGTTGTCCCGGAGGAAGAAAGAAGAATGCAAGGCAAATAGGGCCATTGAAGTCGAAGCACATCCACCGCTTCGGTGCCCCTCATCTTGTCCTGGCCAAAATCGACATCCAATATCGCCCCCAGAAAAGACCCGTCTTCAGCAGTCAGAATCTCGAGTGCTTCCTCGGCAGATTCCGCCTCGACCACGTCATACCCACCTTGGGCCAGGATTCCGGCAAGGTAGCTCCGAACATCGGGCTGATCATCCGCGAGCAAAATCCGACTGCTCATCCCCAAACCTCCGTCCGTTGATATGCGCCATTATCCGAGAGGATTCCTTCGAAGACCTGGACCGCCGGCCCTTCAAGAAAAACTTCTCGGCCAATCCCACCCCACTCGATCGACACCCGACCACCAGGAAGAGAGACAATCACGGGTTCTACTATTTCTACTTCCTGAGAACGGTCCTGACAAACTCGAACTGCAATGACAGCCGCGGCCGCCCCGGTTCCGCAGGCTTCGGTCTCTCCACAGCCTCGTTCCCAGGTCCGCTGATAGATAACGTTGGATGAATCGACTGCGACAAATTCGATGTTGGTTCCTTCCGGAAAGAGGCCAGAGTTATCCACAACCCGGGCGTATCGTTTCACGGGAAACTGCCTCAGCTCGGCAAGGTTCTCCAACCGAATCACACAATGGGGGTTTCCGAGCGAAACACAGCACCCCGCAAATTCCCGCCCGTCGAACGTGAACACTGGCTCGGCCCGGGAGGAGGGGTCCCCCTTCATCGGGATGTCCCCCCGAAGAAATTGAGGATATCCCAGACTGACCCGAACCAGACCCTGGTGAAGATTCTCATCCTTTTCAAGAACAGAGGCTGAAAGTACTCCCGCGTCGGTTTCGATCCGAAAGACGTCATTGCTCCCAAAACCTCTGAGCGCAGCCCACAAAGCAACGCAACGCAGACCATTCCCGCACATCTCCGCCAGACTGCCATCCGCATTGTAGACGCTCATGGCGAAATCGGCGCCGGAGGATCCCTCTGTAATGAAAAGAACACCGTCCGCACCCACGCCGGTGTTCCTCTTGCATACCCGCGGAACCAGGAGTTCAACCCGAGAACGATCCAGTTCAGCGTCCATCCCATTCACGACAATAAAGTCGTTTCCCAAACCATGCATCTTGACGAAGGGGAGCCGGTCCATGAGTGACGCTCTAACATGTTCACTGAAAGGGTGCCGATCAATCGTCATGGAAGACCGGAGCCGGTTCCGTGGAGAGGTCATCGGGTTCTTCTTTCCACCCGGCGCGCAATGCCCGATCCCGTCGACGACGTCTGAGGTACGCAAGAAGAACCAGGAACGCTCCAAGGGAGAAAAGAGGGGCCTGACGCAAGAACGAGCCCAGTGGCGAACCCTGAAATTCCAGCCACTTCTTCCACTCTTGAATCACGTCGCTCCACCTCTCCCCGGTGGCGGCTTCAAACGCTACATAGACGTCAAGATTGCGAGCGAACTCGGCCAGAAACTCACGCACGCCCTTCTCCCCGAACCGAAAATCGAGGTATCGCACGAAACTCTTCGATTGCTGATAGGCAAGTTGCGCATGAATCAATCGCGCCGGAAAGCCATGTTCGATCTCATGAAACGGGATCAGATTCGAGACGACAAGTGCTTGATAAAGTTGCTCCTCCGTCCCCAGGTAACTGTCCTCAGATATCCACTGGGCGACTCCCTCATCAAGCCAGCGCGGAAAACGAACCTTCTCCCCCCCATCATCTTCAAACTGCCCCAGGGCAAGGTGACAGATCTCGTGGGTAAGGGTGGCTTGAAGTCTGCCTACTGGCCAGGGCCGTAATCGATCTGCATCGAGGGCTATCAGGCCTTCATCACTAACCGCAACCGCACTTGCCCAGGAGGGGACCTCTCCACCAACCGCATCGGAAAGGTTGATCGATCCCTCACAAATGATCACCCTCGACAGGAAGGGATCGACATCAGGAAGCATCTTACGAACCTTTTCCATGCATTCTGGATAAAGGCGGGATACGGTCTTGCTGAGCTCCATCTCCGAGCTCGTCGCCAGAATCGTCGCGCCTGGAACCTCCCATTGCTCCAGGGTTGCGAGGACCTCGGAGAGGCTTTTCCCATCTCCCCGTTTCTGGTGAACCTCCTGGCCTCCCGGAGCCTCGACCTGAAAATCGGGTCTTTGCGGAAGATCGGTGGTCCCTGACCCCGAGGGCGAGGTAATAGAAAATACTCGATAGACGAGAGCGAGTAGCAACACGAAGCACAGGATGAGGAAGAGGAGTCTACTCCGGGTCATTCCGATGCGCTCTCCAGTCCAACCAGCTTCATTTCCGTCCACCGGCGACCGTCCTCCGAGTGTCGGATGGCGGTGAATCCAACCCCCGGTAGGAATCTATATCCCTCGTAACTCCTGGTGCGCCCGGAGGTGATTTGTATCACTACTGACACGGTAGGACCCTTTCCCTGAAGCTGATCAGGAAGGGTCGGATCGGTGGTTTCGAATAGAACCGAGGCTTTTCCAAGGATCGCGTCTCCCGTGCGCGGGTCCGATCGGCGAAACTGCCATCGTGCGCCGTCTCGAACCGGCTCCCTGAGAATCGAGACTCCTAGCTGCCCATACGACAGAACCAGGTCTTCCCCTTCCCGACGGAGAGATCCTCGAAAGGAAGCTTCCTTCTTCGCGAAATGCCCCTCGATCGCCCAGGGGCCTCCCACTGATTTCTCTTGAAGAGAGACGCGACAAGTGTCTTTTGCAGAACCGCTTACATCAATTACATCAAATACCCAGACCCTGCCATCCACGACCGGAAAAAGCTCCTCGACGGAAAACTCCCGGGTATCCCCGATCGGACCGGGTGATGCGCACCCAAAGCATACGCCCAGAAAAAGAAGAGCACTGGCGATCCACTTCATCCGCGTCATTCATCTTCTCCGATGGAGGTGAGCGAGTCCCGCAATCTCTCAAACGCCTGGCGAATTCGCTGGAACTCCCTGGCCACTTCGTTGCGCTGAGCTTCCGGCGCGGACGCGTAGAGGTCCGGGTGGCATTCCTTGACCCGTACACGAAAGGCCTTTTTGATTTCGCTCCACCTGGCTTCCCCGGAAACCCCCAGAGTCTCTCGGCACCGGCGAAGTTCATCCGCCTCCCCCGCTTCCGCCCTCAAACTCGAACGAGCCGACTCCCCCTCCTTTTTGATCCGGTTTGCCACCTCTTTTGCCCGCCTGGCATTCTCCCCCACCCAACTCTTCATGCGCTTCAAACGGCGACGGGTCGTCGGATCGAACCAAGAAAGTACAGAATCCATAAGAAAGGAGGCGTCCGGAGGAACAACCACGACGGAGTCCTTCTCGCCGCGATAACAGACCCAAAGCTCCCGGCAGGTCGGGCAGCGAAAAGAATAGTAAGGCCCCCCCCGTCGAGGGCTTCGTGCGTGCAAAACCGCCTCCGCGTCAAACAGCTCCGCGCTGGCTACTTTTCCACAACTCCAGCATTCCGGCCCCATCGCTCTGGCGATCCTCCCATTGCTTACCGTCACGGCTCTCGAGGGTTTCTCACAACGTCTGTTGTAGTTTCTCTCCACTCACATCCCGAACACCAGACCGGGTGAGAACATAAACCACCTCATAACATATCGTTACAAAGATTCCTGATTTCTTTCTTCCGGATCGGCACTTGCATCCATCCATGGTCAACCCACGCCCGAAAGAAGAAAGGCGAACAGATGAACTTCTATTGCACCCGGTGCCGACGAACGAAAGAGTTCCTACCACGCGGCAAGGATCAAGTCGAATGCACCAACTGCCAGAAGGTTTTGACCCGTCGGCCGACGATCGAGAGAATCCCAGCCCGTCGTGGAATTCGAGCCGGGAATCCAGGCGCTCGATAGGCTAAAAAGCCCCGACCAGCCGGGTCAAATTCCCGCTTTTGAGGGGGTCCCGCCCCAACCTGACCGTCCTCTCCCCTTTACGGCCCCCGTCTGTGGACTATAATTCCAAGGTGCACCTGTACGGGCGCATGATCTCGGGTGGCGTAATTTCCGTCACGGTGACTCAAAAAAAACGGTTGCCCGAGCAGGCGGTAAAACAATTGGGCGTGGGTGATGATTCCACTCACCGGGAGGGATATCTCAAATGATGAATTCTAGTCCGAAGCTTCGTGTTCCTTTGACACTCATCCTGGCAGTCACTGGACTGATTCTCCACACCGGGTGCACCATCACCCTCGACCAGAATAATCCTATTCGCCCGCCAGTGTCAGAAACCCTTGATACCACGCAGTTTGCAGACGTTCCCGTTCCTCTTGGATTCACCCTCCGGGAAGATCCCATTACCAAGCTCAAGCATCCAGGCTCCTATTCCTTCGAGGCGGGTGAACTGAGACTGGGGCGCTTTCTCTATGCAGGAAAGACGGCGGTGGACGACGTCGCCCGGTTCTACCTCGCCCAGATGGAGAATCCTTACCACGGCTGGAGCAAAGTCTCCGAGGACATTGGACCTGGCTCCGCCGATCTCGTGTTTGACAAGGGCCAAACGCGAAGTAGGATTGAACTCTTCCAAAAAGGCTCCAAAACCTATGTTCTGATCGAAATTGGTTCCCACAATGAAACTTAATGAGAGAATTCCCGATCCTGACCAGCTGAGTCAGAGCCTCAACGAAGTAGTCTCCAACCGACGATTCATCATGTCGTCCATTGGAGGCTTCATCGTAGTCCTTATCCTCTTTGGAGGAGTCATGTTATGGGATGAAGTTTCAGCCCAGAACAGTGCGAAAGCCTGGGACTCCTACGTTGAGGTGCTGGATCTTGAGATCGCTGACAAGACCCCGGAAGAGATGCAGACGTACGTCGACACTCTGAACGGCCTCCTCAAGGATCTGGCGGGTACACCCGTTGAACCATGGATCCTCAAAGATGCTGCCGACACCCATTTCAACCTTCGGCAGGTGCCAAAAGCGCGCGAACTCTATCAGGATCTCGAGAAGCGGTATCCGAATCATGCTGTGTCCATCGGGTTGAAGTTCCCCCTTACTCCCGACCAACAAATGGACACCGTCCGCGACGCCCTCGAAGACTGCCCGATTCAGGAAGAGTTCTTGGCCGAACATCCTGACCCGCCCAAACCAGAGGAAAAGGATGATTCCGGGCCTTCTGAAGGCGATAAGGACTCATCGTCCGAGACCGAGTAGGAAGCATTACCAACCCCTACATCGACCTCGGATATCACGGGCACCCTCGAGTAGTGATTGTTACTTTCACGGCAATTCACTTCTCTGCGGCGCCAAAAGAGTAATCAGTCGCTGAAAATCGTCCTCCGAGTAAAATTCAACAACCATCTTGCCCTTATCCTGCCTTCCTCTTTGCAAGAGAATTCGGACTTTGGACCCCAGGGCAGCTGCAAGGGTCTCCTCAAGTTCCACGATATGAGGAGCTTTCTCTTGCCCCTTCTTTCGGGTAGTCGGGCTGTGCATGGCCTTCAGCTCATCCGCCACGATCTCCTCAGCCCGTCGAACCGAAAGGCCCTCCTTGATCATCCGCTGAGCAATTCGAAGCTGGTCCGCCCCCTCCTTCACCCGAAGAAGTACCCGAGCGTGCCCCATCCCCAGAAGGCCGTGATGAACCAGATCCTGGATTTGACCCGGTAGCTCCAGCAGCCGCATGAGGTTGGCAACCGTCGAACGATCCTTACCAAGCTGCCTGGCGACTTCATCCTGGGTCAGACCGTGTTGTTGCATGAGCTGCCGACAGGCCTTTCCCTTCTCAATCGGGTCAAGATCCTCACGCTGAATATTCTCAATCAACGCGAACTCAAGCATTCGGTCATCTTTGAGTGATCGCACCAAGGCTGGAACGGTGTCAAATCCCGCGAGCTTGGCCGCTCTCCATCGTCGCTCACCAGCCACGATCTCGTAGCGAGTCCCATCGGGTCGGACCATAATCGGCTGCAGAAACCCGTGATTCGTAAGAGAAGTTGCTAGCTCCCGAAGGGCACTCTCATCAAACTCCGAGCGCGGCTGAAATCGATTCGCGTGAACCCTCTCAATCTCCACCTCGATAACTTCATCGCCTTCAAGTTGGTTCTCACCGGAAATCAGGAAGTCCAATCCTCGGCCAAGTTTCTTTTCACTCATGGTCCAAAATCTCCCTCGCTAATTCTATGTAGCTGAGCGCCGCCCTGGAACAGGGCTCTGTCTTGATCACCGATCGGCCCAAAGCCGCGGCCTTCGCGACAACACTATCTCGGGGAATCACTGTATCCCAAACCTTGAGGCCATAACGGTGCCTCAGATGCGACGCCATCTCCCACGCAAATGGCTGCTCTGGTTCGAACATGGTAAGCACTGTGCCCGCGACACGCAACTCTGGCTTATGGTCTCGCTGAACATTGCTGATAACTTGCAAAATTCCCTGGACACCCTCCAGGGCATACGGCTCGCTCTGAGTAGGAATCAAGACTCCATCGGCCACGGCCAGCGCCATTCGCGTCAATCCGCCAGCGGATGGGGGGCAATCAAGCAAGATCAAATCGTAGTAGGTCTCCACCTGCTCAAGACAACTACGCAGGGCCCGAATCCCCGAAGCTTCGCCCTGCTCCGCAAGGCGCTCCAGAAAAGAACAGGCCGAGACCAGGTCTACGCCGGCCTCACGCGTCTTTGTAATCACCTGCTGCGGTTCCTCGATTCCGGTAGCCATACGAAAAGTACCGCCCTCTCCGGCCACAACATGCCCCAATCCTGTTGTCGCATTCCCTTGCGGGTCAACGTCCACAACAAGACAACGTAAAGGGATCAAACCCAGAACTGAGGCCAAATTGATGGCGGTTGTGGTCTTCCCCACGCCACCTTTTTGATTGGCGATGGCCAGAATTTGGTTTTTCAACGCTCACGCCCTCTCATTTTGGAACACGATGAAGTATAGTCTGACCTTCACGAGGGCCAATGTAAAGCGGCTTTCCCGATTCACGGAGGCAGTTTCACGTGAAACACCGAGTGATGAAGGACTAACAGCCGCAGTGTTTCACGGGAAACAACGACGAACAGGGCGGAATCGAGAGCGAATGACAAGGCTAAGCACCTTCGACGCGACTGCGGCAATTGCTCTCTATGGTCTGAGGGCGTCTCTGCGTAGCCCTTCCTTCATTCTCCTCAGTATTCTTGGCGCCGTCCTCTATCACTTCGCCAACGTCTTCAACATCACAGCATTCCAAAGCGCCAACCTCTTTCGCCGGGAAATGGAATACGCTACATTCTGGATGATGGCATATCTCTTCTCTTCTGCACTCGCAATTACCGTATTCCAACGAGATATTGTCTATATCTTGGGCTCTCTTTCTCCTCAAGCCCTGGGTATTGTGGGTGGAAAATTTCTAGGTACTCTTGGGGCCCTCATCCTGGCCCTGGCAGGACAATTTGTACTATCTGGTGTCATGGCTACGATCTGGAATCCGCTCTCGGCCTTGGATTTGGTCGGGAATCTGAAGATCTTGGTCTATTGCGCGGTGGGGAGCCTTCCCGTGATTGCCTGGGGCATCCTTCTGGCCTCTTTTCTCCCACGAGCCATCGCTGGCCTGTCGATGGCAGGCCTTTTTGTGATTGGACATGGTCATTCCGCTGTATTTCAGGAAAGCGAAGCCATCCCTTCCGCTTTGGGTCTTCTCCTCCCTAGATTCGAGCTCTTTCAGGCGTTCACAAGCATGGGGACCACTCCCCCCATCCTCTCTTCCACCTTCCTTCTCACAGGCTCCTACGCCGTCTTTCACGCCCTTTTTCTCCTCGTCCTTGCAAGTTCTTGTCTCGGAAGGTTTCCTTCCACAAAACTTGATTGAGAAGGTCGCAGAACTGCTCCGAATAACGTAATCTGTGTGGTTCTGAGTACGAAGAGCTGGCTCTCTATTCGACGCGTTCTGTCGCGTTTATTCGTCCATTCGAAACAACGACGAAGCGCGCGGATTCGATCGTCGCTGGTAGCACGCCGGCCGCAAAATGCGGTGTCAGGCCAAGTCCACCGAACATCTCAGGTTCAAGGGGCCGGGAAATACAGGGCAAGAGAACGGGCGATCCCGCGAACAAGGACGAAAAAACGTGCTATACGCCATCTTGGGCGACATCCACGCCAACTATGAGGCTCTAGAAGCCGCCCTCCAAGCCTGCGAAAAGCTCAACGTCGATCGTCACTACTGTGTCGGCGACATTGTCGGGTATGGTGCGGATCCGAGCCTTTGCCTACAGACACTTCGCGAACTCGGGTGCCATAGCGTGGCCGGGAACCACGATCGGGCGGTCACGGGAAAGCTCGACACCGCCTATTTCAACGCCTTTGCTCGGGAAGCTGTCGATTGGACCCGCAAGCAGTTGGTTCAGGAACAACTCGACTATCTGGACAGCTTGGAGCTGGTCATCGAAAACCCAGACATCACCATCACCCATGCGGGGCTTCACAATCCTGAGGCTTTTGACTACATTCAGACCAGCTACGATGCCTTCAGAAGCTTCCAGGTCATGAAGACACTGGTCTGTTTCATCGGTCACTCTCACGTTCCCGTTACTTTCCTTCGCGGCGAACGAATCTTCATCTCGACGGAATCTCAAATTCAAGCCAACGAACACGATCAATGCCTGATCAATGTTGGAAGCGTTGGCCAACCTCGAGATGACAATCCAAAGGCAGCCTTCGGTACGTTTGACACGGACTCAAAGCTATTCCAGCTTTACCGCATCGACTACGACATTGAAAAGGCAAGCCGCAAGATTCTCGATGCAGGGCTCCCGACAATTCTCGCGGAACGGCTCAAGCTGGGTCGGTAGGGCGGAACGTCGGTAAGAGGGTCCTTCGCGCAGCTAATGCAAAGAAACAGAATCCAAAGTTCAGCGAGGAGTCTGTTTGAATAGCTCGCATTACAGAGGGCGCATGAGTATCGAGGGGAGGAGGGAGTGGGTGCCTCGACGAGGCTGGAGGTAGAAAGAAAGTAATATCCTTGAGTTGCTTCAAGTAGAACTTCGTTCGCCCTCGTCGAGACCCCCACGTGTTGCTGCGTACGGATGAAGCTTTCAATTGGAACCAGAAGCTTCGAATACAGGCCCGACTGTATGGGAAAAAGATACCAGGAACTAAACGTTTGACGACCCTTCCTGGTTGTTCCCATGATTACCGCATTTCATTCTACTTCTCCCGCGGCTTCATCTCCGAGTTTTTCACAAAAATAAGGGGTTTTCCCTAATTGTCATGTACTTGCGAGACAATTTCATTGAACGATCGCCCGCCTCTTTCGTGCAAATCCACGAGTAGGTCTACCTGAGATCCGCTAGCTGGATATTCCTTAAGAAGAGACGATCGTCTGATGCCATCACCATCCATTGCGATAATAAATCCGCACGCTGGGAGTAATAGTCATAATTACTTCTCCTTCGACCCAGGTGTTCGTCAATCCGGAGAGTTGAACAGATCCGGTGAATCACTCATCGGCGGGAACACCGTGTTCGTTCCGTTTGAGGTTCGATCGGAAATACTTGGTGGAGATTGCACGGAGGAATTGTTGAAGAATGGGGGTTACTACAATGACCAAAGCGGACCGAAATCTCGGAGCGATGCTGGTCAGATCATGCGGCCTAGCAGCCCGTTGATAAAGTGC
>JAJDCM010000305.1 GCA_029260825.1 Planctomycetota bacterium | reverse complement strand
CTCGTTATCTGAATTGGACCGAGTCACGCAGCTTTATGCCACTGCAGCTGCAAAGGAAGCAAACAAGTCGCCGGGAAGAGGATGTCTGAGCCGGAAAGTGATCGCCATCGGCTTCTCGCCCTCATGCCGGACATATGTCGCGGGTCCCAAGAACCAGAAGGCCCGATCCGTTTGCCTCAGGCGTGCAAATAGCATGATTGTCGTTCCCCTCTCGACGTGCTGACGGTACCGAAGCCCGGTTTCGCTTTCGGCGCGAGTGACCGATTGACTCTCCCAATGGATAAGATCCCGGCTGATCGCGTAGTCCCTATAACGCGTTGTGGGAGAAAAAGCACCTTCGGTCTTATTGAGCGTGAAGGCGAACAAATCTGCTTTCGATTCGGGAGCCCACCGGCAGCCGGTCTGCCACGGTGGGATTTTTGCCCCCTCACCGACTCCGAAGGCTGCCAAGATTTCGCGCCGGGTGTATCTTCCAGGGATTCGAAGAGGTATGTCGGGACGATCCGCAAGTTCTTGATTGAGGTGATCCACCCGCTCTCGCAAGAGTTGAAGTACCTCGATCAACTCGGCACGGACTTGAGGGTGCTTCCAGACTAGATCGAGACCCTCTTGCAGGGTTGCCGACTTGTCAATTGTCTTATCGACGAGACCGGCCACGAGCATGCGGGCTAGCCGTTGCTCTCTCTCCGGCATTTTGCTTATCAACGGCTTCGAGGCACTCTTTAGCAGGTTCTCATGAAAAGTCAGGCGAATATCGTCGTCGACATGAAGGAGCCTGCCAATCGCCCTGCGAAGCGATTTTTCATTGGGCCCCTTTGGAAGAATCTCGATGCCCGCGCCCTCACACAGGTCAGACCAGCTCCTGTTCCCTGCATAGACATCTTCAAGATCCAAACCGCTGTGCTCGAGGTATCTGGCCAAAGTGGGCACTCGACCTGTGTCAGAAAGGCTGCGTAGCTCGTTGATCCGTTGCTGCCATGTGGAAGGGATCGATTCTTTGATACTCCGCAACACGATCTCTGAGGCCACGGGGTCGAGTTCCATATGGCAGCCAGCGGGTAGGTATGGAAATCGGTCCGTTACCTGTTGCTTGAGATCTTTGCGGGTGCCCCCGAGTAGCGCCCGCATCTTTCGGTCGAATCGGAACTCACGTCGATGATGGCCGACGAAGTCGAGGACCAGGCATGTCGTCTTCCCGGCCGAGCGGCGAAGACCCCGACCCAACTGCTGAAGGAAGAGCGTAGGGCTGTCGGTTGGTCGCAACATTAGCAGTGTGTCAACGGAGGGGACGTCCACTCCTTCGTTGAAAAGGTCGACGGAGAAGATGACGTTGACGTTTCCCTTCGCGAGTTCGGCGAGCGCTGTCTCTCGTTCTTTGGGCGGGGTTTCGCCCCAGATCGCAAGTGCGTGGATCCCGCTCTTTTTGAACATTCGAGCCATGTAGCGCGCGTGATCGACGCTGACGCAGAAGCCGAGTGCCCGCATCTTGCCGAGATTCTCGGCTCTCTCTATTACCTCTTTGACGACGTTCCGTGCCCAGACATCCGAACTTGTGTAGAGGTTGCTGAGTCCGGCCACGTCATAGCCGCGACCGCGTTTCCATGGTACGTCCCTTAGGTCGAGCCCGTCGTGGATCCCAAAGTAGGCGAAGGGTGATAGGTAGTGCTGATCGATCGCATCCCAGAGGCGCAACTGTGCGGCGATCCGCTGGTCGAACCACTCGAGAATGGGACTTCCGTCGGCCCTCTCTGGTGTTGCTGTCAGGCCAAGGAGTTCGCGAGGTGACACATGCGTCAGGAGTCGCTCGTAGGACGGAGCCGCAGCATGGTGGAACTCGTCTATAATGACGACGTCGAAGTGATCCGGTGGCAGATCAGCGAGGTCCGCGGCTCTGAGGCTTTGGATCGAAGCAAAGACGTGCTCGAAGCGTTTTGGGCGTCGGCCGGCGACCCACTGCTCGCCGAATGCCGGGTCCCGTAACGCGTGCCGGAACGTGGCCTGGCTCTGATCGAGGATCTCTTTGCGGTGAGCTACGAAAAGAAGCCGGGCCCTGGGTAGATTGTCTCGGAGGACAGCGTAGTCGAGGGCTGCCATGACCGTCTTCCCGGTCCCTGTCGCCGCCACCAAGAGGTTGCGGTGGCGGTCGCTCTTGCGAGCGAGTGCGATTTGCTCAAGGAGTCGTTCCTGAAAGGGCTCCGGCCGTATTTCGACAGGGCTGAGGAAGATACGAGGACCGTCGTTGCGTTGAGAGTGTGTCAGGTTCTCGAACTCGTTGCCATCGTATGGGCGAAAGTCCCCGCTCTCCCAATACGATTCGAAGACTGCCTCGATCTTATTGATCACGTCCTTATTCCTGGCGCCGGAAACGCGCACGTTCCATTCGAGGCCGCTCACCTGGGCCGAGTGGGTGAGGTTCGAAGAGCCAATGTAGGCTGTTGAAAACCCCGAAGCTCTGCGGAAAAGCCATGCTTTCGCGTGGAGACGGGTGGAGGTGGTGTCGTAGGAGACTTGCACGTCAGCGCCGAGTTCACGGAGCGAGTCCAGAGCCTTTTGCTCCGTGGAACCAGTGTAAGTGGTCGTTAGCACTCGCAGAGTTCGGCCTCGCTCGCAGTGACGACGCAGTGGGGCGAATAGGGGCCTGAGTCCGGTTCGGCGGATAAAGGCCATCAGCACATCGATCTGTTCTGCCGATTCGATCTCGGCCTGTATTTGGTGTCCTACCCGAGGTTCTCCCGGCGCGTTCGTTAGAAGGGTCGTGTCGAGGAGCGGGATGAGCGGTCCCTCGATTTTCTCGTCGGTGCCATCTGGTTGGCGGCGTCGAATGGACCGAAGCACGTGACCAGGTAGTAATGGTGCATCCGAACTGACTTCGGCCCTCTCGACCAACTTGTTCAAAAGCTCCACCAAGTCGTGCGCGACTTCGATCCCTTGTGCCACCCGCATTTTCTCCGGTATGGTAGCGATCGACCGCTCAATCAACGCGGTCAGATGAAATGCTATGCGGTTGGCGGCTTCTGCGCTTTCCAGAGCCGTCAGCTCGGGCTCGAGCGAGTTTTGGCTCTCATCCAACTGGCCTCGAAGCTCAGACGTAATCAATAGCTCGTAGAGCCCAGCCGCGAGGGACTCATGTGTGTCATCCTTCATAGATCGAGCACCTCCCCAAGCTCGTTATCCGTAGGGGGACAACTTGTTTTGTCCAGCAGTTCGTCTATCCAGTAGTGTCTCTGTTCCATTCCCGCAGGTACCGGAATTGCTAGCTCCGATCGAGAGTACTTCATTCTATGGTCGGTATTCTATCTCGTAGGCCTTCTCTTCGGGGGGAAATCAAAGAATTCCCGGGGGGGGATCGCCGTGCCAGGGATGACCGCACGAGTTCGTGGGTACTCTCCCTTCGTTTGGAACTGAGAGTTTTTCGAAGACAGAGCGTGGCCTGGTCCTTTGCATGCTGGAAAAGTCCGGGCGGTGGCGAATGAAGCACGAATGCCTTGACAGACGCTGCTCCTCTCAGAAATACTCCTTCCTGTGAGGGATCCCATCAAAAGAAACGAGGAGGGCGGTCATGACCACGAAACCACGCAACGAGCTCACCCTGAAGGATCGACTCTCCCGTCTCACCTTCCAGCAGGCAATACAGCTGCTCGGGCCCGAAGGAAACGAGCTGATCCGGAGGGGAGGGGTGGAACCCGTGGACATCGAGTCTCAGGTGCGCTTGAGCCACGATCGATTCAGGCTCAGGTTGCCCACGTTTGGGGCAAGCGTCAGTGCAGCTGTAGTCACGATCACCTTGACGAGCCAGGCTCGCCGGAGGCTTCACTGGAATTGCACGGCCTGCACCAGGGCTTGCGAACACGCGGGCGCCGCATTCTCCCTCATTCTCGAAGAGAAGACGATTCTGGGACTCGCCAAGCCGCCGGAAGAGCGCACGCCGATCGAGAGCCTTTCGGAAGAGGAGCTAATCGAGGAGGCGCTTGATCAGCGCCGGGAGCGCGCACGGAACGAACGCATGACCCTGAGGTCCCTCGATCTGAAGCGGCCGTGGTCCGACTACACAATCATGAGCGCCGGATCAGGTAAGACATACCGGGTCGCGCTTCGCGGTGAGGAGCAAGGACAGTCTTACTGTTCGTGCCCCGACTTTCGGACCAATACCCTTGGTACCTGCAAGCACATTCTTCACGCGCTCACAAAGGTGAAGAAACGTTACGGTGTGAGGGCGCTTCGACGCGCATACAAACGGAAGACGGTCTCCGTTCATCTTCACTATGGATCCAAGGTCGAGCTTCGCTGGGGATTGCCCGAGAAGATTGCGCCCAGCGTGAGTGCGATCGTAGGGCGTGGAAGTCGGCCAGTGACCAGTTTATCCCGGCTCATGACCCAGCTCCGGCGCCTGGAAGGCCTCGGCCACGAGGTTACGGTTTATCCGGATGCCGAGGAGTACATTCAGAGCGGACTGCTTGTCCAGAGGATCGAGCGTCGCGTAAAGGAGATCCGGAAGAATCCGAAGCGACATCCTCTTCGAAAGGGGCTTCTCGAGTCCGAGCTTCTCCCCTATCAGCTTGACGGGATTGCGTTCGCGGTTGGGGTGGGCCGAGCGATCCTGGCCGACGATATGGGGCTGGGCAAGACGATTCAGGGAATAGGAGTTGCGGAACTCCTGGCGCGGGAGGCGGGGATTTCGAGAGTGCTTATCGTTTGCCCCGCGTCGGTCAAGGGACAGTGGCGTGGCGAGATTCATCGATTCTCCCATCGCGCGTGTCAGCTTGTCGTGGGGAGCGCAGAGGCGCGCGCTCAACAATACGACGGGGATTGCTTCTTCACGGTTTGCAACTACGAACAGGTGTTGCGGGATATCCTGTCGATTGAGCTGGTCAAGTGGGATTTGATCATTCTTGACGAAGGGCAACGCATCAAGAACTGGGAGGCGAAAACCAGTCGTATCATCAAGGGGTTGAGGTCGACGTTTGCTCTTGTTCTGTCGGGGACACCTTTGGAGAACCGACTGGACGAGCTGTACTCCGTCGTGCAGTTTATCGACGACCGTCGGCTGGGACCGGCCTTTCGCTTCTTCAATCGTCATCGGGTCGTCGACGATCGGGGGAAAGTTTTAGGTTACAAGAACCTTGCCGAGCTCAGGAAGAAGCTGAAGCCCATCCTTCTTCGAAGAACACGGGAAGGGGTCCTGTCTGATCTTCCATCGCGATCGACGGAGATCGTGCGCATTACGGCGACCGATGAGCAACTGGTGCTTCACGGGGTTCACATGCAAACGGTATCAACGATCGTACGCAAATCGTTTCTGACCGAGATGGATTTGCTCCGACTTCAGAAAGCCCTTCTCATGTGCAGGATGGCGGCGGACAGCACGTTTCTTGTGGACAAGCAGGAGCCGGGGTACTCCAGCAAGCTTGAGAAGCTCGGTGATCTCTTGGCTCAGCTGTCAGGAGAGAAGGGACGTAAGATTGTCCTCTTCTCGGAGTGGACGACGATGCTCAATCTGGTCGAGCCGATCCTCAAAAGACTGAAGATTGGATTCGTGCGGCTCGACGGTTCTGTTCCTCAGAAGAAGCGTCAAGCCCTCGTTCACGAGTTCCAGAAGAATTCTCAGTGTTGCGTTTTCCTGACCAGTAACGCGGGGTCCACGGGACTGAATCTCCAGGCGGCCAACACGGTGATCAACGTTGATCTTCCCTGGAACCCGGCGGTTCTAGAGCAGCGAATTGGCCGGGTTCACCGGATGGGTCAGAAACGTCCGGTTCAGGTCTTTGTGCTGATCACAACGGAGACCCTGGAGGAGAATCTGCTGGGGACTCTCTCCGCCAAACATGAGCTGGCTTTGGCGGCGCTCGACTCTTCGAGCGATGTCGACGAGGTGGATCTCATGAGTGGAATGGAAGAGCTCAAACGCAGGCTTGAAGTTCTTCTTGGCAAGAAGCCTGAAGCCTCGATCGATGAGAGTCAGAAGAGGCAGAGCGAGAAGGATTTGATCCGACTCGGTCGCAAGGAGAGCTTCGAGAAGGCGGGTGGTCGCCTGGTCTCAGCTGCGTTTGATTTCTTGTCCGAGATTGTTCCGGAAGTCTCGGAAACCGAGGGGTCGAAAGCTGTGGCCCGGGAGTTGAGGCAGCGCTTCTCCGAGTGCATCGAGCGCGACAAGCACGGAAACGCGAAGCTGACGGTGACCCTTCCGAGTGAGGATGCGATCGATAAGCTCGT
The DNA here is from genome assembly GCA_029260825.1 of Planctomycetota bacterium. Taxonomy (GTDB): domain Bacteria; phylum Planctomycetota; class JACOTG01; order JACOTG01; family JAJDCM01; genus JAJDCM01. The sequence continues at coordinate 24,369 of JAJDCM010000305.1, read as the reverse complement.
GGGATCGCTTGCGCGGATCATGGCGGCAAGAGGAGCCGAGGTGGAAGCGGGGAAGTTGTGAGAAGCAGTGGCTTTCACTGGGCGAGCCGCTGGTGGGCACCCAGCGCTTCGTGGATTCGCCGAGGTCGCGGAACGAGGCGCTCGCTTCTCTCATGCGCCCCTTCCGGATTTGCGAGGAGCGGGGCAGTGGTCTCTAGTGTGCGAAGTCTCTTGCTCGCGGACACGGAACTCGCTATGATTCCGAGTGGTAGGAGCCGTTGGGTCCCGGTTCGGCAGACCTGGTCCAGGCAGCGGGATCGCTGGTGCGGGCCCTCCAGCGCGGCGATTACCTCGTTGATACGAACCAGGTTTCCGGAATTCGTGTCCGGCAAGAGGTGGAGAGCGTGACGGGGGGAGGGTTCCCATATCGTGAGGTCGAGAAGGGCGACCTTTTGTCATCGTCTCGACCGGGCTTGCTCTGCCCGAATACAACGAAACATAGTCACCTCTTTCCAGATGCTCCTTGAGTCCGAACCGCAGGAACTAAGACTCACGCTGGAAGGCATTCGCAACTGGACGCCGCACAAGAAGAGGAAGAAGAAAGGTGTGAGGAAGAGGGAATGACTCCCGAGCAATTGATCGAAAAGCTGGACGAACTAAGGGCATTGCCTCACGAGACGGAGTGGGCCGAGTTCAAACACAATAATTCCGATCCGCAAATGATCGGGGAGTATTTGTCTGCGATCTCGAATGCGGCTGCGCTGGAGGGTCAACCTTTCGGCTATATCGTCTGGGGGATTGAGGACGGTACTCACAACGTTGTAGGCACGTCATTCCGACCACGGAATCAGAAGGGAGTAGGGAACGAAGACTTGGAGCCATGGCTGAACAAACTGCTAGCGCCGAAAGTGAATTTCCACATCTCTGAGTTTGAGGCCAGGGGCCGTCAAATGGTAATGTTCGAGGTTCAAGCGGCAAACACTGCGCCTGTTGCCTTTCACTGTCGGCGCTATGTGCGAGTTGGGAGCCACAAGAAGCCACTCAGCGAACATCCCGAACGAGAACGAAGACTTTGGGAGATCGTCTCTGGGCCTGCTATAGATTGGTCAGCCGAGATTTGCGAAGGAGCGTCGATTGGCGACCTTGATCCGAATGCGATTTCATTTCCCACTTATCGACTTCTTGCGAGGGGCGAGTTCGAGTCCGAGTGATTGGCCAGATACTTGATCCTAACTATACACGAATGCTAATGAGCCAAGCGGAGTTGTCGCTGCTGGATGTCGTTGCGCTTGACAAAGTTCAGAAACAGGTGCCGATCACTGAGGGCGAAATCAAGTCGCTACGGAGCAGAAAGCTGATCGAGGGACGAAAACCGAAACTGCACGTCTCGGCGGATGTGGCAGCGGCTACCGACAGCATGGTTGACTATCTGAAGAAGCGAGGAATTGATAAGGTCTACTGTCGTCAAATGGTTCTGGAGCTTCTGAAGAAGCAGGGCGAGGCTACTCGCCAGGACATCGAGAGCCTGCTTCTAAGCAAGTTGTCAGACGCTTTGGACGACGAGCAGAAACGGAACTTCATCAAGAATCTGCTGCAAGAAATGCGGCGTGAGGATGACTTGATTCGGCCTGTCGAAGGAAAACGAGGCCGTGGAGCCAAATGGGAATTGTCTAATTTGGGGCCGAAAGATGGTGACTAGACAATGTTTTAGACAATTCCGAGGCGATGAAGTGTCAAAATGCACGGATTGGTATGGACTTGCGAAAAGAATCAATCTTGTTGGTCCACCGAAGCTAGAACCATGAATTAGCGGACTCAGCACTTTGAAAGCCAGCCGAAATCTGAATTCCGCGAACCGAAGAATCTGATCAAGACCGCCGATTGTTGCTGAGCACGTTGGAGGTGGGCAAGCCTTTGTTTCTTTTGTCACAGCTGGAGGTCTGCCCTTGAGTTTTCCAAGCAAAACAACACCCAGATCTTCCGTCTTCTTCAGCCTATCGATGCCGAGGAGCGGCTTGTTTGTTGGATTGTTGGACAACCTGGTAGTTGGCCGGGATCGGACAGCATTGTCTTTCTTACGGCTGTGTCGTCCAACGTTTACCAACGAAAAGCACGCGTCTCGTCGCGACACCGAGAAAATGGGCGCAACAAGTCAAGGGAAGGTTGATGGAGCGGGTCGCTGCGAGTAGCGCCAGAACGTTCTAGGAGGGAAACGGAGAGGATTGTTCGCCTCATCCTGTAGGATGGTTCCACATGGCCAACCACGACAAAGATCTTCCATCCGACTTCCTCGAACGGATTGACCCCGAAGCTTTCTCGGTGGCGGCCTTGATCGGCCTCGTCGTTTACCATCATGGGGCTCCCCTGTCTTTCGAGGAGATCGCGGCAGGTCTCGCCGATCTCGGGATCGTCCGCTCAACGCCGTCCCTCAAGAAGACCTGGGCCAAACTCCGTTGCCTGCGAAAAACGGTGGACGGCAAGCTTGAGCTCGTTCGCGAGAATACCGAGTTCTCGGTCTGGGACACCCTTGCTTTTCGCGTTCGGGAGAACCTCGGCCTTCTTTCCCGCCCCCGAGCCACACCAAAGCCGGCAAAACCGCCGATTGACGATCGGTCTCCGGTCGGGCTCGAGGAGCTCGAACAGGGGCTCATCGCCGGGCTGCCTTCTGCGGTATCCCTCCGGCGCAAGCTCGCGCTTTTCGCCGAGGCGAGTCATGCGCCGGTCACCATCGAGCGAGCGATCAAGTTCTTCCGTGATCAGGGATGCCGTCTAACGGAAAAAGACGTGCGCAGGTCAGTAGGGGGGCCGGTTTTCGCCGATGAAGACGGAAGACTCCGGCCTGTTCCGCAAGATGGTTCTCTGATCATCGCCCGGGGATTGCTCCGAAAGCATCTGCGTGAACTAGGCGAGAGGGCGGAGCAAGAAAAGGCATCCGCCAGGAATACGGAGGAGTGGAAGAAGAAGCGTCGTATCGAGGGGGAGGAGAAGCACGCTCGGTACCTCAAGGCGAGGAAGGCAGTCATCCGCTGCGTCTTCACACGAACAGGCTTGAACTCCGCGAGCGTCCTCGATCCGGACCGGCGTGAGTTTCATGACTTCACCGACAGGGACGAGCTCGTGTCTTACCTTGGCCGGTGCGACATCGTCTTGGGCCTCGACCCCTGGTCCGACTTCGAGCGCCTTTCTTTCAAACCCCGCGGGCAGGTTGTCGACCTCTCCCCACCCGTGAAGACCGTGAGGCTGAATCGGCAGGGCCGCACACTCAAAGTGACACCCGAGCTCATCATCCTCTCGACGCTGAGCATCTCGCGTCCCCTCGGCGATCGCAAGAAACTCCTCGAGTACGTCAAGCAGGGCAACTTCGGGAAGCTTTTCCGGCGGCTGCAGTCGGACCTCAAGGCCCTCTGGCGTCTCTACGAATACGGGTGCCTCCACGGGACGGTGCGACTCCGGTGGGGCTATCTCGACGAGCGGCGTGGGATCGACTGGAACGTGGGTGAAATGCCGAGACTTTACGAGCTCTTCGAGCAAGCGAAGGAGAGCGGTGACGACCTCGAAATCGTCCTCGATTCCGCGCCCGGATGGGAAGACCCCTGGAGCCGAGGCCTGCGCGCCCGGGTCATCCGTGTCGAGGGAATGGGGTGGGACCGGTGTTATGTGGTCGAGCTCGTTGACACCTGTCTGCAGCGTTTGTTGTACGAGGATGAGGTCTTCGCGGCCCGGCCTTTCCCGAAGGCTCCACCACCTACCGCGAACCGATCTCCGGAACACACCCGAGTCGAGAGCGAAAATAAGTCGCTGAAACGAGTCATCGCCTGGCCCGACGAACGAGACGACCAGGTCTCCTGAGCTCTCTCAGGAGAGCAATAGCTCCAGATCCTCTCGCTTCAGAGCTCTGAGCAGGCTCCTCTCGCCGCCGAGGATCTCCTCGGCAAGGCGGCGTTTCTTCCCCTGGAGTTCGAGGATTCTTTCCTCGATCGTTCCGCGGGTGATCAGGCGGTAGGCGATGATCTTCCGCGTCTGGCCGATGCGGTGGGCACGGGCGATGGCCTGAGCCTCGACAGCGGGGTTCCACCACGGATCGAGGAGGAAGGCGTATCCCGCTGCGGTCAGGTTGAGGCCCAGGCCGCCCGCCTTGAGGCTGATGAGGAAGAGCTGCACCCCCGGATCTCTTTGGAACCGTTCCACTTGCTCGGCGCGCCTCCGCGTACTCCCGTCGAGATATGAATAGGAGATACCCCTCGCGTCGAGCTCCCTTCGGACGATGCCGAGGAGCGCCGTGAACTGGCTGAATACGAGCCCCTTGTTCCCTTCCTCGAGGATCTCCTCGAGCTGCTCGAGGAGCACCTTCACCTTGCTGCTCGACTCCGCAACCCGGCTCTTGTCGAGGAGCCCCGGATGGCACGCTGCCTGCCGCAACCTGAGGAGAGCCTTGAGAACCTCGATCGTCCCACCGATCTCTGTGCTTTCTCGGATCTTTGCGAGGTAGTAGCACCGGAGCTTTTCATACTCCCTGCGATGGTCGGGCTCGAGCTCGCAGTAAATGATCTGCTCGACCTGATCCGGGAGATCGTCTGCGACCTCTTTCTTCGTTCGCCGGAGAATCACCGGGCGCAAGGCGCGAGAGAGCAACTGAAGAGATTCCGAGTTTTGCTTCTCCGTCGCGACAAACTTCTTCCAGCCGCTGGCCGTCCCGAGCAGGCCCGGTTCGAGGAATTCAAAGAGGCTCCAAAGCTCCCCGAGGTGATTCTCGATCGGGGTACCGGTGAGCGCGAGGCGGTGGGAAGCGCCGAGAACGCGAGCTGCCCTGGCGAAGGTCGTCGTGGGGTTCTTGATGGCCTGAGCTTCATCGAGGATGGCGTACCCGAAACGGCACTTCTTCAGCAATTCGATGTCGCGAACCATGGTTCCGTAGGTGGTGACCACGAGGTCGTAGCTCTCGAGGTGGGTCTTCTTCTTCACCCGGTTGCTCCCGGTATGATCGAGTACCCGCAGGAGTGGCGTGAACCGCTGCGCCTCCGCGATCCAGTTGAAGACCAGAGACGGTGGAGCCACGACGAGGGAGGGTTGCCTCGCTGAGGAACCGTTTGCCGGCGCTGCTTGCGGGGTCGCGTTATGGTTCCGACGCCCTTCGAGTAACGCGAGCACCTGGATTGTCTTGCCGAGCCCCATGTCGTCGGCGAGGCAGCCACCGAGTCCGGCCCGGCCGAGAAAGCGCAGCCACGAGAGCCCTATCTTCTGATAAGGCCGAAGCTGTCCACGGAAATCTCCTTCAGGATCCTCCGGGCGGAGCCCTTCAGAGTCTCGGAGGGCGGAGCGCACCTCATCGAAGGCGGCATCAGTGGTGACGTCCTCCGCCGTGGCGACAAGCCGGTCGAGCAGTCCGACTTGACACTTGGGGAAGCGCAGCCGCCCATCCTTGAGGCGGCCGGTGGCGATGAGGAATCGGTACTCCTCGAGCCAGACCTCGGGCACGACGCCGAAGGTGCCATCGCCGAGGACTACGTACCACTTCGCCGATTTCATTGCCCGCAGGAGCTTCGGGAAGAGGACGGAGTTTTCGCCGTAGATTGCTTCCACCCCGAGGTCGAACCAATCGATGCCGGAGGAGACGGTGATCGCAAACTTCGTCGGAGGCTTGTAGAGCTTGCCTTCGGCTTCGACGTGCCAGCCTTTTCCTACGAGCCGTCGTGCGACCGAAGGGAGGAAGTCGGGATCGAGCTCGAGTTCCCCCGGCTCGAAGACGCCGCGACGGATGAGGCCAGGAGGTGGAGGGGCAAGTCCTCCCTCGGTGCTTTCTGTGATGTCGGCAAGAACGGATCGGTGTCCCGATTCCGCCTCGGGATCGCGCACGAGGATCCTTCGGAGTGGGACGTCGGGGATCTCCGTTTCCGGATGTGCGGACTCGACGAACTCCTTGTCGTAGAAAAATGCGAGGACAGCGCGCAGTCGAGCGGGCTCCCGTGTGTCGGATTTGTTCCGTGTGACACGCAGGACGGGCAGCGGCTCGAGACGAGTCCTTTCGAGCTCAAGCGAATCGGGCCAGGAGACCTCAACCGCCCGCGGCAGGCTCCACAGGCGTTCGAGGAGTTCTTGCTCCCCCTCCTTCGGAACGTGAAAGGTGCCGTCGTCCCGCCGGAGCGTTGCGAGCCATTGGAAGGCGTGGTCCTTGAGATGTGTCCCGCCCTCCGGGCACGAAGAGCCCTGGAGGCGCGAAAGGAGTTCGCCCGAGAGGATCCAGCCACCGGAAACGACGAGTTCCGGCTCGGCGACGTGCATCTCCTCGTCCCCCCGTTCGAGGGATCCGACGACTTCCCAGCACTCCTGGCTCGGATCCTCGCCCACCTCGATGTGGAATCGCCAGGGAATGCCGATGTCGAACCGAAGTGGTCGCAGTCGTCCCGACATGGTCAGGTCGCGGTAGAAGAGCCGGCCGGTCTCGAGGAGAAGCCCGAGGATCCTTTCCCTGGCCACGAGGTCCACGACAAAACAGTTGGACCAGGGCTCAAGTTGATTCAGTCTGCGGGCGCGTTTTTGGATCGCTTCACAAATGAGGAGTAGATCCAGCGGCTCGTGACTTGAATTGGGGAGCGACGGGGTCAGGATTGTTTCCGAGTCAAGACTCAGGGGACGGAGCACTTTGTCGTCACGGGACCTCTGTTGCCAAACCTCGACGACGAGGTCTCCGTAAGCGAGAATCCGTTCCTTGTCGAGAACGTAGAGGATTTTTCCCGAGACGTCAGCGTTGGAAGGACGATCCATGAGCCCCATGCTGCCCTGGCAACGCGGGGATTGCTAGCCACTTTCTGCGAAGCCTTTGATTCGAGCCAGGAGTCGGGTATCCGTTTCGAACTGCTCAAGCTTTCGCTCGTAGGACGCGCAATTTTTCGTGCACACCAGGGTCTGCGGTGAGCCTCGGCGAGCGGTCACGTGGTCGATATCGGAGCGGTGGTGATCGATCTGCTCGTGCAGATGGCGTCTCCGATCCTTCCTGATCCGGAACCGATGGACCTGTTCTTTTGGGTCAAGGAGAAAGCGTCGGAGTTCGGCACAGTCGGCGCACCGGCAGCGGATGCTCGCGCGCCGTGCCCAATCAGTTGGGCTCAGCACCGGCGTCGCGGTCAGGGCCTTGAGCTCCATCAGGCAGTGGCGAAGTAGAAGACGATAGCACTTCTTGCCCGGTGAGCTTTCGTCTCTTGAACGGTTGATCTCGATCAGCGCGGGGATCCAGACGGTATGCAGGTCGTAGTGGTTCTTGCTGGCGAAGCAATGGGCGAAGAGCAGCTCCAATCGCCTGGTCTCACGGATGGAGCAGAACGCGTTAAAGAGTGCCTGGGGGATCCCCTCGCGAGTTTCGCTCTTTTCCCAGCGGCCTTTCTTTTCCGGCTGAGCGTCCCACTTTTTGATGAGCTTCTCCACATCACCGGCCAGGGTCCTGCAGACGGAGCGGCGCTCGGAGCTCATTCGTTCCGCAGGGGAGCATAGATCCTCGAAGATCGAGATGATCCCGGTAAGGCTCACCGTTCGTTCCTGGGGAACCTGAGTGGAAACCAACGATCGCAGGTCCTTGGCGAGGCTCTTCCATCCGACGCGATCACAGAGCTGCCTCAGAGCCTTGCCCTGGCGACCGTCGAGGTCCTGGGGAAGAACCTCCCTGATGAAGCGTCGGGCAACGCGGAGATTGCCAAGCTTCGCAAGACACCGGAGCATGTCAGTGGACTTGGAGTCTGCGTTGCTATGGGTGGAGGGAACCCAGTGATCGATGATCGTTTCGGCGAATTGCCGGAACTCCTTATTCTTCGATGATGCCTTGACCCGGGAGATCGATTCAAGGAGTGCTGGAACGGCCGCATGTTGCCCCTCGCTGGCCAGGATATTCTGGAACCGACCGTGCGGCCAGATGACGATCATCGCCTGGCGGTACCAATGTTCCAGCGTCACGCCCTCGTTGCCCGTGGCCTCGTGGACCTCCCGCTTCACAGGGGTCAAGTCGAGATTCGGGCCGAAGAGGATCTCCTCTTCATTGATTTTCAATTCCCCGAACGTCTTTCGACGTCCCTTGATATCGACCCAGCAATCAAGGGTCCTGCTCTCGTCGAAAACCTCGTCGATGTTGGCGCACTCGTAGTCAGGGTTGGCCCAGCGACCGTAGCCCTCAAAGTCCAGGGAGTCCACGTCGAGATCACCCTGCTGGTAGAGGGTCATCAGAGCAAGATAGACGTGGCAATCCAGCTTCTCGGCGGAACGTGCGACGACATCGACCCAGGAGCGGTCCTTTCCTTTCAGCAGGATTCGAGATAGCCCGCTCTCGGTGTACTCGTGCTGGAGGGGGATGGCGATTTTGTCCAGTGCCTCATTGTCGAACAGTCTCCGGAACGCGGCCGCGATGCTCTCTACTTGCTGGTTGTACGGGGGAGGCTCTGGCTGCCGTTTCACCCGGGGGATGCTCAGATTGTAGACCATGCATACGCGGAAGCCGCTGATCACGGGCTCGACCTCGTGCTGGCAGTCGGCATAGAAAGCCGCATACTCGATTTGGAACTTTCGGGATTTTTCCCCGAACTGGATCGCCGTCGATTCTCCTCCGTGGCTCACCACCAGTCGCCCACCCTCATGCTTGGACGGCAGGTTGACCACGAGGGTGCCGAACATTCCCGCCTCCTTCTCCGTATCCCGGTGAGGGACGAAGAAGCTTCCCTTGTCGTAGATCAGCAGCTTGTAAAGACGCCCGACGACGCGTCCGGGGATTCCGAATTCATCCTTCACCTTCGCAACGAGATCGGAGATGAGCGCATTCCAGCCAGGGTTGGCCAGGGTAAGCTGCTTTGGTTCGAGCTGCCAGACCCGTCGGACGTCGGGATCCACGATGGTGCGTTCACCCCGACCGTATGGAGCACGCGCGGCGCACCGGATCAGCTTTCGGGCATCCCTGGCTGCTACCGGAAGCCCGATCTCGCCCACTCCTTTGACCTCCAAGCTGGGTAGCACGGGATCCACGCTTCCGGATGTGCAGTATCGGGACGATTCGCCGAGCGATCTCAGGGTGTCGATAAGCTGCTCTTTCGCCTTGGACATGCTACGTGTTCTCCCTTCAAGTCACGATGGATGACGGGCTTTTGTGGGCGCGAGCTCGGCCGGACTGGTAGGCACATAATTTAGGGGACAACGCTTAGCGATGCAACTTCCTCGTTTGGCCGTTGTTGTCGGAGCTAATGGTTCGGGGAAGTCCACGCTATTCAGCTTGCTTCAGGATCCGCCGATCGATCCACCCCCAATAGGGCTTTGCCCAGTTCGAGGGTGTTTGGGACGCGGAAGTCGAATTAGGATTGGAGCTTATGAGACCGGGAGGGTTTTCATCAAGCGTTCTCAGGGGGGCTCATGTATTCTCATGTTGGAGTGGTAGTTAGGAAAATGGCGGGACTGGGCGGTTGCGCCGACCTGTTCGGCAAGAGGGAGGATTGATCGATGCAGATTGAGAGTCTTGAAATCCAAAACTACCGCCTGTTCCGATCTGCTGAACTCAAGGACCTGCCACGCTTGAGCGTTGTCGTGGGGGCAAACGGGTCCGGGAAATCCACCCTCTTCGATGTGTTCTCCTTTCTCAAGGATGCCCTTGTCCAGAACGTGGCTTCGGCTGTTGCGCGCAGGGGTGGGTTCAGGGAGCTCGTCAGTCGAGGTGAGACCGGGCCCATTGGCATCACTGTCAAGTTTCGCGAGAGCGGGGGGCGTTTGGCCACCTATCAACTCGAGATCGCGGAAGAAGCGGGGCGTCCGGTCGTGGATCGTGAGATCCTCAAGTTCCGGCGAGGCCGCTACGGGCAGCCATGGCATTTCGTCGATTTCTCGCGGGGCAAGGGGACGGCGATTACGAACGAAGCGGCTTACGGCCAGGAGGGAGTGGAAGCGGAGCGCAAAGAGCATGTCCTGGATGACCCCAGTGTGCTTGCCATCAAGGGACTCGGACAGTTCAAGGAATTTCGGGTCGTGGCGGAGTTTCGCGGCCTGATCGAAAACTGGCACGTCTCGGACTTCCACATCGCCGATGCGCGACCCAGCGCTGAGGCGGGGTACGCCGAGCACCTCTCCACCAGGGGAGACAACATTGCTCAGGTTGCGCAGTACCTCTACGAGAACGAGCGCGAACGCTTCGATCGTGTCCTCCAGGTGATGAGCGAACGAGTGCCCGGTGTCAGCCGAGTGGAGGCAAAACCAACGGAGGATGGACGGCTAGTGCTGCGCTTCCAGGATGGAAGCTTCCAGGACCCCTTCATCGCGCGCTATGTTTCGGATGGCACGATCAAGATGTTTGCCTATCTGGTCCTTCTCTACGATCCGAAGCCGCATCCGCTCCTCGCGGTTGAGGAACCCGAGAACCAGCTCTATCCAGAGCTCCTCCATGAGCTAGTCGAGGAGTTCCGCGACTACGCCCGCCGGGGCGGGCAGGTATTCATCTCGACCCACTCGCCGGACTTTCTAAACGGAACCAAGCTCGAGGAGATCTACTGGCTCGTCAAGAAGGGCGGATTCACCTCCGTGCAGCGGGCTTCCGAGAATGAGCTGCTCAAGAACCTCGTGGCCGAAGGCGACCAACCGGGCGCACTCTGGAAGCAAGGGCTCTTCGAGGGGGCGGGCGCCCGATGAGCCGAGTTGTCTTCTTGCTTGAAGAGTACTCCATGAAGGTCCTGCTGGACGGAATGCTCCCTCGGCTGCTCCCGGACCTTCCCTTCCTGTGTGTGCCGCACGAGGGGAAACACGACTTGGAAAAGAGCGTGCCCAGGAAGCTACGAGCGTGGCGTGAACCCGGGGCTCGGTTTGTCGTGATCCGTGACAACGATGGCAGCGACTGTCTGGCTCTGAAGGAAAAGCTCGCCAAGCTCTGCCGTAAGGGGCGCGACGATAATGTGCTCGTGCGAATAGCCTGCCAGGAGCTTGAGGCGTGGTACATCGGGGAACCGGATGCTCTGGCCGATGCTTATGGCGACGAGGCCCTTCGCGACATCGGGCGCAAGGCCCGGTTTCGGGATGCGGACACCGTTCAGCAGCCATCAGCCGCAGTCGAGAGACTCGTTCCCGAGTTTCAAAAGGTCTCCGGCGCACGCAGAATGGCCAGATTCTTGTCAAAGGAAAGGAACCGCTCGACAAGCTTCCAGGTTCTCCTGGCCGGCATCGATCGGCTGCACGCGGGAATGAAGGACTGAAGAGGCAAACCGGTATGTCCGCGACGAGCGCTCAACCTCCCTCCACGAAAATCCACAAAGCCCTGCGGTCCTCCGCTCCCGATGTCGCCTTCCATCTCACGGGGCTTTTCCCCGGAACCCGATCCGGCCATCGCGAGGACCTGCCATGTTTCGTTCGTTCTCTTTTTCTTGTCTTTTTCTTATTCTCGCTTCGGCGGGAAGCGCTCAGGTTTTCAATCCGCGTTTGGCGGGAACCTACCGTCTTCTGGGCGCCAACCGTGTTGCGATCACCGTGTCAGAAGCCGCCCAAGGCGCGACAGATCTGAACGGGGATGGAGACATTCTCGATTCTGTGCTCCACATCCATGACCTCATGGATGGCACCACGGACAATCTCGGTATTGCCGTCACGTTCTGTTGCGTAAGTCCTGTCGACGCCGACCGAGCCATGATCGTGGTCAGCGAGATGGGGCAATTCAGCCTGGATCGCAACGGCGATGGCGACCCGTTCGACGAGGTGGCCGCTATTCTCGATCTCACCACAGGAGTCATCACCAATCTGCAGCTCGCGGTGTCGAGAGTTCTCGTGTCGGATCCCTACGTTGTTCTCTTGGTGTCGGAATCTCATCAGGGAGACCTGGATCTGAATAACGATGCCGACGCAGTCGACGACGTTTGTCACCTCCTCGACCCGATTTCGGAGACGGTCGCCAATCTAGAGGTGGCTACGGGTCTCTTCTTTCGTGCAACCGGAACCCGACTGTACTTCGATGTCGACGAGGCGGAGCAGGGTGGAGTTGACCGCAACGGAGATGGAGACTCGCTTGATCAAGTCCTCGCGGTCTACGACCCAGGCCTTGTGACAATAACAAACCTCGGGCTCCCGATGGCGGCGATGGTTGCAACCACGACCCATCTCGCCTTCGACGTCCCCGAGGCGGAGCATGGAGCGGATCTCAACTCCGATGGAGACATGGACGACAACGTACTCCATCTCATCGAGGAAGGGGCGGGTACTCCGTTGAATCTGACAGTTCCCGTTCCCGAGTTTTCGTTCAGCCTGACCGACCGGTATCTGGGCTACAAGGTCGTCGAGTCCGATGCCGGGATGGACCTCAACGGAGACAATGACACTCTCGACAACGTGCTGCAGATCCGGAGCCTTGCCAATGGAACCGTCTGGAACTCAGGAGTGGCCGGAAACACCGTCAGTCCTCATATTCTTGGAGATAATGTGTTGAGTTCAATTTCGGAGTCAGACCAAGATGGCACGGACCTCAACGGAGATGGCGATGCCACCGATCTCATTCTCCACCGGTTCGACGTGCTTGGCCAGACACGCATCAGCATTGGCCTTGCTTCCGCCACGACCGGCGGCGCTTGGTCTAGCGATCGCCTCTATGCGTTCTCCGTGGTCGAAGCCGACCAAGGTGGCACCGATCTCAACGGGGACGGCGATATTCTTGATCAAGTCATTCACGTGGTCCAAGCCGAGCCGCTGGAAATCTGGAACACCGCCGCGATCGGGAGCATCTTTCCATTCACGATCGAGGAGAATGTGTTGATTTTCACATCGAACGAATCGAACAACGGTCAAGACCTGAACGGGGACGGAGACACGAGCGACTCCGTGGCTCAATTCTTCGACACGGGTACCGGTCTCTTGACGAACACGGGCATCGCGGGATTCGGAGGCGCATTCATCGACGGGATCTTCTTCCTTCGAGCCTCCGAAAGCCAAGGAAATGTCGACGCCAACGGGGACGGTGACATGAGCGATGATGCAGGATACCTTGTCCGGCCCGAAGGGGTCGGGTCGGTGAATCTTGGCACGGGACCGGTTGCCTCTGTTCTTGCGGTCGATGGCGAGACAGGCAGGGTTGCCGTGCCGCTGAACACGAGTTTTCAGATTTCTCTAGATAGACCACCAGCCGGACCTCTGTCGCCACGATACCTTCTCTGGGTCTGGCCGGGGTCGAGCTCGAACCAGGTCATCCTATCGGGAGGAGGAGCCACACTCGGTCGTCTCGTCAACCCCACACCGTTTCAAACCACTCAATCACCGCAACCGTTCCGATGTGTTCGCGGTCAGGGAATTCCCGCGGTCGTGTGCCGAGATTTGGCTGAGGTCCCCGGTCCGGCGATGGCTCCCTGGTCCCTGGGAAACTCGGGAATATCCCGGAAGGTGACGTTCACCCTACAAGCCTTGATCGAGGATGGGGGGGCGGCCAATGCGAGCGGATTTAGCGTTACGAACGCGGTGGTGGCGGACTTCAAATGATCCAACCCGCGATTTCGTTGACGCTTCCAAGCCTTCTCCCTAGAATGGGTTCCTGGCCAGGGGATGAACAACTCATTCTTGAGGAGCACTCTTTCTTGACCGACTCCGGAAGATCTCCTGGAATCGAAGGGATGGATGCCGTCTACGACGAGCTCCGGGAGCTGGCCCGTCACGCCCTGCGCCGTGAGAGTTCGGGCCATACACTGCAGGCCACAGCTTTGGTTCACGAGGCTTATGTTCGATTGGCGGGGCTCCATTCGATCGAACCAAGGGATGAGAGGCATCTTTTCGCGCTCGCCGCCACCATGATCCGTCGAGTGCTGGTCGACCACGCTCGCACCCGGAAACGATCCAAGCGAGGTGGTGGTCGTCTCAAGGTGACTCTCGACGAGGCGCTCTCTTCCGAACCCGATCCTCTCTCCACCATCGACCTCCTCGATCTGGACGAAACCCTCGTCGAGCTCGCCCGCTTGGATCCCCGTCAGGCCCGGATCGTGGAGCTTCGTCTGTTCGCCGGGTTCAACAACGGGGAAGTAGCGGCCGAGCTCGCAACCTCGTTGCGAACGGTCGAAGCAGACTGGGCGATGGCCAAGGCCTGGCTCCGTCGTCGGCTTGTTTCGTCCACCTGATTGAGAATGCTTGCTCCATGTTGACCGTCGCCGACTACCGCCGGATGAGGTCCGTGTTTCACGCCGCTCTTGAGGTCCATACCGCGGATCGAATGGAATTGGTTGGGGATCGCTTGCCCGATAGGGCCGATCTTCGGCAGGAAGTCGAGTCTCTACTGGCCGAGCACGAAGAGGATCCGCAGTTTCTTGAGTTTGCAGGGATGTCCGACGAGGAGGGACGTTCGCTGCACGTGCGAATTCTCGAAGAAGCAGAATCGGAATCAAAGTGCCGAGCGCCATCGTTCCAGATTCCTGGCTTCCGAATCGTCCGGTTGCTTGGCGAAGGAGGGTTCGCGCGAGTTTGGCTTGCCGAACAGACGCATCCCGTCGTCCGTGAGGTCGCGATCAAGGTGCTTCGCCCTGGCTGCGACACCCGGCGGGTCATGGAGCGATTCCACAACGAACGACAGACTTTAGCCCGGATGAACCACCCCGAAATCGCGTCGATCCTGGAAGCGGGAACGCTCGATGAAGGAATGCCCTACTTTGTGATGGAGCTTTTCTGTGGTTCACCGTTGACGGATTTTGCCAGGGAACAGGGCCTCGACCTCAAGCAACGCATTCGGCTCCTCGCTCGGGTTTGCGATGCCATCCAGCACGCGCACGGTCGGGGCGTGTTGCACCGAGACCTCAAGCCCTCGAACGTCCTCGCCTCGGCTGGAGAAGAGATCGGTCAGGTGCGGGTGATCGACTTCGGGATCGCCAGGATCCTCGACGACGTGGCTACGCCGAGGACGCGGGAGGGTACTCTGGTGGGAACGATCGCCTACGCGAGCCCCGAGCAGCTCTCGCTCGATCCTCAGTCGGTGGACGTTCGAACCGACGTCTACGCCCTCGGCGTTCTTCTCCACGAGCTTCTGTGTGGTGAGCTACCTCATACGATTGACGGGTTATCGCCGGCTGCGGCCGCCCGCTTGATCACGGATCACGATCCGATCCCTGTCGGCCGACGAGACCGGAGCCTTCGGGGGGATCTCGAATCCATCGTTACCCGCGCATTGGCAAGGCGTGCTTGCGATCGCTATCCCACCGTTTCCGAGCTGGCGGCCGACCTACGATGCTTTCTAGCCGATCAACCGGTGACGGCGCGCCGGCCCTCATTGACCTATCACCTTCGTTTGTTCGCCAGGCGACACCGGGCGGCGACGATCGCGGCTCTTGTGGTCACCATCGCCGTGTTCGGATCCATGATCTGGGTGATTCAAAACCGACAGCACCAGCAACGCCTTCTGCGGACGACGGAGGCTTCTCTCGGGCTCGCCCTGGACATGGTGACCGAGGATCTCTACCGCCGGGCCGGTACGCGATCCGAGAGGCTGCAGAGGCTCGAGAAGGCGCTTGAGCTGATCGCCCCTCACGTCCATGTGGACTCGAGAAACCCCGAGCTTCTCACGGAGTACGTCCGAATCCAGGAGGCGTTGGGAAGCCTTTTGGTCGAAGCCGGCGAGGCCGCGGCTGCGAGGCCCTACGCGATCCGGTCGCTCGAGCTCCGCAAGCAGCTTGCCGCGCTGCGACCAGCCTCGGTGATGGAAGCTAGGTCTCTTTCGGTTGCGTTGATCAAGAGGGGCGACCTGGAGAACGTTCATCCCACTCGCCAAGACGCGCTGAAGTTCTTCGACGAGGCCCACGCTCTGTTGGAACAGCTGCACGATCGCGATCCGATCCACAGAGGTGTGCGGGATGATCTCTGCTGGAGCTATCTACGACGTGCGCAGATCTGGGGGTACTTTGGGGACACGGAAGCTACCCGCGAGGGATATGCGATGGCTCGCGATCTCGCTACCGAGCTGGTGGGCTCGGACCCGGAAAGCCTGAGTGCGCGGTGGAGTCTACTCAGTGTCCTTCGGCACGAGATCGATTTGCTTCACGATCACGGATCGATCTCTGACTTGACGGATCTTGTTCGCGACTCCGTGGTGCAGGCTCGCTTTCTCGTCTCGAAGGAGCCCGAGGATCGGACCTACCGCATTTGTCTCTTGGGGGCTCTCATCGCCCAGGCGCGAATGGACCGAGCCATGGGGCGTCCCCAGGAATCACTTCTTACCCTCAAGTCTGCCATACCCCAAGCCAAGGCACTGGCGAGAGAGGATGGAGGTAGTATTCACATCAACCAGCTCCATCAGGTCCACTGCAACACTGCTTCGTCCGCTCTGCTCGGAGAAGAGTTCGAGCTTGCCCGTTTTCACGCTCAAAGATCGTTGCGGGTTGCCGAGGAAGGCGCAAAGCGATCACCCGATTCCTCTCTGGTCTGGACCTGGTTCGTGCGATCGCACGGTTGTATTGCAGTCCTTGCCGGCAAGATTGGCGATCTTGCGCTCCATCGAAAGCACGCGCGCGCGTTCGTCGACCTTCACGAGGAGCGATTGAAGACCGGCCTTACGGATGACGAGACTCTCGATCTATCCAACTTCTTGGCAAAGTGTGTGGACCTCGACATCCGTGATCCTGATCGGGCGGTTTCCCTGGCCCGGTCGGTGGTCGAATCCGGTCAGCGATCGGCTCACGCGTTGCAAGTCCTGGCGATTGCAGTCGATGCCACCGGGGATCGGGTGGGCGCGACCCGTCTCCTGGAAGAGGCCAGGGAGGCATGCCCAGCAGGCGGGCTTCGCGAAGCCGAGATCGACGAATTGCTGGCTTCGTTCGCGACGGCGGATCCGGCTCACTAGAAAATACGAAGTAATCATGCGGCCATTCACTCCGGCTGTCGCCTTATCTCCCTGAAGGGGTTCTTTTCGGAATCTCGAACGCCTCTCGAAGCCTGAGAAGGGAGATTTGAATGGTTCGTTCGTTTGTTGCTACCCTGACTGCGGTTTTGTTGGTTGCTTCCTCCGGTCGGCCTTCCCCGCCTCGGTTGATCAACCTGGGGGTCAGTGAGTCCACCCTCGGCCAGTGTGGTTCCTGGGTGACGGGCCCATTCGTGGCTGCCCCGGACCACGGGTCAATCGGGAACGTTGACGGATGCGTCAACATCTTCGATGGGCGGACTCGAGCCTACCGAGATCTTGAACTCCCGATCGAGACAGGGTCATTTTGTAGCTCGCAATATCCACCTCTGTTGGCCAAAGAAGGACTCTTCGCGATGCAGGTCTTCGAGGCCGGACAGGGAGAGGATCTCAACGGGGATGGCGACCTGTTTGACCACATACTCCACGTGGGAGCTTGTCTTCGAGGTTCAAAAAGGATGTCCTCGTCCTCCGGCGCGGCCGTCTGTAGGGTAGATAAAAAAAGGGGGAGAGCCTCCTGCGGTTCGAAGAACTGTCCGCGACGTGCCCTCCGGTGGGGGGCGCGCTGCGGGTGACACCGAGAGAATCATCTAGAATCAATGAAAAGAAGGAGAACACGATGGAACTGTTTGTTCGAAATCGCAAACAAGTCGGCTTGGAGGAACTAGATCGGAATCCCATCGATCTTGACGAGGCCATCCGTCAGGGGCTCGTTAAAGGGCAGCTCGCCTCGGTCAAGGACAAAGGCGAATCCGACTCTGAGATTGCAGATAGCTTCCCGTTGTCTCCAAGGCTGAGACAAGGCTCTTGTCCTGTGTACGGGGAGATCTTGATGTAGTCCCAAGAAGCCAGGCGCTAGCCACCAGGCGGTGGCTGGCGTCTATCTGGAGCCGAACCAATGGATCCGAATCCAATCCTTTTACTCGGACCGGACGACGACGCAGCGCTGCACGCCTTCGCGAATTACCTTCGTACGAAGGAGGTCCGCTTCCAGTGGGCACAGTCTTTGAAACTCCTGAAGTGGAATTTGACGCTACGCGAATCCCTTACAGGGCGCATGTACTGTCCGGACGGAAGCGAGGCGTACTCCATGGTGGTACGGAATCTCGAACACCTAATTCCATGGGCCGGCTCCCCATCCGATGATGATTCTCGCTTCATCGCGCAGGAGCTTCTCGCCACCATCTGGACTGCCCTGTTCTCATCCCGGCACTCCGTGATCAACCGACCTCTTGCTTCAACGTGGCGGATCCAGCTGGAACTACAGAGGAGGATCCCGTCAGAATTGCGTGTCCCCGAAAGATGGGTTACCGAGGCGCCACGCCTGTTGTGTCTCCTTGAGGCTCGCGTCGGCCAAGTCCACGTCGAAGACCTCCCCTCTGGTAATCGATTCGTCCTCGAGGAAGGAGCCGGTCTATCCGATATCGTGGGGGCGGGCCCCTTTCGTGCCATCCTGACGGACGGTTCACGGTACCGAGTCGACGTGGTCGTGGACGATGAGGTTTTTTGTTGTCGAGACGACTACGGCAGCAATCCAAATAACGAGCGCTATCTGGTCGCAAGGGAGATCATGTGCTCCCGAGCGCGACATCTTGGAGTAAGATTCTACGCAATCGCCTGGACGTGGATCGGCGACTCCCCACGGGTCGTGAGGATCGACCCGAATCCTCCGTTCGATTGGTTTGCCTCGAGATCAGACGAGGTGTTTGAGGCTCTCCATTCCGCCCTGCTTCACCAACCGATTCCCGCTTCGAAGGAGGCCCTGGCGTGCTTTTGATCATTGGACTTTCAACTGATGTCACTACCCTGCACACGTGTCGTGCGGCAGGGAACCAGGGTGTTCCGTTCCACTTCATGGACCTGAGGCGGTACGCTGATCGCGGACACCTTGATTGGGACCCGATGACCGGAGAGGGCGAGATCGGGATCAGGGGCGGAATCATCCATGAGTTCCCGAGCCGGGAGATTGACGGTATCTACGCGAGAATCATCGATCTCTCCTTCCGGCGAGAGGCACAGCAACGAAACGAAGCTTCGGCGAGGATCATGGGCCTCACGGAGGTCCTTCGAACCGTTCGTTGCAAAGTGGTCAATCGCCCAGGGTCTGATGATGGAAACGCGAGCAAACTTCTCCATCTAGAAGTCCTGCGCCAGTGTGGCTTCGAGGGACCCGACAGCTTGTGTACCAACGTCCCGGAAGCGGCGGAGAATTGGAGCGCTCGGTTCGATAGTCAGTCTGTGCTGTTCAAGGGGGCCAGCTCCGCCAAGACCTTCGCCGAGCTCATCAACCCGGAGACCAACGAACGTCTCATGTTCCTTCGTCGTTGTCCGGCATTGTTTCAGGAGCGTGTCGGCGATTTTGATGTCAGAACTCACATGATTGGCGAGGAGTGCTTCTCCGAGCGGATCGTCAGCGATGCCGTCGATTATCGTCTGTCAAGTCAGGAACTCACCTACGACTCTTTGTCCCTCCCTGCGCGCATCTGCGAATCTTGCCAAAAATATCGCGAGCTCAGCGGACTTGACTTCATTGGTTTTGACTTTCGCGTTTCGCGGGATGCCTCCCGATGGCATGTCCTCGAAGCCAACCCCATGCCTGGTTATGATGCCTACGATCGCCGATCCGGTTTCGAGATCTCCCGATCGTTATTCTTCTTTTTGAGTGGTCGCACTGGCCCTCAGGGATTGTCTGGAGAGACAGACGCCGACTGCAGCCGCCGTGCCGCCGCACGGGGAAAAGCCCCATCAGAAAAGGAGTGATCGATGAACTATGCCAACATCCTCACGCGAGCTGTCGCGTTCGTCGTGTGGTTAATCGTCTTGCAGAGTGTTGTCTCGCACGCCCGGGCTCAAGAGTTGCGACTCGTAGACGTCGAGTGGGGAACTGCTCCTTGCTTCGAATCTTCTGCGGGTACCGATCTATGCCCTCCCGGGACGGATACAACGGCGCCGCCGTACACGACCACCGAGGAAAGAGATCTCGTTCACTCCAGTGGAACTGTGCACATCTTCGATGGATTGACGACCATCGCCAGCGCCACTACTGGATCGGGGAATTTTCTGACATTTGTAGAAGTCGAACGTGATCAGCCCACGAATCCGGCCAGGAGTAGCTTTCAGCTCCGGGACAGTGTTCTGGGAATCGGCACGGGCAGTACATTGGCCGGCGACCTCGGCCTCAGTCTGACCTATCGCTTGTTGCCTGACTCTTTCGGTCTCTTGCGCACCATCAGAATCCGGGCTGATCTATCTGCCGAGAAGGAAGGAAGCGGATCGAGTGCAACCTGCAGTATCGAACTCCTGGATGAGAATGGCGACGTTTCGAGGAGCGCATCGGTATCAAGTGGTTCTGGCACTGAAACGGAGAACGTAGATTGGACCCATCAGCTGATGCCTGGAGGGGAATTCCAGATCCGACTCACGGGCTCGGCAACGACCAACGGGACTTTGCTTGAGTATGGGCGCAGTGAAATCGACAACGGCGAGATCGAGATCGTTTCGTCACTGGACCTCTTGGCCATCGACGACCTGAAGCCGGTGAACACAGTAGCTCATCACACAGACCGTTACAACGATACTCCCGATCTGGTTTTGCGCCGGGATGCACTCATGCGTTGCGAGCTCCACCTTTCCCCTGAATACGACGAGAGCCTCCATACGATCGACTTTGTTGCCGAGCACACTTTCGACGGGCCCCCTATGCAGATCTCGATACCTCTTCGTGGAGATCCACTGCCGCCGACCCTCTGGGGGGCGCGGCTCTTTTCCGTTTCCGAGCTCGGCGACGGAACCAAGAAAGTTGTTGCGGAGATTCGTCTCCCCTTTCACATAGCGATCGGAGACTACCGGTTCAGCGCGCGCGTAACCCGAAGTGGCCAGGGAGAAGTTGCGAGCCGGGAGTTCCCCAGAGGGGTCGTGATCCTGTTCAATCCATGGGGAGATCGGGATCAGGTTTACATGGGGAGTGGGGCAGAGAGAAGGGAGTACGTTCTTCGGGAGAATGGAATCATCTGGGTTGGAAGGGTCCATTCAAGACAGCGAAAGAGATGGAGGTATTCCCAGTTCAGCGCAAGGAGCTTGAGGACCTCACTTTCTTTTCTGTCGGAACTGGGAACAGCGGATCGATCCAATGCTAACGTTGTCGGGCGCAAACTCAAGCGCATCAGGATTGGCACGGTGAATCAAGAACCCATTCTGGAGGGCAAGTGGGAATGCCTCATCTACTTCTTTGGGACCAATCCTCATTACTGGAGCGGTAGTGATCAGATCCTCGAGAGATACGAGGTGTCCGGCACGGTATCCTATGGACAGTGCTGGGCTTTTGCGGGACTTCTGACAACTCTTGGACGGTCTCTCGGTATCCCTACCCGCCCGATCACGAATTATATGTCGGGGGAAGATTATGAGGATCCCGAAGGCGTTGGAGCAGGCATTGATCTCTACGTGACGAGGAATGGACGCCGAGATCGCGGAGCCTCTGATGACTTCGTGTGGAACTTCCATGTCTGGTGCGAATCCTGGATGAAGCGAGGCGATCGCCCTTTCAGCGATGGGTGGCAGATTTTGGATGGGACCGATCACGTCGGCCCCGCCCCCCAATCCGCGGTTCGCGAACGAACAGGTGGAGACTTTGACGTTGCGTTCGTTACTGCCGAAGTAGATGGAGACGAAAGGATATGGCGGCTTCCAAGAGGGGCCAACGATCTTGTCCGCGTAGACTCGACTCGGGTGGGTCATGCAATAAGTACAAAGTTCCTCGGAAGTGCAGAGCCAACGGACGTAACAGCGTTGTACAAGACGCCCGAAGTGCTCCAGCTCGGCGCGGGAACTTCCTTTGCGCAGCTTCAGAGCTCGCCCACAGTTGACGTTGGCGACAGCATTTCCTGGTCAGTGATTCTGACAAATCCAGATTCTGTGCGGCGATCCACAAGCGTATCTCTGGTCGTTGACGCCATCGACTACGATGGTTCATTTATTCGCGAGCTTGCTAGTCGACAGAGCCTGATTCAGCTCGATCCAGGCCAAGAGGAGACTATCGAACTCACACTTGAAGCTTCAGAATACGTTGCGGACTTAGGTATTTCGACAACCATGGAGATCACTGCGTTCGCGCAAATCATCGAAACGGACAATGTCTACGTCGACACGAGTCGTACCGAGGTTGAGGTGAGTCGGCTTTCCTTCGATACCGAGGACCTTTCTCTCATCGTTGGAGAAACTACACCCGTGTCCGTAACCTGGACCAATCCTCTACCGATCCCGATTGCCGAAGCGACCATTTCTTTTGCCGTTGGCCGGCATTTGACTTTCTCGGGGCAGAACGAGGTGAGCGCGTCGTTTGTTGGCATTGAACCTGGACAGACCATCACGATTCAGCAGCCTCTTACGGGCAGTCAGGTTGGCAACGACCTTCTGGCCGTGGAGCTTGCCTCAGCAGAGTTAAACGGGATCGGCACATCGATCGATGTACGGGTCTTTAGCCCGCCGCTGGTAGGCAATGTAAATGGAGCATCGGGACTGATCGTAGATGTTCTCACCGCAAATGGGACTGCTGCGACAGACACCGACAGGAGACTGGTAATCGATCGTAATGGGCCACTCGAACTCACCGTTGCCTCTCCGCCCTCAAATCCCAGCGGACCAGCACCGTTTGTGATGTATATCTGGTCCGGGCCTCCGGGGCCAGGAACGCGTTTCCTGATCCCGTTTGATATTGGTGTCTCCGCCATGCCCATGCCGGTCAATCCGGATCAATCTCCGCAGCCGATGTTCGTGGCTAACAACATCGGGTTCCCGGAGATCCTTGGCTTGGAACGTTGGCCTGGTCCGCAAAGTCGTCCCGCCCCGAGCACTCTGCTTTCCGTTCCGCAAGTTGGGCGGCCGGGTGTTGTAACGATCCAGGGATTAATCCTCGACCGTGGTTCGATCGAGGGACGGGTCGCGGTGACCAACGGTATGACCATCGAATTGCAGTGAGTGCAGGGGGGTATTGGCGCTTCTGTGCAACGGGCTGTTTCTCAGAGGTCGGGTAGACCGAGGGGAGGTGATCAGGGCGGCGGGGCTTCGGTAGGCATGAAATGCGCTGGGCTTCAGGTCAGGGGAGGATTCTGCTGATGACCTTGGATGTGGCCGACCTCATGGATTGTTCGGGGACCATGGGCAGCGCCCCCACACCATCCAGCATGCCGGGAAGCTCGTCGATGCTGGAGCACCGCTGTCCGTCCACACCGAAGAACCCTGCTTCGGTCCCGGGGTAGAGGATCCAGACCGATTTTGCCAAGGGGAGCGCATCGTGGTAAGTGTGCATCTTGTAGAGATCGGCGTTCTTGAACTTCCCGGAGTGCTCTGCTCGCTTCTCGCCGGGACCCTCTTGTTTGAGGAGCGAATGTCTCCGCTTGGCGTCAGCATCCAATGGCAGATCGAGGCCTTTTGGATGACTTAGAGTCCTTCCACGACGGCGCGGGCGTGGCCGAGGGAAGCGATGATGCCAATGCGCACCTCGCCGAACTCGGTGACGTTCCATGAAGAGATGCACCCCTTCGTGCAACCCAAGATCGACGTGGTGGATCTCGACGACGCTCAGCCGCCTCAACCCGAAACACGCCCGGGTGTCCCATGCGACCATCAAGGCGGCTTGGACGACGGCGCGGGCGTGGTTGCGCCTGGTGATGGAAGGGTTGAGGGGCTGAAGAATGGGCGCAACAGGAGTTGAACCTGTGACCTCTTGCGTGTGAATAGATAAGATTACCGAGAGCAGTGAGCCGTAAGTCGTTGGAGGAAAAGGATAGGGGGGAGAGCGGAGTTTTGCAATCTTTGTGTTGGGTTGCGGCTGTTTGCATTGGGTTGCGGACAACATGTCCTTTTGAGCCGGAGAGGCATTCACCTTCATCGGAGTGAACCGCACGATTTATGCGCTCACCGGGTGGCCAAAGACGACATTCTTCTTGACGAGGGCCTTGACCTCTGTATATTTGTATCATATACATTTAGGTATGGGCGTTTACGATGATCTTAAAGAATGCATTGGTTTCGAATGGGATGATGGAAACGAGAGCAAGAACTGGGAAAAGCACCGAGTCTACGATGTTGAGGCGGAGGAGGTTTTCCTCAATGACCCCTTGGTGGCGGGGGCTGACAAACGCCACTCCAAAAAGGAACGACGGTATTTTGTCCTGGGTGCAACGAACTCCGGCAGGTTTCTGTTCATCGCATTTACTATTCGCAAGAACCTAATCCGAATCATCTCGGCTCGTAACATGACACGACGAGAATTCCGGAAGTACCACTCATGAGCAAGAAAAAGCGTATCCCGAAGTTCCGGTCCGAGGACCAAGAGCGCGAGTTTTGGTCCAAGCACGACGCGACGGATTTTGTCGATTGGGACGATGCAAAGAGGCTGATCCTCCCCCAGTTAAAGCCTTCTCAGAAGACCATCTCACTGAGGTTGCCGGCGATGATGCTTGCAGAGCTGAAGCGGCTCGCAAACAAACGGGACGGTCCCTATCAATCACTCCTCAAGGTATTTCTGGCTGAGCGTCTCA
>JAJDCM010000304.1 GCA_029260825.1 Planctomycetota bacterium | reverse complement strand
AATATTCAATAATGGTCGGAGCGCCCTCGAAGGGCGCTGCCCTTTGACGTCCGCCGTCGACGAGGGACTCTCTTAGCCTGAAAACGGATATCTTTTCTTGAAGAACCAGGAAGAGTAGCCAGCCCCCTCAGGCTTAGCGCCGGAGGCTGTAGGGAGCAAGCGTTGAGAGTTGGCCAAGGACTCAATTCCAGGGATCATTCCCATTTTTCTTGTGTTCGAGTCTCGAGATGCCTCGTGATCGGTTAGTTACCCACACGAAATCGTGAAGCGCCAAATAAAGGTTGGAGTGCATGGCGTAAGACTCAATCAACCTCCTTTGCTTTCCCCCTCGGGCCGATTATCTTACATGGGTTGACCGTCTCTTTCTTCCCCGGCGTCACTCGGCGCCCCGGAAACACTCCGATTTCCGGATCCTAAGGATGATCAAGACAACATGAGAGAGCCCGTAATCGTCGTTGACTACAGCCCGCAATGGCCGGATCTTTTCGAGCAGGAACGAGAGATTCTCGCCACGATCTTCGAGGACACCGGTTCCAGAATAGAACACGTGGGAAGCACGGCGGTTCCCAACCTCGGGGCAAAGCCCATCATCGACATGATGATCGGTGTTCCCGACCTCAAGATCGCCGAGGAACGGATACCCGAGCTGGCGGCCCAGGGCTACGGGTACGTCCCTGCCTACGAAAAGGAGCTTCCACAGCGCCGCTACTTTCGAAAACCCTCCCAGGTCCCAAGAAGTCACCATCTCCATTGCGTCCTTCTGGAGGGGGAGTATTGGCGGAACCATCTCGCATTTCGCGACCATCTACGCCAACATGAGGAGGCTCCCCGGGAGTATTTTGAACTCAAGAAGCGTCTCTCCGGGAAACACGGCCGCAACCGGACCGCCTATCTCGAGGGAAAAAGTGATTTCATTGCTTCGATTCTCGCCAAAGCCACCGGAAAGACTGCTCATGGAGAGACGATGTGAATCACCTTTATGACACGATCGGCCATGGATACAGCTCCCTTCGCCAACCGGATATCAGAATCGAAAACGCTTTGATCAAAGCTCTCGGAGCCACCCGTAGCGTGGTGAACGTGGGGGCTGGGGCCGGTTCCTACGAGCCACACGATCGACTGGTCCTTGCCGTTGAGCTGTCTCTCACCATGATTCGACAGAGATCCATCAATGCGGCCCCCGCAGTACAAGCGTCGAGTGTTCAGCTACCATTTCCTGATCACTCCTTTGACGCCTCTCTCGCGATCCTCACGATCCATCACTGGAACAACATCACGGAAGGGCTGAAAGAGCTCCGTCGAGTGGCCCGAGACCGGGTGGTGATCTTGACCTGGGATCCAACCCCCTACGAATTCTGGCTCCTCGATTACTTCCCTGAGGTTTTCGACATCGACCAGAAGATCTTCCCGACCCAGCAACGCCTCGAGAGTGCACTAGGATCTCTGAAAGTGACTGCTGTCGAGATTCCTCATGATTGCACCGACGGATTCTTCGGTGCCTATTGGAGGCGTCCGGAACAATATCTTCAGGACCACGTGCGTCTGGCGATTTCCACCTTCTCCAAGATCAAGAACGTAGACGGGGGCCTTGCCCAGCTGAAGCGGGATCTCGATTCGGGTGAGTGGGAAAAACGCTACGGGCACATCCTGCGGCTGCAAGAGCTCGATCTTGGATACCGCCTGGTTGTTGCCACCGACCTCAGGTCAAAGGGGCACAGTAAACCGCTCGGAAACCTCCAGCACGATGAAAGTTGAACATGGAATACCTGGCCGAAATCAACCCGCACACAGATGAGTTCTTCGAGCTGTACGATGAACTACCGCTCTGGTCCGCCCCCTTCGGCCTCATGATCCTTGACCGGGCACCGCTCCGGCCGAACCAAACCACCCTGGATGTCGGATCCGGCACCGGATTCTTGAGCATCGAACTCGCCGAACGATGCGGAGAGGGAAGTCGAGTCATCGCGGTGGACCCCTGGAAAACGGCGATGCTCCAGCTTCGGCGCAAGATGAAGCACCGGGGACTCAACAACATCACACTCCTCGAGCAAGACGCGTCGGTCCTTTCCCTTCCAGACGACTCGGTCGATCTTGTCGTCTCCAATCTCGGAGTCAACAACTTTGACGATCCGCCCACGATCTTGACTCAATGCTATCGAGTTGCCAAACCAGGCTCAACCTTTCTTCTTTCCACGAACGTGGTCGGCCACATGGCAGAATTTTATCAGGTGTATCACTCGGTCTTGAGTGAGTTGAGAAAAACAGATCGCCTGTCCGCCTTGGAGGATCATGTCAATCACCGAGGCACGGCAAACTCCGTCTCCTTGTTGCTCGAGGACGCAGGCTTTCGAGTCATCGACGTTGCCACGAGTTCATTCCGAATCCGGTTCGCCGATGGATCAGCTCTGTTGCGTCACTATTTCATCCGTCTGGGTTTCCTTGGCGGCTGGAAGAGCTTCCTTGAAGAAGACGAAATCGAGGAGACGTTCACGGTTCTGGAGAGAAGGCTCAACGAGCTGGCTCAACGGGAAGGGGAGCTAGCTCTGACGATTCCAATCGCGTGCTTGACAGCAAAGAAACCCGAGTGAACAAACATGCCATCTCTGATCTCGCATCTTGGCAAGGCCAAGCAAGAAGAACTCCTTGCTGACCTGAACTACTTGAACCTGAAGGAATTCCAGACCTTCTGCAAGAAACACACGATTCCTTATCGAATCCGGATAAGAACAGAGTCTGGCCAAACGAAAAGCACAAAAGACACGGACAGAAAATCGATCGTTCTCGATCGGATCCGTCACTATCTAACAACTGGAAAAATACTCGCAGAAACCTGCTTTCCCGCCAACATCGTGCGAACGGACCCGATTCCTGAAGGCCTTCTTCCTACCGACCGTCTTTACTACGGGCGGTATGACAAGAAAAGCCCGGCCATGATCGACCTGCTGAAAAGCCTGACGGACGGGAAGTTCAGAAATGGCGCCATCGCCCGGATTCTCGCCCGGGAGTTCTGGACGGCGGGAAAGGCTCCCACGTTCGTCGAATTCGCGAACGCCTGGTCCAAGGCAGATGTGAAAGGCCTCGGATACCATCCGGAGGCGGCCTGGCTTACCGACAGAGCAAGGGGTGATGCAGGAGCAGACTGGAAGGAAAAGAGGATTCGAAAAGCAAAGAGTGTCCTGAAAATCCTTCGGTCCATTCCATTACAAAACCGCGGGGATTGAGCTTTCCTTCGATAAGTCATCCAGTGATACAATGCCAAACGCGGCAGCTGAGTAGTTCGTCCCCCATCTCACCGAGGAAGGGTGCAGCAAATGGGAAGCTCGGTTTCCGCCGTCCTGGCTTACCTCGTCATTCTCGTCTTCTATGGCTTCCTGATGGTATTTTTCTTCATTCGCATGGGCAAGAAAACCAATGAGTAGAACGGGCTTTCTTTCGTGAAACGAATCCAACCTGATCGATCAACGGAATCTCTCGAAGAAAAGATCCAACGGGTCATCAAGGAAGAGATCACCATCGTTTCCTACGATTCGTCATGGCCCGAGGCTTTCCTCAAAGAAAAAAAGCACCTACTCTCCTCCCTCCCTCAAGATCTCCTCGGACGCATCGAGCATTTCGGGAGCACCGCCGTTCCTGGGCTGTCCGCAAAGCCTGTCGTGGATATTCTCGTCGAGGTCAACAGCCTCGATGAAGCAAAGAAACGAATCGCACCGATCCTCGAGGCTGAGGGATACGACTACTTCTGGCGCCCCACTTCCGGTGACGACGTCCCCCCTTTCTACGCCTGGTTCATCAAACGGCACAGGTCAACCATGGTTCGCACTCATCACATTCATATGGTAGAGAATCATTTTACTGAACACTGGGATCGACTTCTCTTTCGAGATGCGTTGATCGAAAATCCAAGCCTGGCTGCCGAGTATGAAGAGCTAAAAGTTCGGCTTGCCGCCGGGTCCAGATACGATCGGGTGGCCTATACCCTGGCAAAAACCGAGTTCATCACTCGGGTAACCGATCAAGCCAGGAAGAAAGAACGACCCCCTGGAGAGTAATCGCATGAAGTCATGGATTCTACTGTTGCGCGGCATCAACGTCGGGGGAAAGAACATCCTTCCCATGAAAGAACTCGTGAAACTCCTGGAAGGTTTCAAGTTCGAAGGCGTCAGAACCTATATCCAAAGCGGCAACGTTGTTTTTCAATCCACAAAAAAAGTAACTGCAGCCATGATGAGTAGAATTTCATCGAAGATCGAAAGCCAGCACGGCTTCAGTCCTCAGATCCTTCTTCTCAGCCAAAAAGATCTGGAAAGTGCTATTGATTCAAATCCCTATCCCAAGGCAGAGGCCAACCCGAAGACTCTCCACCTGTTCTTTCTCAGCCAAAAACCCAAAAAGCCGGATCTAGATT
>JAJDCM010000303.1 GCA_029260825.1 Planctomycetota bacterium | reverse complement strand
CGGGGAGATCGATCTCCTGCTGTCCCTCGCAGGCTTCGGCTACGCAGAATTGGATGCGGACGCGACTCCATTTCGGATCACCGGGTCCGAGGTGCGCGTCGGGAGCCTCGAGAAGCTGTTGCGCTCGAAGGAAGCGGCGGGTCGCCCCAAGGACCTCGAGTTCCTCAGGGTCTTCGGTGCGGGTCTGGGCCGAGAAGATTGAGTCGGCGGACGCGGGTTCGATTCCCGCCGCCTCCACCATTTTCACCTGCGGTTTCGAGGGCTTCCGAGACCGCTCCCCCGCTTGGCGACAAGCTGGCGACAAACCGTCGCTCTCCATTGTCGGCGGAAGAGGCCTCAGCACGGCGATGAGCGCCTCGTCCGCGAGCCGCGCGTAGCGCTCCACCGAGCGCCGGTCGCGGTGGCCGAGGAAGCGCTGCAGCAGACGGTCCTCGACGCCGCGCCGCTTCGCGTTCGTGGCGAAGGTGTGCTTGGTGCCCTCGTAGAGCGAAATCGGTGCAGTGAGCCCCACGGCGCGGCAGGCCGCCTCCCAGCGGCGGTGGAGCGACGTCGGCGTCCAGCGGCGCACCGGGTCCTTGCCTCGGCGGTTCTCGAACAGGAGACCGCCGCGGATCCGCCGCTCAGGCGGGACGTGCTGGTCGATCCACGCTTGGAGCTCCGGGTCCACGGGGAGGCGCTTGCCACGGTTGTTCTTCGGGGCCCGTACGGGGTCGGAGAGCCGGCGCCCTTTGAGCGCGCGGGTGACGTGGAGCCAGCCGTCCTGGTAGTCCGCAGCCTCGAGGGCCACGGCCTCGCCGGGTCGAAGTCCCATCCGTGCCAGGGCGAGGAAGATGCCGCGGTCGGCCTCGGGGATGGCTGCGAGGATCGCGTCCTGGGTCTCTAGCGTGAGCACCCGCGGCTCGTGTTCCGGGACCTTCGGCCAGGGGAACTCGGGCAGCTCGCGGATCTTCCGTCGGCGCTTCAGCCAGCCGACGAAGGAGCGAAAGGCGGCGATCACGTTGTGGCGGGTCTTTGGCGAGAGGCCGCGGTCTGCGAGCCAGTGTGACCAGTCCTCAAGCGTTCCGTACTCGATCTCGTGGATGCTCCGGTGTCGCCACCAGGAGAAATGCCCGCCCGCTCGCGCGTAGCGCTCGAGCTCGCGCAGGTAGGTGGGCGAGCGGTCGCCGGCCGCCGCCTCGCGGCGCTTCAGGTCCAGCCACTTCTCGATCCAGGCCGGCACGAGGCTCGGCTTCGCGTGCGCCGGCAGGTAGTCGGCGAGCACCTCTTCGAGCGGTCGCTCTTCGGCGACCTGGCCGCGGATCTGTTCCAGGAGCCGGCGGGCCGTCGCTTCGTCCGTGATGCGGATGCCGCGGTTCGACCAGACGCGCCCGTAGGGGCGGAAGTCCAGGAAGAACTCGCGGCCGCCGCGGCGGCTCCGGATGCGTCCGAGCTTGCCCACGAGCTCCCAGCGTACCGCACGCTGGGTGCCTTCCAGGGAGGCGAGGACCTGGGCCGGCTACACGGGGAGTTGTCACTTCGGGCCTTATCGGACCTCCGAAAGCCCGCTTCTTTGTCCTACCCGTTCTGGATTTCGCGGATATCGCGCAGATTACTCTTGCTATCGAGTCGCCGCTCGCGGACCACTCCCGAAGTTATGCCGTCTCCCGTTTCGAGACCGTGCCTGAGGCCGGAGTCGCACCCATGCTACTCGCCGCCTCCTGGTACCTAGGGTCGTTGGTGACGGGCAGCCCGCCTCATCGCGGCGAAACCCGACGCCCAACTGGGAACTGGGAGAAGGGCGGGGCGCCCAGCAAGGCAAGACGTTCTGGGCTGCGACTCAGTCCTCTACGCACCCAGACCGGCCAGCTGCTGTCGCAGGAGCGCTAGAGCCTCGTGGGCCGCGTCGGGACCGCGCCTCTGGCCCTCCGGGGACCCTCGCGAGGCGCAGCCCCGTTTCCGAGAAAGGTCAGACCACGGTCAAGCTCGTGGCGGCTCCAGTGCCATAGGTTCAGTGCGGCCCTTCATGGAGGCACGTCATGACCTGTCGCATCTCGGCCGCCGCCGCCCTTCGGACCCCCGTCTTCGCTGGGCTCGCCCTGCTCGGACTCGCCCTGCTGGGCTGCGGGCCCGCAGACCGCCTCTCCCCGTCCCCCGCCCCCCCGGCTCTGGCCCCCGGGCTGCGGGACGCCATGGTGGCCGAGCTGCCGAGGCACTCGATCCCCATCGCCGTGGACGTGACAGATGGATTCACCTTCTCCGGATTCACCCGCTCGACGAAGAGCGGCGCGATCGACGAGACCCTCCAGTTCCCGTTCGGGCCCTTCACGACCTCCGGCCATCAGACGCGCCACCTGCTGAGCTGGCAGGCCGCCGTGGTGGACAACTTCCTCGACTGCGACCCGACCCTGCCCGTGTCGTCGCGGGGGGATTCCGTCACGAACCAGCTGGTCCTGCACTACACCGTCGATGCGACCGGCACACCGGGGGACGTCACCGCGGTGAACGTGGTGATCCCGGCCGTCACGCCCGATCCGACCGGCTCCACGATCGGCTTCCCGATCACCCTGCTGGGGGTCGAGGTCGTGGTGACAGCCGGCGGGGCCAGTGTGAACGGCGTCCTGTCTCCCGTGGCGCCGCCGGCCGGTGCGGCCCTCGCGTACCTGGTGACCTTCCCGGCGCCCCTCGTCGGGGTCGCGGGCGCGATCGCCGTCGACGTCATCCTGACGGCAGAGGTCGATCCGCCCCTCGTCCCGAACCCGAACGCGCCGACCACCCAGACCTGTCCGGGGCCGGACGGGATCTTCGGCACGGCTGACGACCTGACCGCACCCCAGACGAACTTCCAGGGCCTCTCGCAGCTGCTGATGGACAACCAGTTCGTCGTCGTATTCGTCGAGCCCGCGGTGCAGAGCGCGCTCTCGATCTCTCCAAGCTCCGCCACCCTCGACGTCAGTCAGACGCAGACGTTCAGCGCGTTCGACTGCCCCACCGACGCCAACGGGAATCCCGACCCAGGTCCCGACGGCGTGCCGGGCACCTCCGACGACCTCTGCACGTCGAAGGCCAACACCAGCTGGCAGGTTCAAGGGAGCATCGGGACCGTGAGCGATGCTTCCGGACCGACTACGACCCTGCTTCCGTTTCTTCCGGCGGGGAGCGTCTCCGAAACGGGCCAGGTAGTCGCGAGTGACGGCGCCTTCAGCGCTGCTGCGAACGTGACGGTGCTCGCCGCCTCTCCTCCCCAGGCCCTCGCGATCTCCCCGCAGTCCTCGACGCTGGCCTCCGGCTCGTCCCAAGCCTTCAGTGCGTTCGACTGCCCCCTGGACGCCAATGGGAACCCCGATCCAGGTCCCGACGGTGTGCCGGGCACGTCCGACGATATCTGCACCCCGAAGGCCAATACCTCCTGGACGACCCAGGGCGGCATCGGCACCCTCTCCAGCTCGCTCGGCGCGTCCACCACGCTGGCGGCGGCGA
The DNA here is from genome assembly GCA_029260825.1 of Planctomycetota bacterium. GTDB lineage: Bacteria > Planctomycetota > JACOTG01 > JACOTG01 > JAJDCM01 > JAJDCM01. The sequence goes on along the minus strand of JAJDCM010000303.1, from coordinate 1,573 downwards.
ACCTGGCGCCCGGCGAGACCCGCAGCGGGCTGGTCGTCGCGAGCACGCCGGGCAGCGGGACGGCCAGTGCGAGCGTCGACGTGGTCGGGCCGCCGGCCGGCGCTCCGACCCACACGATCGACCTCGAGGTCGAGCGCATGTTCCGCCAGGGGCTTCCGTTCGCCGAGGATGCGTCGGCCGGCGACGACCAGATCGTCGTCCGCCCCACCACGGCGCACGAGCTCAACGAGAGCGTCGACACCATGGTCGTGGGCGGGACCATCCTGCCCTTCGACGCGGGTGCGTCGCTGCTGGGCGAGCTCGTCACCTGCGAGCGGACGATCCTCGCCACCAACCCCGCCGACCTCCCGGCCATGGTCCAGGCAATCCTCGCCGACGTCGCCGCCGCAGGCGGGGACCCGACCGATCCGCGGGCGATCGCCCGCTTCCTGCGCGACCACCCGAACCGCGGCCGGATCGTGCTGACCCTCGATGCGGGCATCGATCTCGATCTCTCGACCTCGGAGGGAGCCTACGTGGGCAGCCTGGATGCGGGCTTCCTGGGCTTCCGCCCGGACCTGCTGCTGCGCGAGGCTCAGCGCGAGCGGGTCGTGGACCTGCCGCTGGGCCCCCGGACGGTCCGCATCGCGGTGAACCTGGTGGAGGGCAACGACGTCACGAACGTGCTGCCCTACCGCGAGCGGGTTCGGTGGCGCGACGCGCGGCGGCTGGCCCGCTCTCCGGCCCAGGGCGGCATCTTCCAGGGGGCCGGCGAGCCCGGCATGGCCCAGCTCATCGCGGTGGTTGGCGGACTCGGCTTCCCAGGCTCCCGTGGGCGTACGAACCTGCGCTCCTGGGTCCAGGTCCACAGCGACGAGGTGGGCGAGACCAGCGCCCGGGCGGCCCACGGCCTCGCTCACCTGGTGGGCCACCTGCTGTTCGGCCCCTTCCACGATCGCGGCAGCACGCTCTCGATCCTGCACCCGTTCCCGCCGACCGACGAGGATTTCTACGAGCAGCGCTTCGACGACTTCGTGTACTCCGACCGCACCGTGCGTCGCGGCAACCGGCACCTCGACCGCCGTTGGCGGACCCAGTAGGTCGTCGGGATGGCCGATCGGCACCGGGTGGATCACGATCGACGAGGTGCCGGGCTCGCCCGCGGTGAAGCGGTTCCGTCGGCGAAGGCGACCCAGGCGATCTCGATGCGTTCGGGGGAGGGCGTATTGGATGCCGCGGGTGAGTCCCGAGGCCGCCGTCTCCTGGCCAGCGCACGGCGAGTTCGTCTAGCCCGGCCTGCTTCGTCTCCGGCTCTTCGGAAGGAGCCCGGGCCGCCTTCGCCAGCTACCCGCCGCCGAGCGGCGCGCGCAGCTCCTCGATGACGGACGGCAGCGCCCGGACCGTGACCCGGGTGCCGTCGTCCTACGGTCGCTCTAGGCTGAGATCCCCCGGGGTGTCGGCCCAAAGTACAGATGTCCGGTTTTCTCCAAAGTAGAAATGTCCGGTTTCCCCTCTTTTGGTCAGTCACGGTCCGGTCTCTGCGGAGGAACCCGTCGTGGTCCGCCGCGGCGTTCCGGCACGCAGCAGGCGGGCC